>CALRLN020000633.1:0-3004 GCA_943368675.1 Chitinophaga pinensis | reverse complement strand
CTACGATTCCGGCGTTTGTACCATTAATGTCATAACCAGAAGTTCCTACATTTTGTTCGTAAAGGTTAAACTGGTTTACAGGTGAAACGTTGTTCGAGTTACCCATTGTACCATAACCCCCTCTGATTTTCAAATCTGTAACCCAAGGAAGGCTCTTCATAAATGACTCATCCGAGATTCTCCATGCAGCAGATACTGCCGGGAATACCCCATATCTGTTGTTTGAACCAAATCGAGAAGAACCATCACGTCTGATAACTCCGGTAATGATATATTTATCTTTGAAGCTATAGATGGCTCTACCAAAGTATGAGTTAAAATTAACCCCATTATCTTTTCCACTGGTTGCAGGGTTTCTGATATCCAAAGTAGAAATGGTGATATAGTTAGGGTCACCAGAGAATGGTGCGCGACCGTCAGCCGCAAGGTTTTTCCCGTGTCCGGTATTAAGGGCTTCTTGTCCAACCAATAAATCTAAGCTATGAACACCCAATTTCTTCTTATAAGTAAGAGTATTAGTGAGAGTCCAGCCTAAGCTGAATCTGGCATTTTCGTTATAAGACCAAACTACCCCTTTGTTTTCAAGTGTTTCATAGATAGGACGACCGTATCCCCAACCATAAGAGTTGTTGTAGGTTCCACCGATAGAAGAACGGAATGTCATATCTTTAATTGGGTCAATCTCAATATAGAAGTTACCTGACGCAATAGCGTTAAAGTTTCTGTTCAGTTTTCCTGCTTGTTGGTTAGCAACAGGGTTTGAACCCTGACCAAAACCCAGTGCGGTTGTACCGGCATATCCTCCAAATTCGTCATAAACAGGAATAATAGTTGGAGATCTGAAGGCACCAAGGATATCATTTTCATCTTGTGATGACTGTAAACCGTTATTACCTCCCTGACGACCTAAGATTTGAAGATAAGTAAGCTGGATATTTTCACCGATTCTTACGTTTTTGAAAACGTCAAACTCAGTATTTACACGCATAGCAATACGTTTTGCTCTCTGGCTTGGTAAAATACCTTGTTGGTCTTGCAAAGATAAACCAACAAAAAAGCGTGAAGCATCACCACCACCTTCAAAGCCCAATGAATGTCTTTGAATTGTACCGGTTTGGGTTAATTCTTTGTACCAATCTGTACCTTCTTTATTAGCTTTTATTACCTGATAATAATCACCGATGGTTGGTCCGGTAATATTGTATTTTAATTTCTCTGCTGCCAGATCAATAGTACCAACTACACCACTTCTCTGACCCACTTTAAGATAGTCAGGAATGATAGGAGTTGGGCCTGTACCATATTGCGGGTGAGATAATGGCGCACCTGAGTTTTTAAGAGCTGTCCAAGTCCAGGTTGCCTGGTCTTGTGGGTTCATCATTTTCTGGCCTTTACCCGGGTCTGTAAAACCAAACACCCCGTCATACGTAACATTTAACTTTTTGGCTCCTTTTTTTCCTTTTTTAGTAGTATAAATGATTACACCGTTGGCAGCTCTTGCTCCATAAATAGAAGCCGCAGAAGCATCTTTCAATACAGTAGTAGATTCAATATCTTCCGGATTCAGGAAACTTGCATCACTTGGCAAACCATCCACGATAGTCAGAGGCTCGTTACCACCAAATGCACCAAAACCACGCACACGAATCTGGCTACCAGAACCTGGCTGACTGGTTGTTACAACTGTCAAACCGGCTACTCTACCTTGTAATTGTTGTTCAACACTCGCTGAAGGAACTGTTGTAAGGTCTTTTGTTTTTACAGTTGAAATGGCACCGGTTGACTCACGTCTTTTATCAACTGAGTAACCTGTTACCACAACTTCATCAAGACTTGCCGCATCGTCTTCAAGCGTAACATCTACAGTGCTTTGGTTAGCTAATTTGATTTCTACTGTTTTGTAACCAATTGAACTGATTACTAATGTACCGCCTGCGTTTGGAACGCTAATCTTGTAGTTACCCTCAGCATCTGAGATTGTACCGGTTGTAGTTCCTTTTACAGAAATACTGACTCCCGGAAGACCTTCTCCTTTTGAATCACTTACTTTACCACTGACAGATTTTTGTGCAAACGCTACAAAGGACATCATCCAAAGTAGTCCACAAATCAGAGCACCCCGTATGGGCACAAAGTAGTTTTGTTTCATAGTTTTGTTTTAGTTAAAAAAAAAGTAAAAAATAAATTGTAATTAAAGTTCTTATACTATATCAAGATTTTCTTGATTTATCTTAATAAGTGTATTTGGCACAATTATAAATACACCCTCGAAATTTTCCAAATTTTTCCTGTTTTTTTTATAAGTTTTAATATCCGCAATAAAGCAGAGATTATTTATACCAAATAAAATTTCGCAAAAACCAAAAAAACTTATTCTGTGAAAAATCTACTACTAATAATGAAGTTGTGTATAATAGAAAGTTTGGATTCAAGATGATTATTAAAAATTAGGTTATGTTTCATCTCTAGCCTTCAATTTTTTCTGTGAAATATCCTATCATCGAAAGGATAAAAAATTCAATTCTTAAATTTTTGTGTGAGGATTTTATAAATCTGAATTATTTGTTTGATGAAGTATTCTGAGTCATGCAAAAGCTACAAATCAGGTTAATATTTGAGGTTATTCAATAAATCAGGTAAGGAAAATAATCATTAGCCGGTCAAAAACAATATTGTCTCAATCAGGTACAATATTAAACACTTTGAATAATGGTTCCAAATTTTTCTAAGTATTTTTATATATTAACTTATCTGAAGTTCAATTTATTATAAATAATATTAAAAATGTTATAATTCTACAAATATAGAAATTTTACCTGAGAAAAGTCCATTCGGGGCTTTTTTTAATTCAAAATTTGTCACGTCCTGAAATAGCGTTACAATAAAAGTAATGTTATGAAAGAAACCATTGAAAGCCAGTACGTTAAGCGTACACAGAAAGATTACAGTTATGCTTTTAAATTAGCCGTAGTACAAGAGGTTGAGAACGGAGAATTGGGAATAA
>CALRLN020000632.1:0-3044 GCA_943368675.1 Chitinophaga pinensis | reverse complement strand
TGAACCAAGTCAAAACCTCCTACGATTGATGAACCTGTACCATTGATATCGTACGCATTTCTGATTGGATCTGATGCATATTGAGTATAAGCATTGTAAACATTCGGAATCAACTGGTTACCGGTTTTACCCCAGCCTAAACGAACTTTCATATCGTTTAAGAATTTCAGGTCTTTCATAAAGCTGTACTCAGATAAACGTACACCCACAGAGAATGCAGGGAATACCCCATATCTGTTAGCGGCAGAAAAACGAGAAGAACCATCGCGACGTAGAGTAAAGTCAGCCAGATAAATATCCTTGTAAGAATAGTTAACTTTACCGAATTGTGAGAACAAAGCAGTGATAGTTGCACCACCACCCGAGTTGTTCAAACCAGCAGCAGAACCTGCATCAAGATAACGATAATCTAAATCATCAAATGCAAAACCACTTCTGTTAGCCTGAAAACCATAACCATAAGTAGTAACAGCCTCTGTACCAACCAAAACATTCAGGCTATGTGCACCAAATTCTTTGTTATAGTTCAGAGTATTAAACCAGGTGATTGATTTATCAAAGTTATTGATAACGTTCAAACTATTTGCAGCTCTTGCTTCAGCGGCCTCAATATCACGATGAAAATACTCAGATCTGTTATATTGGTTGTATTCAAGACCGAAACTTGTTCTTGCCTTTAAACCTTTGATAATGTCTAACTCTGCAAATACGTTACCAAAGATGTGAGTACCTTTTGTGATATTATCTTTTTCACGATACAATCTTGCCAGGGGGTTCGGTGCATTACCAAGGTTTACACCTTTGCTACCTGCAAACCCATTGTAAGGAGAAGTATTTGTACCACCCAATTCGGCAGGGCCACCAGTTATATCAAATACCGGAATAATCGGGTGAACACGAATAGCAAACATGATAGGATTTGACTCATCATTGTTTGTAATACCTTGTCTTTCATCATAAGATACTGTAAGGTTTTCACCTAACGTAAATCTACCTTTCTTGAATTCGGTATTTGCTCTTACTGAGTATCTGTTATACTTTGTGTATCTTAAAATACCGTCTTGTTTGAAGTAGTTGGCCGAGATAGCATATTTGGCATTATTTGAACCACCTGTAGCACCAATCTGATAATTCGAAATCGGAGCCGGATCAAAAATCACGTCCTGCCAGTTCGTACCTTCTTTGTTTGCTTTTGTAATGTTGAATGCAGTCTTACCTAAGTTAGGATCAGCAATATCATTAGTATAGGTATAGTTAGCAGGTAAAGTTCCATAAACGTTAGGATAGATATAATCTGCAATTGTCTGAGAACCATCAGCTGCGAATTTGTATTGCACTGATGGAGAAGTTACAGATGGATTTTTACCTGCACCTATATCCGCAAGATATAGATATTGACCCAATTCCTTTGTATTCAACAAATCGAGCATTTTACCAGGTCTCTGAGTACCAGTATAAAAGTCAAACGAAATACTTGGCTCACCCGTTTTACCTTTTTTTGTTGTAATGATAACTACCCCGTTAGAAGCACGTGCTCCATAGATAGAAGCTGCAGAGGCATCTTTCAAAACCTGCATCGACTCAATGTCATTCGGGTTAATCTGGTTTAATGTACCTTGAGTTGGTACTCCATCAATTACATACAGTGGACTGTTGTTGTTGATAGAGCCAAAACCACGAATACGAACCATAGTACCACCACCAGGAGAATTGTCATTACCAACAACCACACCAGAGGCTCTACCCTGTAACATTTGCGTAACGCTGGCCGTTGGGGTTGCTGTAAGTTCTTTAGCACCCACAACTGTTACCGCACCAGTGATGTCCTTTTTACGTTGTGAAGCGTAACCTGTCACAACCACCTCATTCAATGATTTAGTATCAGCATTCATTGAAACGTTGATTTCCGATCGATTGCCGATAATTTCTTCTTTGGTTTCATAACCAATTGACGAGAATACGATTGTACCACCATTTTGTGGCACTTCAATAGAGTAATTTCCGTTAGCATCGGTTGAGGTTCCTTTAGTCCCCCCTTTAATCAGGACGGTTACTCCCGGAAGCCCAATCTGAGCATCTGCATCAACGACTTTACCGGTAAGTTTCCTTTGAGCGAAAGCGGAAGTCCCTAGAACAAAGAATAGCAGAATCAGGGCTCTTGCCCTAATAGGAATAGAGTAGGATTGTTTCATGAAAAAAATAAAATTAGGTTAATAAAAACAGTGTAATAGTATTACAATTCAAATATAAAATTTTACTTTTTCTATTTCTAATTATTTACTAAGAGAAATTACAGGGTAAATGTGAGCGATAAAAAGTAAGAAATAGAATAGGGTAAAACTTATAAGTTTGGCTGTAATAGTAAAAACATTACAATAGTATTATATTAAGAGTAAATATAAAAATAGTTACACATCTAAAATGGGTCAAAAACTTATGCAAACGTTTTAAATTGATAAATTTAACGAAAAAATTATACTTAAAGTTATTATTCTACGGAACAAATCTTTGACTTACACCTATTATGTTTTTTGGGGATTATACAATGCGCTACAAATGCAAATCAGATATTATTACCGCTAATTTTCTTCATAATTTTTCAGCTTTGCTAAAAAGTTTTAATTTCGCAATTATGAACGAAAGCAATAATCCCTGGACTATCCTCGACTCAGAGGTAAAATATGAGAATAACTGGATAAAAGTATTCCATCATAATGTTCTGAATCCGAACGGTGGCAAAGGCATATACGGTACTGTGCATTTTAAAAATATCGCCATTGGTATTATACCTATCGATAAAGATGGAAATACTTGGCTTGTAGGACAGTACCGATTCCCTATAGAAGAATACTCCTGGGAAATACCGGAAGGTGGTGGTCCGGAAGGAGAAGATATTCTTGAAAGTGCAAAAAGGGAGCTTCTGGAAGAAACTGGTCTCATTGCCGGTAAATGGACAGAAATTTCAAAACTACATACCTCAAATTCAGTTTGCCGTGAAGTATCCTATATTTTTCTGGCAGAAGATCTTATTCAAAAGGAAAGCC
>CALRLN020000631.1:0-3052 GCA_943368675.1 Chitinophaga pinensis | reverse complement strand
AGACTACTTTTCTGGCAAATGTTACCACCTCAATCGGTTTTTTTGTTTTTTATTTTACGGGTAGCCCTTTATTATTAGAATTTGGTCTTGTATCAGCCATTTGTATCATGGCCACATGGGCAGTATCATTGATATTGATTTCTATATTATTGAGTTATAGCTCACCACCCAGTGCCAGAAACGTAAGACATCTCGACAACAAATACATCACCTCCTTCCTGAAATTTGTTAATACACTAGTGCATACCAGACGTACTTCACTTTATATATTCATTAGTATTCTTGTTGTGATTTCTGCATTTGGCATGTATAGATTAAAGGCTATAGGTTATATTGTTGATGATTTACCGCAAAATGACCCTATCTATGCCGATTTGAAGTTTATCGAAAAGCATTTTCATGGTGTTGTGCCCTTCGAAGTGGTGATAGACACCAAAAGAGAAAATGGCGTATTGAACCCTCAGATTCTGAATAAAATCAAACTGATGCAGAGAGAATTTGCTAAATATGAGGAGTTTACCAATCCGATTTCGGTTGTTGAAGCTATCAAATTTGTATATCAGGGTTATAGAGGGGGCAATGAAAAGTATTATCAACTGCCCGGAGCACTGGAGTTACAAAAACTGGCAGAGTATGCCGGAAGTGTGAAAGGGAAAGAAAACCTGTTTGCCTCTTTTATTGACAGTACTAAACGATATACACGTATCAGTTTTCAATGTGCAGATGCCGGAACAGTGAGAATTAAAGAATTAACCGATGCCTTACAACCAAAAATAGACACTATTTTTAACTATGACCGTGATGCAAAGCAATGGTTGCCTAAAGAATCACAGATAGAAGCTAAAGTTACGGGAAATGGCGTGGTGTTTATGAAAGGGAATAATTATCTGCTAAAAAATCTGGTAGAAAGTACTGCACTGGCTATCTTGTTAGTTTGTTTTGTAATGGCAACACAGTTTTTTGATGTCCGAATGATTCTCATCTCTACCTTGCCAAGTATCATTCCATTAATAATTACAGCGGGTGTAATGGGGTATCTTGGTATACCATTAAAACCTACTACTACGCTGGTTTTCAGTATTGCATTTGGTATATCCTCCGACGGGACAATCTATTTTCTTACCAAGTATAAAGATGAAATTGTTAACCGCAACCTGACGGTATCTCAGGCAATCACTGAAACCATTATGTATACCGGTATAAGCATGTTTTATACAGGCATTATTCTTTTCTTTGGCTTTGGCATTTTTGTGGCTTCAAATTTCAAAGGAACTGTCTTTTTAGGTACATTGGTTTCAATTACACTCCTGATGGGGATGATTTCTAATCTGGTACTTTTACCTGCCTTTTTGATGACTCTCGATAAAAGAAAATCCTTAATAAAAAGCTAATTGATGAGTATATGATAAATTTTCATGTCGAAGATATTGATTTTAAAATTCAGCAAAAGCAAAAGATAAAAAACTGGCTTAAGGCTGTAGTAAATAGTGAAGGTTTTGCTTTAGGTGATTTGAATTATGTTTTTTGCTCAGATGACTATCTGCTGAAAATCAACATTGAATACCTTGCACATGATTACCTGACGGATATTATTACATTTGATAATTCTGAAGAAGAGGGGTTAATTGAAGGTGATATTTTTATAAGTATTGACAGGGTAAGAGAGAATGCCGGCACTTTTGAGGTTAGCGATTCGTATGAACTGAATCGTGTACTCGTACATGGTATCCTTCATCTTTGCGGGTATCCTGATAAGACAGACGAAGAAGCAAAACTGATGCGCTCAAAAGAAAATCATTATCTCCGGTTATTTTCTTAAGCCTCAAATCTATAATTCAAACGCCTGAATTCTTCTGTATTTCTCTCACTGAATTTTAATCTCCAAAACATTCGCATTTCAATGCAAAATATTATTTTTGGAGAAATTTTACCACCTATCATTAGATACTACTCAAGCACTACCTAAAAATGGAAAACCGTATAGGCGGCTATAGAGCCGGAACAATACCTGCAGATGTAAAGAAAAAGACAGCAGGTAAATATGACAAACTGCCCTCTAAAGTTGATTTAAGAGAACACCTCACAGAAGTAGAAATGCAAGTCGGAAATAGCTGTGTGGCCAACGCCTTTGCAGGAGCCTATGAATATCTTGCGAAACGCACCCTCGGAAATGCCAGCGATGTGAGTCGGCTTTATATTTATTATAACGCCAGGTATCTGGATGATTCGCAAGATCAGGACTGCGGCTCAATTATGTATAATGCCATTGAAGGCTTAAAAGAGTATGGAGCATGTGCTGAAGAATTATGGCCTAATGATAAAACCATGATTTTGTATGAACCGGAGCAGGCCGCTTATGATCATGGCAGTAATTTTAAAATAGTTGATGCAGAGTATATTGAGTTAGACCTCAATCTCTGGAAAAACACATTAGCAGAAGGGTATCCGATAGCTTTTTGTCTTAATACTTTTCAGTCTTTTGATGATGCTAATAAAAACAAAGGACGTGTACCTATGCCACGTAAGTCAGATAATGTGAGAGAAACACATGGCTGGCATGCCATGCTATGCGTGGGTTATTCTGACCCTGACCGTATGTTTATTGTACGTAATTCGTGGGGGAAAACCTGGGGGGATCAGGGATATTGCTATATTCCTTATGATTATATCATTCATAAAGAATATAATGGAAATGATTCCTGGATAATAAAATCGGTTGAAAATCTTGACTTTAGTGAGGGAGTTTGGGATGAAAGTGATGAGTCGAACTTCGCTGTAGATGGTATGCTTTATATCAACGAATTCTGGATTAATGTGGAAGATACAGATAAGTTTGCCACTAAGCTTGAGAAATTATGCCTAAAGTATGTAGAAAGTGAAGAAGACTTTTATTTCGACTATTATTCTGAAGAAGATGAAAATGGAGTTGAGTATACCTACATAAGCAGTTTTGAGATTCTTACTGAAAATCCCGATGGTTTTATAGAAGAATTGGATAAACTATGTGTAAAAAACGCAATAGATGAAGATTATAGCTTTACCTATGGCGACG
>CALRLN020000630.1:0-3058 GCA_943368675.1 Chitinophaga pinensis | reverse complement strand
AGGCTTTTTCGTTTATTCCCAACACAGAAATCAATAACCTGATTGTTTATCCGAATCCGGTACCGGATGGATTTGTATATATTGAAGCACGCGACGATTTAAGTGATCTGCTGCTATCGGTATATGATGTGAGCGGGAAATTTATATATTCTACCATTGTGCCATCACTCACAGAGCGCAGGCAGGTAAACCTGTCTTTCCTTGCAAACGGCAAATATATTATCCGCTTGCAAAACAGCAAATTTTCGGAATCAAGAACAATATGGGTTGAGAAGTAGGCTACTCGTCTACTTCCAGCGACTTACTGAAGATGGGCTCCATCCAGTCTGTTGAAAGTTTCTGCACCGATGCATTCAACAGTGCATTCCATTGATACGAAATCTGCTCTAAGTCCTGTTTTTCATAACGGTGTTCCACCATATTAAAACTATTCTTTTCGCAAAGAATCACATCAATCGGAAAATCAACATCATTGGCACTGACGCGCGTGGAGTCAAACGCCAGAAAGCCCAGTTTGAGAACCTCCTGAAGCGAGGTATTATATTTAAGATTGCGGTATAAAATGGGCTTACCATAGTTGGACTGCCCTATAATAATAAACGGAGAGCCTTCTGTAACCTCTATCCAGTTACCTTCCGGATACAGCATATATAATTTGTGTTCGTCGTCATTTTCAAGCTGCCCGCCAATCAGAGCCGAAAGATTAAAAGAAAGACCCGCTTCTTTCAAAGACAGTTTATCTTCACTCGCAACCCTTTTCACCTGCTCACCAAAGGCATTCACAGCCTTATACATTTTATCAAACTTATGGTCCTGCTGTTCTAGTACCTCTTTAAAATAGGTGATTGCTTTATCACGAACCGATCGCAGGCCGGCCGTCATAATAAACATCGAATGATTAGCCGACTGATGAATAAAAACTTTTTTATTCGTAGATACTTCGCTACCTGATGTGATACGGGTATCAGCTATGGCAACAATTCCTTTAGCTACTTTTACTCCAAGACAAAAAGTCATATTATAATGTTGAGCGGATCGCCGCTTCGATTATTAGCAATGAAAGCAGCATCCATTACCGATTGAAAAAACAAACACAAAAGTATAAAAAGCTGTCTAAGTAACTACTATCTTATTTACGAAATTTATTGTTCAATCGGTTTTAATCCAAAATACGCATCAAAAATAGCCTTGGCAACTTTATTATTTTTAATCTGAAATTCATCAAGATACGGATGCAAAGCTTTTTCAAAAATGTCGTCCACCTCCGTAAATTCAATCTCATGCCGTAGTTTACTCAACGATTTTTCAGCAGGATTCGAATACCCTTCTGTTATTTTATGCCCCGAAATTTCATACAATGACAATTCAGCCTGACGAATGCAATAAAAAACAGAGCGCGGAAAACTCTTGTCCAGAATCAGAAACTCCACAATATGCGATGGATTAATAACCCGGTGCTCCTGGCGGTACATATTAAATGCACCAACAGATTTTAATACAGAGGTCCAGATTAATAATTCTTTCGGTGAGCCAAAAGCCTCATCATCGGGCAATAAGGTAAAATAGTGTACATCTAAAAAACGGGAGGTTTTATCGGCACGCTCTAAAAAACGCCCCATACGCCCAAAGTGAAAAGCCTCATTGCGTGTTACTGTAGAATCGACGATACCCCAGAAAAGCTGGCAACCGTCTTTTATCTCGGTAAAAAATTGCTGCAATTGCTCTACATCCCAGTTTTTTGCTGATTGTGTTTCCTTAATCTTCAGGTAAAAAATATTGATATGCTCCCACATTTCTTTGGTAATACTCTCACGTATGGTGCGGGCATTTTCGCGGGCAGCTGCCAGACAGCTATAAATAGAGTTAGGATTCCGCTTATCAAAAGTCATGAAGTCAATCACATTATTCCGATTGGCCTGGGTATGAAACTCATAAAACGCATAATTATCAGCAGTTGCAATCAACAACGGCTCCCATTGTTCTGTTAAAATACCGGGGGCATCAAGGGCAAGGTTCAGATTTACACTTACAAAACGAGAATAATTCTCTGCACGCTCTATATAGCGATTTATCCAATAAATAGAATTGGCAACACGGCTCAGCATAATTTTCTTTGGTTTTTTTGATGACAACCAAAGATAGTAAACGAATTCTGAAATGCAAACGAAATATTATGAAGATTAAACGTATACTCTTAAAACCCACCCCTATACTTTCACCAGCCCCAGCTTAATGGCCTCCATCACTACCCCTACCCTTGTTTTAACACCCATTTTCTGAAATACCTGCTCCCGGTAGCCATCAACCGTGCGGGGGCTTACACACATCTTATCGGCAATTTCATTATAGGTTAGCTCGCTGCAAGCGTGTTCAATAAACTGAATCTCCCGGGCATTCAGCCCCAGTTGTTCAACAGGGTTCAGGATTTTCTCAGGGTTCAGGTTCTTTATAAGGCGGTCTGTGACATACTCTGTATAGTAAAACCCTTTTTTGTCAATGGCATCCAATGCCTCTTTCAGTTCTGCCGGACGGCACCCTTTTAATAAATATCCTCTTGCACCATTGCGCAGCATACCTACAATCGCTTCTTCTTTATCATACATTGAGAGCGCCAGTACTTTCACCTCCGGATAATTATTTTTAAGCCAGAGCGCTGTCTCATAACCATCCATATCAGGCATATTGATGTCTAACAACACAATATCAGGCACCATTTTTAATTTAAAATACTTCATCAGGTCTTTACCGCTTTCTACTTCATACATCACATCATAGTGTTCAAGTTTCTGAATAAGCCCTGAAATGGCTTTTGCTACTAATTGATGATCATCTACAATGGCTACCTGAATCATACGGTTATAGATTTATTGGCTGACAGAATGCGTTTTACGGCTCGTTAATATATACTTGGTACCCTCTTCTTTCTGAGAGATTAATTCAGAATCAAAATCAATTAAAGCTGCCCTGCGATTAATATTTCTCAGGCCTGAACCAGACTCCGATAGTTCCTTACTCATAGTCTCTTCATAATCAAATCCTCTGCCATTATCAGCCACAA
>CALRLN020000629.1:0-3062 GCA_943368675.1 Chitinophaga pinensis | reverse complement strand
TATATGCCTGAGATACGCTGCCAACGATGAAGAAGCGGAAGAAATGGTTAGTGACGGGTTTATTAAGGTATTTAAAAATATTGACCGATATGATGCCAGGCAGGTATTTGATGCCTGGTTCAGAACTCTTATGGTCAATGCCGCCATTGATTATTTCAGAAAGCATCATCACAGAATAGAATTTACAGATTTAAGTGATGCACATGAAATAGAAAATGATGAAAAGCATCTGGACTTGCTGACGGTAGACGAAATCATGGAGTTTGTCCAGAGACTTTCGCCTGTGTATCGTACTGTTTTTTCGCTTTCGGTCATTGACGGTTATTCACATACGGAAATAGCCGATTTACTCGGGGTGACAGAAAGTGCCGTCAGGGCGAATCTGGTAAAGGCCCGGGGGAAATTGCAGGAATGGATTAATGCGTATTTGTTGAGACAATCAAAAAAATAAAGCTTTATGGCAAACGAGCTATTTGATAAAAAAATTAAAGAAAAACTGGAATCAGTTAACCGGTCTGTCAGCCCTGATGTCTGGGAGAATGTCCGGAAAAAAATGTACATGCCCTGGTATTTTGATTTCTGGCGAAAGTACGGATTGCCCTTGTATTCAACCATTGCAACGGTATTGCTCCTGGTTAATCTGAAAGATAAATTTAATTACGAAAAACAATTCCGGTTATTGAATGAGAAGATTTCTACGATTCAGCAAGTAAAATCACAAACACAGATTCAAACCATAGTACATCGGGATACCGTCTATATCAATAAGACTGTATATGTGGTGCAACGGTCGGAAGAAAAGCCTGAGATGGCATCAGGGATAATAAAACAAAACCCGCCGATAGTTTTGAACACTACTGAAAAACCAATAGAATCAGCGATAAAACCTGCTGAAACAAAACCGGAAGAAAAAAGCATCATCAATGATGAACAGCCCGTAAAAGCAGAAACAAAAGAAGATAAAACCGAAAACGTATCAGGCAAAGACAGTGTGAATGATGTAAAAGACCTCAAAATTCCTGAAAAAACATCGCCGACTGCGCCAGCAGCTAAAAAGACATTCAAATGGCCTCAGATTGACACAAGATTAGGGCTCAACGCAGGGCTTGGCTTTAACCGTACTATAGACCTTGGGCCAACTTTTGAGGTATTTCTGGGCAAAAGCCTGAGCTTTTCTACCGGAGTATCTATATTCAGCCGTCCTGAGTCGGAGTATTATAGTCCGAAAGAGTTTAATCAAAAAACCCGGCAGGATTTTGCAGACCTTTACAGGCCTCATCTGCCGCCAAAATATGACCGCATAGAAGATATACATATCAAGGCATCGTTGATTACCATACCGCTGAACGTGAATTATTATTTGCCATTGAATAAACAACTCGATGTGAAGTTTCTGCTGGGGACTAATATTGATCTGAGCTTATACCAGAACGTGAGATTTGAAAGCCATGCAGATGGAGATGAGTACTATTCCAGCTTTGATACCGAACAGAAGCGGAGCCTCTGGCATAATATGTCGATGGGAGCGGGGCTGCAATACCATTATAAAAGATATGCTTTTCAGTTGGTTCCGATGTATATCTACCATTATAGAGAAACAGACTTCCTGAGCCCGAAAAGTAATTTCCGGCTGAATGGGTCGGTATTGATTGATTTGAAAAGAAAGTAAGAATAGGATGCGCTTGCCTGTCTTCCCCGTTCGGCTCAATTGTCTTTCAGAGAAAGTCTGACATATCAACTGATAGCTTCAATAATAATGAAGATTCAGCCGAACGGGGAAACGTTTACCGTACAGTTTATTAACTCCCGTCGTCAACAAACTCTAAAATATCGGCAGGCTGGCAAGCCAATGCCTTGCAGATTGCTTCCAGTGTACTGAAACGAATAGCTTTGGCTTTGCCTGTTTTTAAGATGGAAAGATTAGAAAGCGTTAAATCTACTTTTTCTGAAAGCTCGTTCAATGACATTTTTCTTTTTGCCATCATCACATCCAGGTTTACAATGATAGGCATAATTATACAGTTAAATCGTTTTCGTTCTGAATATCAATTCCTCTCTTAAAAATCACAGCTATGATATAAATAACAGCCGACATGATGATATATGCCTGGCTATCTACCCAGAATTTATCCAGTGTATCAATCTTATAACCATGATGGGTTAGATTTTTAGCTACTTCTCTTGCTATATGGCTAAAAATACCGATTGAAAATGTGGAATAGCTGATTTGTAAGATTTTTTCGGCAACAAAACTGCTGAATGGCCTTGATAAATCAAGTTTGAGCAATAATTGTATTACCATATAAAAGAGCGCGGCTTTCATGACGGCAATAAATATCACAAAACTGTAAATGCCGAAAAAAGCCCATTGGTTTTGCTGGTACATTTGAGTCAGATCCAGTTTCTGGTAAAGATTACCGACAAATGATGGTTTGAACACACTGAAAACAAAATTGACAATCAAGCCGCCGGCTTCAATGGATAAGCCAACGAAAATAATCCATGCTACCACATGCAGCACTGTAAATACGAATTTGTTATACTTTGGCATTTTGTTTGAAAATTTAATTATGATGCAAATGTAATAAATATTTATTGTTTATCAATAAATATTTATTTTTTTATTAGGAATGGTTTGATATTTAGTAGGGATTTATTCTTAAAATATTCAGCCGAACAGGGATAATTTATTTTGGGCGGTTAAAAATAAGATGATGCTTTATCTTAATTAATATTTGAAGCTATGCAGAGATAGTATGAGCAAGTGCCGCACGAAGAACGGCGAACACAGGGACTGAATGAAGATTCAGCCGAACGAAGAAAATTTATTTAATTAAACTAGATTTAACTAGCTTCAAAAACTACTTTATTTATAATAAAACAATCATCTTTAATAGGTTTCCTAGGATAAGGTGAAATAGTCACGATTTAATCTGACAGTTACGATTTATTTAGTAACTTAAAATTAAAGATTAAATCAATGACAACACAAGCAAAAATCATTAAGAACAAGCTAGGTGTTTTAGAACTTGCCAATGTCTTAGGCAATGTATCAAAAGCCT
>CALRLN020000628.1:0-3063 GCA_943368675.1 Chitinophaga pinensis | reverse complement strand
TGTAGTGATATGGTCGTAACTTGCTGACGACCCTAAAAAAGTTTCGCAAAGATAGGGATTTAGGTTTAAATAGTGAGGCAATTATCGAAAAAACCAATGCGCTCCTGCCCCCTTAAAGGAGGCTCATATCTACTATAAAATAAAAAAGTCTGTTGTTGCATCGAAACCTGATTACCGAACTTCGGGACACGGAGTAATTGACAATATAAAAAGATCCATCAAACTGCGTTATCCTTCAGGTCTGACCAAGATAAAGATTTTTTAAAGCGTATTGAGAACGTGTCATCTGCTATTGCCCTCCAATGCCAAACCCAAAAAATGAACAAAAAAATTATTTTGTATCCACTCAATAATATTATACGTACAACCAACAGATTGGCATTGCGTTTGTATGCAATCATTGTATATACTGCGCCCAAAAGATTTTCTTATTCTTACGTATAGTTTGACAGAGAAAACAGAAAAAATGTATCCGTTTACTAAGATTACGCTCAATTTATACTTATTGGCACGTGTTTAGCATTAGTACTACATAAGATATTAAGTGAATAAAAGGCTTAACTCTATAAAAATCAATGGCTTTGAGAACGAACATAACATTAGGTAAAGGGTTAATTTTAGGATTATCCTTACTGGCTGCGCAAACTGCTTTCGCACAAACGACTGAAAAAACCCAGCTTCCCGCAGACGTAAATTTCACAGACTATCAATCGGGTGTGGTTCGTATTGAGAAAGGCAACAAAGTGGGCTTTCTTGACAAACAAGGCAAACCGGTTGCAGAAATCAAATATGAAAGTGCCTACGACATGACAGAAGACATGGCGGCTATCCGTAAAGATGGCAAGTGGGGCTTTATGAATAAAACAGGAAAAGAAGTAATACCTTTTGAATACGACGAAGTTCAGAATTTCTCACAGGCGCTGGCGGCTGTTAAGCTGGGTGATAAATGGGGATTTATAGATAAAAAAGGGAAAGTGAAAGTACCTTTTGATTATGATAAAGTACTGAGCTTTAAAGAAGATATGGCCTTTGTAAAACAAGGCGGCAAGTGGGGTGTGGTTGATGCAAAAAATCGTTTTGTGGTAAAACCGCAGTTTGATAAAGTAGAAAGTTTCTCTGAAGGCCTGGCGATGGTTTCGGTTGCCGGAAAATACGGATTTATTGACACAAAAGGCAACCAGGTGATTCCGATGGTGCATAAAGGTGCCAAGAGTTTTGTGGAAGGAAGAGCGGCCGTGAAAAACGATGCTAAAAAATGGGGTTTTATTGATGCCAACAATAATCTGGTGATTCCGGCCAGATATGATGAAGTGGATAATTATGCAGAAGGCCTCGCAGTAGTTCGCAATAATGATAAATGGAAAGTAATTGATAAAACCGGTGATGATCTGGTGGCAAGCACATACGATTTTATTCAGGGTGTTTCAGAAGGAATGATCATCGTATTTGCGAATAAGAAATTCGGAGTGATTGACAAAACCGGAAAAGAAATTGTGCCTTTGAAGTATGATAATCTTTGGGGCTATTCAGAAGGATATGCAAGAGCTATTAATAATGGAAAGTACGGATACATTGACAAAACCGGACAAGAGGTTATTCCGTTGATTTATGATGACGCTTATAATTTTTCGGAAGGTTTGGCAAGAATCAGTCTTTTCGGCAAAAATGGTTTCATTAACAAAAACGGGCGTGAAGTCTTTCCTGATAATCAATTGTCAAAAAGTGTGTTATCAAGTGTAACTGATTAAATTGAGAATTAATTTTAGGTTTTTGTGAAAGGCGAGGTGCGAAGAGCGCTTCGCTTTTTTTTGGTGAGTGATAAATTCCTATATCAGCGAATGTCTTGATGAGTATAAACTTCTCTGTTTTTCTTATGAATTTTCGGGTTTTACTCACATCTCCCCCCACCCGGAAGTAAACCTTCTTCAATCGTAATTCTTCTTTTTTTTACTCTCAGCTTTTAGATGTTTTGTTTTCTTGTTTCAGATTTCTGTTTTGTAATTAACAAACAAGATTTTTTTCCTTAAACATCTTACTCATTTTTTTTCTTTCTTTTTTTATCAACTTCATAGACTCTTTTGTGATTACCACTTTTGAACTTGCCCGAGACGAATCGTTAGCGGTTTGTTTGTTTGTGTCATCGTTAGCAAAAGCAGCACCTGAAGTTAAAATTGTTACAATAGCAATTGTCAGTATCTTTTTCATTACACTCAATAATTTGGGTTATTTATCCCTTCTGGTTTGATGATATAAATTTACATCATTCCGGGAGGGATTTGGGACTCTTTTCGATGAAGCGACAAATTTAAACTTTTTTTGGTAACATTTACAAGATAATTGGTATTAAACGGCGACGAGTAGCACCATAAAGCCGATAACTGGCGGCATAAATCGACAAGTGGCAGGAATACGGAGAAAAGTGGCAGAAACTCACGACGAATGGCAGGGAATAGAGGTTAACTGGTAGGAAACTCCGGTATGTGGTAGCTATGAAAGGAAAACTGGAGGATATGACCGATAAGTGGTAGAAATTACTCAAAAATCAACTATAAAAACTCCTGATTGTATCTAATGGAAGAATCTGAATTTGCGCTGTAAGGTCATAAAAAAATCGGTAGAATTACTAGTATTCAAGCGAAATCAAATCGCTTTACAAGGACTTTAAGAAGCTATAAATTTGCTCGTATGTGCCTTTTTTAAAAAGAGAGAATCCCGGAAATGTACAATTTTACTAGACAGTGTTTTTACGCTAAAAGCACGTGTAATTGCTCAGAAAAGAATGATTATGCAGGCAAGATAAATCTGATTTTTCTATTGATGATAAGGCACTGAAAGCTGATGATAAATGGCTAATGAAAGTGTTGGAGGATAAATCAGACAGTGTTGCAATGAGGTGAGTAACGTTGATTCTGAAGAGGTGCTGTGGTGTGAACTTTGGTTTTTAATTGAGACTTTTATTGCGCTCTTATCCTTTTCGGTTGTGTGTTCTTTTCCGGTTTCCCATCTCCGCCCTTATTAGCAAACAAGATTTTTTTCTCTGAACATCTTGCTTGATTTTCTAAT
>CALRLN020000627.1:0-3072 GCA_943368675.1 Chitinophaga pinensis | reverse complement strand
TTTATGATTTCTCTGAAATTAAATAATGAACCTGTTTAAACTTTTTATTTATTGATGAAAATGGATAGATTTTGAGCGAGACAATTCATTTATTTGAATCGTAGCAGAGTTACGGTGAAAATAAATGAAGCAGTCGTAGCCAAAATATACCATTTTCTAATCCAAATCGCAGCGGCGCACCGCAAATAAGTTTAAACAGGTTCTTTACTTTAACTTAATATTTCTGCTCAAATTAAGAATAATATTTTATGTAGTTTTGAAAATTGAAAAACTAAACAACTGACAACCCATGAATCGCAGTGAGTTTCTGAAAAGTATTTCCGTTGCCACCTTATTATTAGCAGATGGAAGTATCATACCAGCATTAGGTGCTGAATCATTTGCAAAGAAAAACAGGCTTAGGTTTGTAGTGGCTTCTGACGGACATTACGGTCAAGCTAAAACTGAATTTGAACAATACTTTGATACAGCGGTTAAACAGATTAATGCGCAACACAAGCAGGAAAAGCTTGATCTATGTATTTTCAATGGCGATATAATTCATGATAATCCAGATTTTTTGCCCTCCGCAAAAAATGCACTTGATAGGCTTGAGATGCCTTATTACGTTACACAAGGTAACCATGACAGGGTATCAGCAGAGATATGGGAGCAGACCTGGAAAATGCCCTTTGATTATGATATTGTAATGAAGAAAAATGCCTTTTTATTTGGTACTACTTCTAATATCAAGGGCGAATATTTATGCCCGAATGTGAGCTGGTTCAGAAACAAACTTGAAGAGCACGCAGATAAAAGGAATATATTTATCTTTATTCATATTACTCCTGTAAAATGGACAGACAACGGTATTGATTGTGTTGAATTTGTAGACCTGCTTAAGCAATACAAAAATGTGAGAGGGGTATTTAACGGACATGATCACAATCAGGAAGGTGTGAAAATGAAAGATGGCATACCCTATTTATTTGATTCTCATATTGGGGGTAGCTGGGGAACAGCCTACCGTGGATTCAGAGTAGTTGAACTCAAAAAGAATAATGATGTATTGACTTATCTGATGAACCCCATTGATAAAATCAACGAAGCAACTATTTAGATTACTTTATTAATTTTAAATAAGTTTCGGCAAATCTTTGTCCCAAGATGCGTTGGCCTTCGGAATCAAAATGCACGAAGTCTCCTTTATGCTTTAAATCGCTGGTGCGTATCAAATAAGCATTTGGGTCAGAAGATATGTATTGAGTGATAATTTCATTAATGGCATTCCATTCCGCAGGTGTTTTGGAGTAAGCGCCTAATTCACCTATCATAATCGGCAGTTTACTATTATTGGCATAGGTTCTGAAAATACTAAACAGTTTTTGTAGGTTATCTTTATATAAAGGAATTGATTTGGCATTTGCGTCACTTTCTCCCTGATGCCATAAAATACCTTTCACCACACCTTGTGTCTTCGCAAATTCCATTTTCTGACGGAAATTTGTCAGCAATTGTACATTACGGTAAACAGAATCGTCTAACCATTGTCTGGTAGAACTCCCACCTACTGCAGTCGGAATCATCAGAATTGTAATATCTTTATTCACTTCTTTCAATAAAGTATTTGCAAATGAGAATCCACAATCCAGTCCTTTTAGTTTTGGCTCGTAGAAATGTAAAGGTTCTTTTGCCGGTATAATCTGATAATCTTTATTTATGGTTAATATTCTGGGGTTAGTAATAGTATCCTTTGCCTCTACAATCCCCCTTCCTGCCATATTAGATTGTCCTGCCATCAGAAAAACCCAGGTTTCCTTTTGTTGGGTGAGGCTTTTACCAGAGCGCTTTTGTATTTGACAAGCATACGCGCCGAAAAGAATGATAATTGCAGATAATATTTTTTTCATGATTATGAATTTTGATTTCTTTTTTCAGCCCTGTCTAATAGTTTAACTACCAATGGTAGAGTTAATCCCTGAATAATAAGAGTAATTAATACTACTACAACGGATATAAAAATAACTGACTCTCTCTGAACAAATGGGCTTCCATCGCTCAATACCAGGGGTAAAGACAAAGCCGAGGCTAACGAAACAATGCCCCTCATACCTGCCCAGCCAATAATCATAGAGTTTTTCCAATCAATTTTCTCGTCAGCATAAAGCCGAGTTCTGAATCCGAGAACTTTCTTTGTTTGTGCATCAATGGCTTTCTGAAGGTTTTTACTATGCGAGAATATCCATTGAATCCGCAGAATTAACATAATAAAGCTTATCAGAAAACTGTAGCCGATTAATGGTAGAAAGTCTTCACTATTTATACTATCAATGATTGAAGGGAACTGCAAACCAATCAGAATAAACACGAGGCCATTTAGCAGAAAAATGATTACATCCCAGAAGTGTTTATTTTGTTCTTTTGTTTCAGCAGAGACCAGTCTTCCTGAGTGCACTGCCAGTGCAACACCTAAAACAACCACCGCCAGAACGCCTGAAACATGTAATTCTTCTGCTACCAGATAGGTTATAAAAGGAGAAAGCACCATTGCACTAATGGCAATCAGGTTATTATGATAGACTTTCAGAAGAAAAAAGGCAAGTATTCTGCCAAAAACTATACCAACTAAGGCACCCCCTATGGCAACAATGAAAAATTCAGGGATGGCTTTTTGAAAACTGAAACTTATACCTGTAATGGCTGCGGCAGCAAACCGGAAAGCTATCAGTCCGGAGGCATCATTGACTAAACTCTCGCCTTCAAGTATTGTCAGAGTTCGATGCGATAGCCCAAGCCCCCTGGTAACATTAGTAGCAGCCACTGCATCAGGTGGAGATAGAATAGCGCCCAAAGCAAAAGAAACCGGCCAGCTCATATCTGGTATCAGATAATGGGCTACAACCGCTATCGCTGTAGTGGTGAAAAATACCAATGGAATAGCTAATGTACCAATAGTAGCGATATTCTTTTGTAACTCTTTATACGAAATATTAAAAGCGGCGTCGAATAGCAAAGGCGGGAGGAATATCAGAAATACAATTTCAGGATTCAGAATAATAGTTGGCACACCCGGAATAAAACCAATGCCAATAC
>CALRLN020000626.1:0-3084 GCA_943368675.1 Chitinophaga pinensis | reverse complement strand
CGATTTTCTTGAATGTCTGAAAATCTACCGATGCCTTTTCGTTGGCTTTATCGCTGATGCTTCTGATAATCAGAAACGGAATATTCTGCTGAAAGCATACCTGTGCTACGGCTGCTCCTTCCATTTCGGTGGCGCTGGCTTGCAAGGTTTTTTCAAAATGCCCTACAGCTGTGCTTGAAGTAACAAAGGTATCACCAGTAACAATAGTTCCGACACTTATGTTCGGTTGCGAAGCCTCTGCTGACATTTTTTGTAGCGTTACTTCTTTGGCCGCACTTAATGCCTGAATGACCAGTAGAGAATCAGAAGAAAAATAAAGGGGATTCAATTGCTTGGTGATTGGGTTTCTGGTAGCATTGGTGCTTAAGCCCTCGTTGGTTAGTCTGCCATAATCATGGTAGGTTAGTTTATTACCAATCACAATATCCCCTTGTTTCATATCTTCACTGATACCCCCGGCTATGCCCGTAAAAATGACTGATTTTGGGTGAAATTCTTTGATAATCAATGTAGTTACTATTGCAGCATTTACTTTGCCGATGCCTGTTTCGGTCAACACTATTTTCTTACCATTCAGTTTACCAGTCTTAAATTGGAATCCTAAAATAGTTTTAGTTTTGATATGACTCATTTCTGATTCCAATAACTGTATTTCTTCGGGCATAGCGCCTAGAATGGCAATGCGTTGGGCGAATGCTGGGGTTAAACTACAGAATAAAATGAATATCAGGCAAACATACTTTTGTTTCATTGATGAAGATTTTAATGTCCTAAATATAAAGCCCAGAGCGCAAAAATATCAATCACGATAAGCATCCATGAGATCTCTTTTGATTGATTGGTGGCGAGTTTAATGATAGTCCATGCCAGAAAACCCCAGATAATGCCTTGCGTAATAGAATAAGTAAAAGGAATCAATACCATTGCCAGAAAAGCGGGAACGGCATCATCCAATTTATCCCAGTTGATTTTGGTAATGGGTTTTATCATCAATACTCCCACTACTATCAGTGCAGGAGCAGTAGCAATGGCTGGAATGATACTCAATAAGGGAGACAAAAACATAAATGGCAGAAACAATATTCCGGCTGTGATGGCAGTAATACCTGTTCTACCTCCCTGACTGATTCCCACTGCCGATTCAATATAAGCTGTACCCGGGCTTGTACCCAATAAGCCTGCCATAGTTGTAGCTACGGCATCAGTCAGCAATGATTCTTTAATATTATGTGGTTCTCCGTCTTTATCGTAAAGATTGGCTGCTTCGGCTACCCCTACGAAGGTAGAAAGACTATCAAATAAATCAGTAAAAACGAAAGCGAAAATAACTGGTATCAGACTTATTTTTAGCGAATTGATAATATCTAACTGAAACAGTAAACTGAAATCTGGGGCTGAAAATATGCCTTGCCAGGTTACCAGTGTTTTCTGGCCGAAATTGACGGCTGAGGCATCGCCCCAATATCTGCCGATAGGAATTGCCAGAAGCGTAGTTACTAAAATACCGATGATTATTCCTCCCTGCACACGTTTTACCAGTAAAATCATGGTAATAGCCAGACCTACCAGAAAGGTAATCACGATAGGGTCGTGCAGGCTTGTAACACCAATAATGGTTGCAGGATTACCTACAATAAATTTGGCGTTCGCAAAGCCAATAAGGGTAATAAAAAGCCCAATGCCAGCTGAAATGGCGTAGCGCAGAGGCTTAGGGATGGCCTTAACAATCTGCGAACGGATATTGAAAACAGAGAGCAATAAAAACAAAACACCTGCCCAGAAAACGGCTCCTAATGCTACCTGCCATGAAATACCCATGCCTTTTACGGCCGTAAAAGTAAAGAAAGCATTCATACCCATACCGGGTGCTACCACAATCGGGTTTTTGGCATAAATGCCCATCATGAGGCTACAAAAAAAGGAAAGCAGCACAGTGGCGGTTAACACGCCATTGAACGACATACCCGATTGGCTCAGGATAGCGGGGTTTACCACAATGATATACATTGTGGCCAGAAAAGTAGAGACACCTGCAAGGATTTCGGTTTTCAGGAGAGGTTTAGGTGGCATATAGGGAATCTTTTACAAATTGTTTTGCAAGATAAATGGATAAAACTTAATTTTCTGAAAATCTATTCAAAACACTTATATTAAATCATGAATCGTAAAGATTTTATTCGTACTTCTGCCTTAGCCACAGGGGCTTTAGTTTCCCGTCCGTTTATCACCTATGCCACACAAGCTAAATACAAGACTGCCCTGATTGGCGCAGGCTGGTGGGGTACAAACATTGTCAGAGAAGCCATCAAATCAGGTGAATGTCAGATTGTGGCTGTCTGTGATGTTGATGACAGACAAATCAAACAATGTCTGGGAGAAATAGGCAAACTGACTAACGACCAACCTAAGATTTATAAAAATTATCAGGAGCTACTCCAAAAAGAAAAACCTGAAATTGTCATCAATGCTACACCCGACCACTGGCATGCACTTATTGCGATTGATGCCATGAAAAGTGGTGCACACGTGTACCTGGAGAAGCCAATCGGGCATACAATTAATGAAGGCAAAGCGATTGTGAAAACTGCCCGTGATACGCAACGCATCTGCATTACAGGTTTCCACCGCCGATATTCACCACATAATGTGAGTGGACAGGAGTTCTTGAAATCGGGTAAAGTGGGTAAGATAAAAGAAGTTCGTGCTTTTGTAACCTATAATTTCGGGCAAGGGAAAGTGGTAACCGATGAACCTACTCCGGCAGAAATGGATTGGAATATGTGGTGTGGCCCGGGTCCTTTAGTGCCTTATAACCGAGCCATTCACCCAAGAAACTGGCGTAATCAGGTAGATTTTGCTAATGGTATGGTAGGCGACTGGGGCCCTCACTGGTTCGACCAGATTTTATGGTGGACAGATGAAATTGCGCCTAAGAAGGTCTTTTCAATAGCCAGTACCAAGTTTAATACCAATAATAATACTGCCCCTGAGAGCCAGATAGTAGTTTATGAATTTGAGGACTTTACCTGCTCATGGGAACACAGTACGCTCAATGGCAGACCTACCTCAAAAACCGAAGAAGTA
>CALRLN020000625.1:0-3094 GCA_943368675.1 Chitinophaga pinensis | reverse complement strand
GGTTTCATACAATTTGCGGTAGCCCTTCGTGGTGGTACAAGTGCTGACCAATCAGGCTCAAACGGATTTGAAGTAGATAACGACGGTCAGGGAACGGCTTCTGAGCCTTTCACTTCTCCAACATTGGCTAACGTTTCGTTGATTGGTGCTAAACAAAGCCAGGAAACATTTATCAGTACTTTGTTTCAGAATGGTATGCATTTACGTCGTAACAATAAAATCAAAGTATATAATACATTCGTAACAGGCTTCCCTAACGGTGTTTATATAGATGGTTCTACTACTGCGGCTAATGCTAATTCAGGTCAATTGGTATTAAATAACGTAATATTGGCAGGTGTAACTGGTTGGGGTTCAAACGGTTGGGGAACTGGCGCAGCTACATTGCCATCAGGTTTCCCTGTTCGTGACATAAATACAGCTACTCCGGCTGCTGATTTAATGATTGGTACACAAAAACCATCAGCCTGGTTTGCTGGCCTTTCTGGTAATAAAGTACTAGCTTCTTGGACAACCACTGGTATCAGCAATACAGTATTTGGTACTGGTCGCCCGGCATTTGTATTGAATGGTACAGCTACTGACGCATTGAACAAAGGTGTTACCGCACCTGCTTTACCGGCATTCTTTACTGCAACTACTTATGCTGGTGCATTTAACGATACAGACTGGACTACAACATGGGCAGAATTTAACCCAAGTTCAGTAGTTTATATTAAATAATATTTCAGAAAAAGAACAAGGAGGGTTCAGGTTCTCCTTGTTCTTTTCCTTTTTTGTTTACCTCAACACCAATATGAAGAAGTTATTTTTAATGTGTATCTGCCTGATTACGCTATCATGCGAAAAGGACAAATACAAGGTGAACACTTATTTTGATAAAGCACAGCAGGATTCTTTGCTGACAAATATTATAACTTATATATATAATAAGGCTCCTCAGTCAAGTAATCAAACGAGATTCCAACCGCAATACCGGAATTTTTACCTTGCTGTTTTGCCAAAATTCAGCATCGAAAATTATTATGTTGCACCCGATAGTACGCATTATTTTTTTGTAATCAGGCCGGTGGGAGGGCTACCCTTTAAACGAGGTGTGATAGGAAGATACAAATTAGGTAAAAACCTGATGCCGACCGATTTTGAAGAAGTAGTAAATACACCGCATCTGGACGAAAAGTTAGTAAAAGAACGAGGGAAGTTTTTATTTACTGAACTCATCAAAAACGGAAACCTGGATAAGTATCTGCCAATGAAGCATTATGTAGAATGGCCCGATGCAAATCTTGTTTACGATAAAAAACTGAATGAATGGGTTGCTCCTGCAACTGAATCTATACAATAAAAGATATTAGTTTAACCACTAAAAGACTATCAGCCCTTTGGTTGAGAATTGAATCAGCAGATTCATATTGGTGTTAAATCAGAAAAGTCAGAGGCCTTGCTTCTGACTTTTTCTTTTGATGTATATCCAGACAAATTTAGTTTTAACAATAAAAATTTTATCAGAATTATAGAGCCTTAAATGCTTTTTAATGAGCCTGTTTAAACTTTTTATTTATTGATGAAAATGAGTAGATTTTAGACGAGACAATTCATTTATTTGAATCGTAGCAGAGCTACGGTGAAAATAAATGAAGCAGTCGTAGTCAAAATATACCATTTTCTAATCCAAAGAAATAAGTTTAAACAGGCTCAATTTTTAATCTAAGAGCCGTAAAATAAAATAATATTAAATTTCTTTTAATGCTCTTCCATTTATTGTTGTTTTATCTGTCTATTAAGTGAAAACTTAGATATTCTTAAATACACGCTTATTTTAAGAACTATACCAAATTATGTTCGTAATTAAACTTGTAGTGCCATGAAAAATATTTTCTACACGATAATTTTGTCATTTAATATCTTTTCCGCACATGCGCAATTAGTGAATTGTCGGCCTAAAGTTTGCCTCATTGATTATAATTATCATGACGACAGAAATTCTAATTACGATATGGCTACTATAAAGAGTCTACGCCCTGATATACTGATTGACAATACACCTGGCGGATATTGGGGGCAACAGAATGGAGGTGTCGGATGTTTGCCAGCGCAATATACCCCTTTAGGCATTCAGGTTTTTTCTTATATTACAGGGGGTTATGAGGGAACAAAGTATAATGATAATAGGGACATTTTGAATTTAAACTTGGCACGAATTGATGCTATTGCATCAGATGGAGCCACTGGCGTTTTTTTAGACGAAGTGAGTAGTTTCCCTGATGCAGATCATAAAGCTTACCTTAATGCTATTTATAATAGATGTCAATCAAAAGGGTTGAAATTGATTTTTAATCCTGGGGTAAATAATTTTGACTCCTGGTTGATGAGTTATTGTGATTACCTGATGTCTGATGAGCATTACAATGGTTCTAGAACTCCTAGTTTTTCAGAACAAGCTTTTGCCAGTCGTATTTTAGTAGTTGCCCAAGACATTACTTCGGCTTCTTCGGCTACAACCATTACTCAGGGAGCTCATACTAATGGATTTGGTTTTTCATACGTTTGTCAGGCCTATACATCTCTGCCTACATGGATTAATGATTACTTTAATCAGATAACACAATTTCCACCGTCACCTCCTTCTCTTTCAGGAAATACAAATATTACAGCGGGTCAAAGTACTACTTTAACAGCTACTGGGTGTAATGGTACTGTAAAGTGGTATAATTCAGCTACAGGTAGCGAGTTATTGTCAAGTGCAAATGCTATTACTGTAAGTCCAACTTCCAATCAAAGCTATTATGCCGAGTGTAAGAATAGCTATTGCGAAAGTGAAACCCGGTCAGAAATTACTGTAAATGTTATCTCTTCGTGTGCGGACAACCCTGTATTGCCGGATTATTATGAAGGACAATTTGCGCAAATAAAAGCTAAAAATACAATAGTAGCATATAACACAATAGGTTCTGGAGCCGACGTATTATTTCAGGCCGGGAAATCAGTTACCCTGACACATGGATTTAGAGCAGATAGCGGAAGTGTTTTTAAGGTACAGATACAAGAATGTAATTAATGAAAATATTTAACATTAAATCAATTGAGGAATGAT
>CALRLN020000624.1:0-3100 GCA_943368675.1 Chitinophaga pinensis | reverse complement strand
GTGAAAACAGGCTATAAATCTGCCATCAGGCATAAAACCAATGGCACCGGTTTCTGCAATAAGCCCCTCAGGTAACGGAATATTCTCAACAGTGTAATAATCAGCTGCAGAGTCTTTTGGTGCATAATTTTTTGCAAAGCAATCCTGTGCAAATAACACGCAAATAAATAGCGCTATAATATATCTGATTGTCTTCATCTTATTTTTTCATGGTTATGGTTAGGCGTTGTGTACCTGCCGGAATTTTCAGTACACCTTTATCAAATTTACCTGCCGAGCTTGTATAAGTTATCCCATCATCAGTTTGCGTGATGAATAATAAAGTTTGACTGTTATTCTTAAAAATAAAACTCCTGCTCAGCCCTGCATTGTCCGGTAGCAGTTTAAGGGTTTCCTGTACTTCAATATTATTTAACAAATACCTGAAAGTCGGAATACGATTGGTGAAATGATAACCTTTAAAATCGACTTCAGGAATACTATTCGCATCTCCTGTTCTGAACGGGAAGCCCGTTTTATCTCTCCAGTAAACATCGCCTACTATCTTGGTAAGTTTACTGCCATTGCCCTTCCATTGCTCGCTATTGTCTACAAACCCTCCCGACCACGCATATCGCAGATAACATTTCCCTGCATCAAAGCAATAAGATTCAGTTTCGCTCAATGCAACTGCAATGGCAGCCGGGCTGCAATCGGGCATAAAAGTGCGATAATGCAAGGGATATTTTAAAGGGTAAGGATGGGGTGAAGGAGGTGCCATTTGATGGCCAGCATGACTTACAGCAACCCCTGTTTTTTGTCTTTGTGTTTCAGGTACATTCAGGTCTTTTTCAAGTGGTGGGAGGGGTTTGTTACCAACATACATGGCACCATACATAATATAACCGTGCCCCGGATAGGTACATACATAAGGGTAAACCCCTTCTTTATCGACAAGAAAAGTAATACTTTCCATCCGGCCAGGTTCCAGAATTTTAGTATGGGCTATAACCAGAGGAGAAACGGGAACATAATCCATTTTAGCTCCTTTCTCTGCCAGTTTTAACGCTTCATCTACTACTTTAATACGTGAGTTTGGCAGTGTAACAACCAGATTATGTGCCATATCATCATGGTTATCTAAAGTAATGGTTACACGTGTATTTGGTTTGACAGAAAAACGTGGCAAATCGAATTGCAGACCACCTAAAACTTTGATAATGATAGTGGTATCTTGTTGGGCGGATAAAGGACAGTAGAGAAAACAAAATAAAATAATCAAGCATGCAATTCGCCGCTTAATAAAACGAGCATGTACAAACATAATATTTGATAGGGTGAATGAGTAGCCAAAAATAGACACTAATCATTAAATTTTCTTATATTTACCTGTCTTAAATTTATACTATTCTTACCAAATTTCTATGAAAGTCCGCTACAAGGTACTCTTTGGTTTATTTCTGCTTTCAATTATCACCTATCTTGACAGAGTTTGTATGAATGTGGTAAGTAAGTATGTAAAGGCTGATTTGGGTCTGGACAATGCATCTTTCGGATATATTCTGGGGGCATTTTCACTTTCTTATGCTCTTTTTGAATTACCAACCGGAATTTTAGGTGATAAAATAGGCCCTCGTAAGGTACTCACAAGGGTAGTGTTATGGTGGTCAGGTTTTACAGCACTCACAGGCACTGCCTTTAGTTATCTATATTTATTAATCGTACGTTTTCTTTTTGGAGCAGGTGAAGCCGGGGCCTTCCCAAATGCCTCTATTGTTATAGCCCGCTGGTTTCCTTCAGTTGAGGTAGGCAGGGCGCAATCGGTTATCTGGGCAGCCGGGCGGCTTGGCGGCGCTTTAACGCCTCTTCTGGTACTTCCTTTGGTACATGCGGCAGGATGGCGCATGGCTTTTTTTATTTTAGGCGCAGTTGGGGCTCTGTGGGCGACGGCCTGGTATTTCTGGTTCCGCGATACTCCGGCGGAAATGAAAAAAATAACGCAGAAAGAAGTAGAGGAAATTGAAGCGACCAGAAAAAAGTCTGTATCCGAGCATCATGTTGACTGGCGGATTGTTATTAAAAATCCTAATGTGTGGGTTTTGATGCTGATGTGTCATCTGTTTTTTTATGCATCTTATTTTTTCACCAATTGGTCATCTACCTATTTTCAGGAAGGGCGGCACATGAGCGAAGAGCAGGCAAAAAATTTTGTGTCGCTGTCTTATTTTTTAGGCGCAATCGGTTGTCTTATAGGAGGCTTTGCCAGTGATTTATTGACCAAAAGATATGGACTGAAAACAGGAAGACGGGTAGTAGGGGTTTTAGGTCTGGGCAGTTCAAGTATCTGTTTTCTGGCCTCCGGCTTAACTACCGACAATGAACTGGCAGGCTATCTTCTGGCCTTATGTGTATTATTAAAAGATTTTACTCTGCCGGTGGCTTTTGCTGTTTGTGTAGACATAGGCAAGCAGTATTCAGGCACTGTAGCAGGTGCCATGAACTTTGCAGGGCAACTTGGCGGTTTTTTTATAACCATAATTTTTGGAATCATCGTGCAGAACACAGGAAATTTCAACTATCCTTTGTTCCTGATAGCAGGCTGCCTGATTGTAGCATCCATGTTATGGTTCTGGATTGACCCTACTAAAAATCTCGTGGTTGAAAAGGAGACCTAAAAGTCTCCGTATTCTCTTTCCAGAATAGCCTGAATTTCAGCAATATCATTTTTGCTGGTTAGATCCGGCAATACATCAGCTATCGGTATAGTGAATATACTTTTTGGTATTTCGTTTGCCCATAGTCTTACAGTTACAGGTATTTCTTTCTCATTTCTGACAGTGTGCAATGGGGTTTTTTCCAGAAATGTCTTGAGGTCAGCAGCTGTAAATGCAAATATATTCCAGCTTATGCCAATACGAGGCATTGTCTGCACAATCTCTTCCCATTCTGCATCATTGGGTTTTTCCAGCAAATCAACTAAAAAACCTTCGCTGTCGGTTTTTAAGATAGCACAATTGCGCACACGCTCTACCGTATAGCCATCAGTGTTCCAATCAAGCATGGCATTTCGATGTGTATCTTCTGATAAAAGTCTGAAAGCTTTCGCAGGATAAAGATTATC
>CALRLN020000623.1:0-3107 GCA_943368675.1 Chitinophaga pinensis | reverse complement strand
GCATAGAATACCTGAGACAGGCAAAAAGGTTGATGATTTTAAAATACCAATGCTTTGGCTGGGAGGTGCACTGGCAAAACAGGGTCTTGAAGTTCCACAGATTACTTCACAGATTGATATCTCATCTACTTTGCTTAATCAGCTCGGGTTAAATGCGTATGGGTATAACTGGAGCAAAAATATTTTCGATCCTAAAACAAAACCATGGGCATTCTTTTCGTTTAATAACGGATTCGGTTTCATTCAACCAAAAAATCATATAGTATTTGATAATGTGGGTAAAAAGATGATTCAGCTAAACGGAAATATGAATACCCATGACATTGACCTGGGCAAATCGCTAATGCAGCGAATGTTTCAGGATTATTTAGATAAATAGAGCCATGAGTAAATTAGATACACCCAGCCATACTATTTTCGTTTGTGACGGAAGTAAATGTGGTCATTACAGCAAGGAAATCAGAAAGGTATTCAAAGATAAAATCAAAGAAAATCATTTGAAAGGTGAGGTTCTATTGGTAAAAATGGATTGCTCTGATAATTGTGAGCATGCCCCGGTAGTGAGCTTTCAGCCCGAAAACCGTTGGCATGGTGAAGTTACGGAAAGAAAGGCCGAAAAATTTTTTGATAAGTATATATTGGAGGAATAAACAATGGGTAGGCTCTCACCTACCCATTTTCATTAAGAATTTATCTGAACTGTGTTTCGGATATATTTTGCTGCCTGAATCATATTTCTTAAGGCTTCTGCTGTTTCATGCCATCCTCTGGTTTTTAAACCGCAATCCGGATTTACCCACAGGTTTCTGGCCGGTATTACTTCCAGAGCCTTTTCAAGCAATGTTACCATTTCTTCGGTGCCGGAGATTCTTGGTGAATGAATATCATAAACACCTGGTCCAATTTCATTAGGGTATTTAAAATCAGCAAAGGCTTTCAGCAGTTCCATCTGCGAACGAGAGGTCTCAATCGTAATCACATCAGCATCCATAGCCGCAATATGTCTGATAATGTCATTAAATTCTGAATAGCACATATGGGTATGAATCTGCGTTTCATTTTTCACGCCAGAGGCACTCAATCTGAAAGCTTTTACAGCCCATTGCAGGTACTCATCCCATTTAGATTTCTTCAAGGGTAATCCCTCTCTTATGGCTGGCTCATCAATCTGAATTATTTTTATCCCTGCGCTTTCCAAATCCTGTACTTCGTCTCTGATGGCAAGTCCAATCTGAAAAGCCGTTTGAGAACGTGGTTGATCATCTCTCACAAAAGACCATTGCAAAATAGTGACAGGCCCGGTCAGCATACCTTTCATTAATTTATTGGTTTTTGATTGTGCAAATGCCGACCATTTCACCGTCATGGCTACTGGGCGCTCAACATCACCATATATAATTGGTGGTTTCACACATCTGCTACCATAACTTTGCACCCAGCCATTATGGGTAAATACATAGCCCGACAATTGCTCTCCAAAGTATTCAACCATGTCGTTACGTTCAAATTCACCATGTACCAATACATCAATCCCCAGTTCTTCCTGCCATTTGACCGACTTCTCTATTTCTGCTTCTATTAAACTATTATATATTTCAAGAGAGATTTCTCCCTTTTTTAATTTTGCTCTTAGCTGACGGATCTCTAAAGTCTGAGGAAATGAGCCAATAGTGGTTGTCGGAAAGTTTGGCAATTTTAGCGCTTTTTGTTGCATATCTTGTCTTATAGCGAAACCACTTAACCTCTCAAAATCTGAATCTTTCAATTTGCTGAGTCTCTCTTTCACATCAGATTTGTGGATTTTTGGAGAAATTTTCCGGTGTTCAATCGCCAGTTGGTTTTCTCTTAGTTGGCGAAGATATTTTTTTTCGCTCATCGGTTCAGAAAGACGAGCCAGTATTACCAGTTCATCCAGTTTCTGTTTTGCAAAAGCCAGCCAGTTTTTTATTTCTACAGGTAATGCCACTTCATCATTTTCCAAATCCAGATCGCAAGGAGTATGCAATAAAGAGCATGAAGGAGCAATAAGAACTCTTTCGCTACCTAAAACTTTATTTGCCTTAACAATTGTGTTTAAAGCATTCGAAAAATCAGTTTTCCAGATATTTCTTCCATCAATTAAGCCCAATGAAAGTATCTGATTGGAGGATTTCAGGAGAGAATTATCCAACAATGTATCCAATTGTCCTGGAGCTCTCACTAAATCAACATGGAGACAGTCAACCGGTAAAGAAAGTGTCAGATTCGTATTTTCGCCTAATTCTTCAAAATAAGTAGTTATAATAAATTTTTGCTGAGGTAAGGCCTCTCTTATAAGCTGATAAGCTTTTTGATAGGCTATCTGTTCATCAGTCGTTAAATCCATAATCAGGAAAGGTTCATCCAGTTGAATCCATTCTGCTCCCGCTGTTGAAAGTTCGTTAAGTATTTCAATATATACCTGAAGCAAATTCTCTAATAAATCAATCCGTTTAAACCCTGGTTCTTTCTCTTTACCTGATAATAAGTAAGTAACAGGCCCAATTAATACTGGTTTGGTCATAATGCCAATTTCTTTGGCTTCGTTAAACTGAATAATTGCCTTCTTTGAGAAATAACTAAACTGTTGGTCTTTTATAAATTCCGGAACAATGTAGTGATAGTTAGTATCAAACCATTTGGTCATTTCCATTGCGCCTATGTCTATCCCTTCATTTTGCAACCCACGCGCCATGGCAAAATACAGACCAAGTTCATCGTTTTTGAGAGGATTATACCTTTCCGGAATTGCGCCAAGCATCAGCGACATATCCAGTACATGGTCATACAATGAAAAGTCGTTTGAAGGAATGAGATCAATACCTGCTGCTGATTGGGTCTGCCAGTTTTTTACTCTGATTTGACGGGCACTTGCCAATAAATCTTTTTGAGTGATTTTTCCTGCCCAGAAAGATTCGCAGGCTTTTTTTAATTCACGCTTGTTACCGATGCGAGGGTAACCTAAATTGTGAGTACGCATTTCGTTGATTTGTTAAAGGTTTCTAATACCCCGAACCCACCAATACTCCCTTCCATAAAGAGAATTTTCATAGGAATGACAATACGCTACCACTCAAGCTGTTTAACAG
>CALRLN020000622.1:0-3108 GCA_943368675.1 Chitinophaga pinensis | reverse complement strand
ATTTTGCTTAATGCTCTGAAATATAAATCGTAGTTGATTTTGAGTTTCAATGATAGTTTGAGAGTAAATACTTGCAAATGTATTAGTACTTGATTTATCCCATTCATTTAGCCATTCACGAATTTCTATTCGATTTACAAATGTCAATTCAAATTTCTTAGAAAATCCTATTCCTATTTGAGCAATATAGTTCTCCCAATTAAAATCCTCTGGTCTATAAACAATAATTACATTTATAGCATAACCATATAACATTGCACCTAAAATAGCTCTTGGATGACCGTGAGTAACTATACTATTACAAAATATCTGTTCATTAATTTTCTCAATGTTTCCAAGATTTGCTAATGCAATTGGTAAGACTCTCATTGCTGCACCATTTGCCCCACTTTGTCTATAATCGTAGCTTTCTCCTTTTATCTTGAAACTATAAAAATTATTAAACCATTTTATTGACTTACGCTGTATTTTGTCTGCCGCTACTTTAACAGTTCTTCCTCCACCCCTTGCATAATATAACCAGTTAGCAAGTTCAATTTTAGAAAAATAATCATTATCAAGACTCCCATCTTTTTTAATACTACGAGCGACAGCTAAAAGTAGTTGCGTATCATCTGAATAAGAACCTGCCTTTATAGTATCAATAAAACCGTAGAATCGTCCACCAACATTCTTTTTCCAAGTATGAAAGCTATCTATACGGTCAATTCCAATCTTTTCCTTTAATGATTTGGGACTTTTTTCAAATTCTGTAATCCATCCCAGTGCATCACCGATAGCTGATAGTTTAATACTTCCCTTATACTTCGTTTCTGGCCTCATTATAGTCTTGATTTTGTAAATAATATAGCATCTATCACAAAATTACTGGTATCATAGTCATTTAACGCCGCTTTAGCACTTGCTAAGTCAGCTTCATCTTTAAAACACACTTGTAATATATCAGAAACTGGGATTTCGTTCTTAACCAAAACTTCTGCTTGTTCATCAGTTGGATATTTAGCTTTTAGACTATTTCTTAAGATAACTTTTGAATTATATGAAGTTACTATTTGAATTGAATTAGAAAAAATCAAACGAAATTTATTAATATCACCAGTTACCCCTATGTTTCTTTTATTATGACTATTTGCAGCATTAGTTACAGAAAATAAAGTATTTACTTGATATATATATTTTGCATCAATTTTAAGAACACACCAACTAATATGAATATCATTCTGAGTTTTTTCTCTAAAACGGTTAAATAGGAATGAATTAGGATGTTGAATTGATAAGTTAATATAGTTTTTATCATCAAATCGTATGTCATCTGTAAACTCAATATAATCAAAGATGTCGGTCTGGTCAATATCAAATCTTTCAAGTAAGGCTCTTGATAATAATTTTCCTTGCTCGAAAATGCTTAATAAATTTATAGTAGGTGTAAAGTGAATTAAATATTCAATCCCTCGACATAATATTTCTTTTTGAAACTCTATAAAATTAGGTTTTAAATCCATACTTAAAAAAGTAAGTCATTATCTAAAGAAATCTCTAAATTACTTATCCCCCTTATGATTTTAAGTAGTGATTCGTCAATTTCTGATAGGTACCTTGATGGATTGCCACTAGATAATAAAAACAATCTTTCTCTTGCTCTTGTCATAGAAGTATATAATAGACGTCTTTCGGTTGAAATATGGAAATCGTCATTTTCATCATTAAAACCTGATGGATAAGGAATTACATTATCATTTAAATCAATGATAAATACATTTTCAAATTCAAGACCTTTAATTGAGGATAATGTACAAACTTTAATTGTTTTACTTTCAAAATCTATATCTTCAGTTTTAAGTAATTCTTGTACCTCATAAGCTTTAGATTCTAGATAATTCTTTATGTTTTTAATACCACTATGGCTTCTATGGAGAACAACAGTTGAGTTTATTGTTCCATCAGATTTTAGTTTGTTTAATTGATTTAATAAGAAGACACATTGTTCTTCCCAATTTGAAAAATAACCTAAAATAGGTTTTTCACCACCGCGTCTTGCTTCTTTTACTTCTGTAAAATCTTCATTTTCCGTTTCTTTTGATAATAAAGAAATTGCTGCTTTTGCAATTGGGATAGTATTTCTATAATTTGTTTTAAATTCTATTGTTCTTCCCCCTCTCACATTTAATCCAACTTCTCCCCAAGTAAAACCACTCTTATAAATTCTTTGAGCCGCATCAGCAATTATTGAAATACTCTTAGTTTCATCAGAGACAAGCTGAGAAATAACAAGAATTTGTGCCTTGCTCAAATCTTGGGCTTCATCGATAATTATATGAGTAAACGGTTTAGGTAGATTGGGATTATCCTTTAGAATTTTCAAGCAAATAAGGGCATAATCCTCAAAATCAACCTGATCGTTCATTTCAAGTTGGGTATTATAATCAGAATATATACTCCAAATAACTTCCTTATCTGTTTTAGTTACTCTATCATTTGTTCCTCTACCTATTCTCTTTGCTTCATAATAATCTTCTCTCGATTGAAGTGCTTTCCCTTTAATCCATGAAATCTCTTCAAGAAAAAAGTCTACTTTTTTACTTGATATTGTATGGTTAAAGTATTTAACTTTTATCATTGAAATAATTCCATTCTGGATTTCTGTCGAAATAGTTTTAAATACTTTCTGGCCATTAACGATTTTTGATAAAGGGACTCCATTTTGTTCAATAAATTTATAAGCCCACTTATGGAAATTAGTCACAAAAACGTTTATGCCTTTAGGTTTTGTAGGTCTTATTTCGTCGCTATCAGGTTGATAACCACCAGATATTTGAGGAGTAATAGCATTTATATACTTTACAAGTGTCTTATTATAGGTGAATATCGAAACTTTAGCTTCCTGAAATAAATTTGATTGAGTATCGAGTAAATGTTTAGCTCTATAGAGGGCAACTGTCGTTTTACCACTTCCTGCGACACCTTTAATCTGTATAGAATCAGTGACTTGTAAAAACAAAACTCTTTTTTGTTCTCCTTTAAGGACAATTGGTTTCAGCGGCATAGTTTCTTATTTGCATTATTATCAGAAGAAATGACTTTAATGTATCTGGGACTTTCTCTATTATT
>CALRLN020000621.1:0-3129 GCA_943368675.1 Chitinophaga pinensis | reverse complement strand
GCATAGTAGAAGTTTGTAGACCCGTATCTGCATATAAGTCGCCCAGACTTGTGTAAACCCGCATCAATCCAACTTGTGAATGTATACGCTTGAAAACACCCATGGCAATTCTTAAATGTCTCAGGGCTTCATCATAATGCCCCTGCCTTTGTTCCTTGTCTCTTAGCCGTATATGTAAGCGACCGAGTTCATACGAATCCCCGAATGCTTCCTGAATGCGGAGTGATTTCATAAACCATGCATGAGAAGTAAGATAATTTCCGGCGCTTAGTTCTATTTTACCTAATAAATAATAAGCTTCTGCTATTTGTAGGGAGTCTTTTTTGAGTATCGCTGCTTTCAGAATATTCTCTGCATAGGCTTTTTTTTCAAGATGCGCTTCAGAATAGCCTGTTTTTTGCGCCACAACACAAGGCACCCGGTTAAATATGCCTAGCAAGAGTATTAAGTAAAAGGGTCTTGAAAATAGCATAAACAGGAATTAATACCCAAAACTAAAGAAAAAAACAGAAGTATTTTTTTTAAGAGCTAAAATACCTGATTGGCAAAGTAAAAAAACGTTTTCACAAAGTTTCGGTTGACTTGCACGCTTTTGTTAATGACCTTTAGGTTAAGAAATGCAGTAGAACCCAAAAACCGCTGTGTCAGCAAAATTAGTTATCCCGAACTTTAAAAAAATACCAATAGACATCAGATAAATATGCCTATTGGGAATGAGGTATTAATTATAGCATTATTCATTTAATTCAGTCAAATTACTGAGCTACTATTAAGAAGAAACGCTACGCTTAAATATTTCACTATCAGCAATCCCTATTATTTAATATAACCCGCTGTTTCAATTACGCTAATGATAAGCCAGTAAGTATGTCTTTCATTGCCGTGACTAGACATTAACTCTAGTATCCATTTTTATTACAAAGCCCTGATGCAAATCTGTATCAGGGCTTTTGTTATTTTCAAGAAAAATTTCATGTGGTTATCGCATCAATTTCCTAAAATCTCCTTCGCAACCCTTTCTCCCGAAAGCACAGCTCCTTCCATATAGCCATTCCATACGTCAGCCGTTTCGGTACCTGCCCAATGGATATTACCTACAGGTTCACGAAGCGCTTTTCCTACTGAAGTCCACACACCAGGAGGCATTAATCCGGCATAGCAACCCCGGGTAAATTCTTCTTCTGCCCAGCTATGGTCGAGATATTGAACAGGATTGCGGGCTTTTTCGCCATAAAACTTAACAAAAGTATCTAAGACGGATGCCTTGCGGGCTTCTGCCGTGAGTTGGGCAAAAGCTTTGGCCTGATTACCCAATACAAAACCCATCATAATCCCCTTACTACCATCTTTAGGAGAATTATCAAACGTAACTGTCACGTAACCTTCATTAGTGGCCGACAGACCATTCAGGCCTTCTTCCCGCCAGAAGGGCTTGTCATAAATGGCATAGGTTTTCCAGACAACGCCCATAGGCATACGTTGGGTGAGTTGTTCACGATTGGCAGGCATTAAAGGTGAATACTGGATACGCCCTGCAAGGGTTGGCGGTAATGCCACAATTACCTTTGAAGCCGTCAGTTCAAAACCGTCACCTTTTACTGTGACCACATTATTTTGCTGGCTGATGGCACGTACTACGCTATTGAGCCTGATATGTTCTTTAAAAGTTTCTGCCAGTTTTAGTGCGGGCTGAGCGGCCCCTCCTACTAATCTTTCTTCCTGCGCGCCGTTTTTCACGTTCATCAGCGTATCTAAATCACGACAAGATTTAGTATAAAACAGCGCATGTAACATTGAAATTTCGTTAGGGTCAGCTGCCCAGATAGCTTCAGCGGCCAGCTTAAACATTACTTTGGCAGTTTTAAACGACATCTGCTTATCCATCCAGCTTGCTAATGTCATTGAATCATAATAAGCGGCATCGGGAGTATTCCAGGGGTTTTGCAAATCTACTGTTCTGGACAGCTTATTCATACGCTTAATGGTCATATCCAGACTCAGCAAAGAAGGAATCGGCAAAGGCGGAATGATTCCCTTATAATGCTTCAATTTGTTATTATAAAGCAGGGTGCTTTTTCCTTCATCATAGGTCGGGAAGGTCTGTATACCGAACTCTTTAGCTAAAGCATACATTCTGTCTTGCGTTGGCCCCACCCAGGCTGCGCCTAAGTCTACGTAGCTGCCATCTTCAAAATACTGTGTATACACCCGACCTCCTACCCTATCTCGGGCTTCTAATAAAATTACTTTTTTGCCTGCTTTTAATAATTCACGGGTAGCGGTGAGTCCGGCATATCCGGCTCCGATAATGATGGTATCGTAGGTTTGCATAGAGCGTATTCAGGTTAAAGAACAGACCGAATTTGAGTATTTTATTTCTCTCTACAAAAAAATATGAAATCTTTTATGGAAAAAGTTTCTGTGCCGCATCAATAGTGCAAAACCTAAGTTTTAAACATCTATGAAACCATCTTTCCAAATCAATATCGAGAATCCTTGCCATGAGCATTGGGAATCGTTTACAACTACTGAAAGCGGAGGCTTTTGTGCCTCCTGCCAGAAAAACGTGATAGATTTCAGCCAGATGTCTGAAAGCCAATTAATAGCTTTTTTCAGAGACCGCCTGGAGTCTTCTCAGAATCTCTGTGGCCGCTTCAGAGAAGACCAACTAAAGAAAAACTACAATATTGAAGAGTGGTTTCCGACTTGGCGTATCGAGAATAATCTATTGCAATATGAAATTCCGGTGGCTATCCTGAAAAAGCAGACCAATGAGCAAAGAATCACATTGCCTTTGATCAGGAATATGAAAGTAGTACGCAATATGGCTGCGGCAGTGCTGACGCTATTATGTGTAGAACAAGGGACAGGGCAGAATCGGATAATTTCAGGGCAAATCATTGACGGTGAAAATAAAGACGTATTACCCGGAGTTTCAATAAGTATAAAAGGAACACAGCGAGGTACTGTGTCAGATAGTACAGGGAAATACAAAATTTTAGTATCTGACGGTGATACTTTGATTTTTAGTTATATAGGTTACGAAACTGAGAAAAGAAAAATATCAGACGAGCCGGATTTTATAAAAACCGAATTGGCACCTGAAATTATGGGCTTATCAGAAGTGGT
>CALRLN020000620.1:0-3140 GCA_943368675.1 Chitinophaga pinensis | reverse complement strand
CAAGGGGGTGTGTTGTATCTGGATAATCAATTGATTCGGGTGAATAAGGGCCAAAATCTGCGGTCTCAAAATTCTGTTCCTGAAGCCATTGCAAAATCACTTTTTTGTACTCAAATCCTGCGTGGTCTCCGGCTATTGCAACTTTCATCGATATATATTTGTTGGTTCAAACTTTTTTTTGCAAATATACGTTTTCATTATCCAATTCTTACGAAACTATCTCAATTTGTCCGCTAAGAATTGTTATTTTGTACGACAAAATTTTATTATATATTATGAGCGAAAAGGAAATCGAATCAAATGAAGAGCTACTAATCCGTGAGGCGTTTGTTGAAAGAGGTTGGAATGAAATACATAGCCAGGATTCATGGCAGATTTTAAAAACTGTTGCTGAATTTGTGGATGGTTTTGACAGACTAGCGAAAATTGGCCCCTCCGTAACAATATATGGTTCGGCAAGAACCAAACCTGATCATAAATATTACCAGATGTCTGTTGACATCGCCGCCCGTCTGGTAAAAAACGGATACGGAGTAATAACCGGTGGCGGGCCCGGCATTATGGAAGCAGGTAACAAAGGGGCAAGTAAAAATGGCGGCAAGTCGATTGGATTAAATATAAAACTACCTTTTGAGCAGGTACCAAATCAATACGTTGACCCTGATAAAAGCATTAACTTTGATTATTTCTTTGCACGTAAGGTGTGCTTTATGAAATACTCGCAGGGTTTTATTATTATGCCCGGTGGCTTTGGCACTTTGGATGAATTATTTGAGGCCTTAACATTGATTCAAACCAAGAAAATTGCGCGCTTCCCGATTGTAATGGTTGGCTCTGAATACTGGAAAGGATTGCTTGACTGGCTCAATAACACCATGTGTGACCTTGAAAAAAACATTAATCCGGAAGACATGAAATTGATCAGATTAGTAGATACAGCAGAAGACGCCGTAAAAGTAATTGATGAATTCTATGCGAAGTATATGCTGAAACCAAATTTCTAATAATAAGATGCAGAGGATTTAAGCCTTGAAAGAGACGCAGTATATGAGTTTTAAATCCAGGTCTTTTGTTTTTAATAGCGCAAACTAAAACTATTATAACTTATGACTGAGACATTACCAAACAAGCCAAACGTAAGGCAGGCCGTTCCGTTTTTTATGGTAAAAGACATGGCTGCCTCCCTTGACTTTTATTGTAAGGGGCTTGGATTTGAAATCAAAATTGACTGGCAACCAAACGGAACCATTGAATGGTGCTGGCTTGAGATTGACGGGGTAGCTTTGATGTTACAGGAGTATCGGAATAATGTACCGGATGAAAAGCACGGAGTGGGTGTGAGCGTTTGCTTTGTATGTGATGACGCCCTGAAAATTTACAATGACACCACTACCCGAGGGCTTTCACTTTCTGAACCATTTGTAGGAAACAATTCATGGGTTGTGGGGTTCAGAGACCCTGATGATTATAATGTAATTTTTGAAAGCCCTACTGATGTGCCAGAAGGAACTACTTATTCAGAGTGGGTTAACCATAGCTAAACTATAAAAGAGAAGGGCTTTTAAGCAAAAAGAGCGAAGACGGCGGCCTTCGCTCTTTTTGCTTTCACATGAAGAGGCAGAATTCGAATACCTCCTGATAAAAGTCTTATGCCTCAGCACAGATTTCATCAAATGCTGCTACCAAATGAGTAGCAATCATTTCTGCCGAACGACCTTCGATATGATGTCTTTCGATGAAATGAGCGATTTCTCCGTCTTTGAAAATAGCGATTGCAGGAGATGATGGAGGAAACGGGATATAAGAACGTAATTGTTGCGTTGCTTCGGTATCCACACCCGCAAAAACTGTTACCAGATGCTCAGGCTTAGCTTCAGAACGTTGCAAGGCTAATCTTACACCCGGACGGCAGGTACCTGCCGCACAACCACAAACAGAATTAATAACTACTAAAGCAGTACCTTTCTGATTTTCAATAAAACTATCTACGTCTGACGGAGTCAGTAATTCTTGAAATCCGACATTTACTAATTCGGCTTTCATAGGTGCTACTAAATGAGGAGGATACATAATATTATAATAAAGCCCCGACCCTGAAGGGGGTGTTTAAAATATACTAAAAACCAGGTCGTCAATCAGGAGGGGTCAGATTCCCATTGATTACCCGGCTATATTGTTACATAAAACCTAATTCTAATTTGGCTACTTCCGACATCATTTCGGTTGAATATGGCGGGTCAAAAGTAAGCTCTACACTTACATCACTCACGCCTTCGATAGATTTTATCTTCTGTTCGATTTCAACAGGAATAGCCTCTGCTGAAGGGCATGACGGAGAGGTAAGTGTCATTAAAAGGTAAACATTGTTTACCGGAAAAATCTTGATATCATAGATTAAACCCAATTCATATACATCAACCGGAATCTCCGGGTCATAGATGGTCTTGAGTGCTTCTATTACTTTATCTTTTAATTCTTGTTCGTTCATCTCAAAAAATTTATTTTTCTTCTATTGCCTGAAAAGCTATTGCATATGCTTTCATTTGTTTTACCATTGATGCCAGCCCGTTTGAGCGTGTCTGCGCCAGATGACTGCTTAAGCCTACTCTATTGATAAAATATAAGTCTGCCTTCAGTATTTCTTCGGGTGTATGGCCAGAGAGCACTTTCAGCAACATACTTACCAGACCTTTCACTATAATTGCCTCGCTGTCTGCTTCAAATATCAGTTTATCACCTTCCATATAGGCATTCAGCCATACAATTGACTGGCAACCTTTTATGATATTGTCTTCGGTTTTGTACTCGTCGGCCAGTTTTGGCAGTTTCTTTCCTAAATCAATAATGTACTCATATTTCCCTTCCCAATCGTCAAAAAGTTCAAATTCTTCTATGAGTTCATCCTGTATTTCATTTATCGTCATGCTTTTCTGAGTGAATTAAAGTACCATTTTCTTTACTTTTTCGATTCCTGCTACCAGCTTGTCTATTTCTGCTTTGGTATTATAAACAGCAAACGATGCCCTTGAAGTTCCGGGAATACCGAATCGTTTCATCAATGGCTGAGTACAATGATGCCCCGTGCGAACGGCTATTCCCTGCTGATCAAGTATCACGCCTATATCCTGCGGGTGAATCCC
>CALRLN020000619.1:0-3158 GCA_943368675.1 Chitinophaga pinensis | reverse complement strand
AAAAATACCGGTTGTTGGTACCAACCTGAAAGTTTGTCTGAGCAGAGAGTATCATGAACTTTTAATAAAACTCGCCCGAAGAAATCTGGAACGGGAAAAAGATTTATCTATAGCAAGGGAAAGGGTGTTGAAATCAATAAAATATGCGACAACAAAAAGTGAAACAGATGAAAGCAACAGGCTTCTTGAACTGATTACAGCAAGGATAGGCTGTGAGAATATTATCGGACAGGTGTCAATAATGTTGAGCACGGCCGAAGAAAATATGAATAATTGTTTGTTAAGCGAGGCTAAAAAGAATCTTCAAAAATTGACGGAAACATACACGGGGTGTAATTCAAGGATAATTAATGAAAGAATTTCGGATATCAGGCAAAGGATAAATACTCATGAGGGCAAATTAAGAGATATTTCTGGGTTTAAAGTCGATTTTGACATACAAATCAGGTCTTTCTACTGTGAAGAAGCAGAGAGAACATTATCATACCTGGATCAAATTGAGATTTGTAATAAAAGTGAATTGATAACGGCATTTATCAATAGGAACAGGTATTTAATAGAAGATTGCAGGCGAAAGAAAAAGTATAACTCTTATATTGCCGAAGCCAAAACGCAGGTATCTGAGGCTAACCGTCAAATCTCACCCGGAATAGATATTAATCTGAGTTTAAAAAAATATCCTTCTTTTAAACCAAAAACTGAACATTATACAACTATCGAAACCGGAATAAGTGGTGCAGAAGAGAAAATAAGAATTGCCAGAGCCGCACATAGCGAAGCAAAGAAAATAGCAGATGACAAAAATTCGGTTGAAATGAAAAGAACTGCTGATGAAATTGAAACCACTGCTAAAACTATTAAAAGCCTAAGAAAAGATATAAAAGTTATTAAAATGGCACGTTATGATCGGCTGGTAAAACCGGAATTGTTTTTTGCAGCCATCTATCTCAGGCCAACGATTAGCGTTGATGGGCCTCCTATTCAGATGCAACCGACCATCGCCGGGAATTATGAAGCGGGTATAAATCTCAGGATGATGAGAAGAGGAAGACCTCTTAGTTCGATTCTGAGTGCACATTATGCTGTGAACGATTTCCAGATTTTAAATTCAGCTAATGAGCTTTCTGAACAGGTGAAAACAGAGTATCTGACAGGAGAATGTAGAATTACAAGTCGGTTTGATAACAATACACATCCTTATATTGGATTTGGCATTGGTGTGTATTATCCGATCAGAGTAGATTATTATGATGCTGTTGACCGGAGGCGGGTGGTGAATAAGTACTTTTCTCAAAACGACTATGTCAAAACGCATATGTATAGTGGGCTTTATCTGGGTTTTGAGGCACGTAGAAAAAACATGGGGCTTTCGTTTGATGTATTTGCCAGAATCAGCGGATTTCTGGAAGACGAAAAGACGAAAGAAGCATTTGTAAAGGTCTTCAAGACTGAGAATTTCAATTTTTCAAACGGGATTGTGGGCATTCCGCTGAATGTACAGGTGCTGACAATAGGCGTATCGATGACATTTCATTTATGGTGAGATTTTTATTTAAGGGTATGGCACTTTGTACTCTTTTTTTCTTAAGTTTATCGAACTTTTGTTAGACCATTAAACTATCCTGTAAAACTGCCTGAACATGAGTGTTTTTGATAAGAATTTGCTGAGTGCTCAAGAAAAACAAGAAATAATTGCTCATATACGAAGTGGTGACTCTCATAGAAGGGAAAAGGCTTATCGGCTGCTTGTTAAGAAATTGTATGCTGATTCCAAGAGAAGAATAAACAGAGAATTGGGAGACGAATTCAGGCGTAAGTTCTATAAAATAGACCGTAAGGGAGACGTTTATTATGAATATCATGATCAGATAATTAACGACTCACTGATGGCTTTGGAGAAATCTATCCTGCATAGAGAGATAGCAGATATTGAAAGTTATTATTTTATGATACTAAGCAATAAAACTAAAGATTTTCTGGAGGGAAACATTAATTACGTAAAAGAAACCAATGATATGGCTTTTCCGGAAAGTAATTCTCCGTATGTACGTACCGTAAGCGCTGAGGAAATCTGCTTTGAAAAAGCGATGGAGGCAATCGGAGAGCGTTGCAGGCAATTATTTAACCTGTTTTATTATGATGAATTAAAACTGACTGTTATTGCTGATATGAGAGGGCTGAAACATGGCACCGTGAAAAATGAGATTACAGAATGTAGAAAAAAATTTAAAGATTATCTTGATAATTGCTTAGGAAATGGAAAATGATTTTGAACAACTTTTGGATAAAAGACATAGGAAAGAAACAACACAGGAAGAAGACGAGCTTATCACGAGGCTTGTGAGGGAAGACCCTGAGAAAGCAAAACAGATGAAAGCGCATGAGGACTTCATCAGGGGTCTTTATGCCTATAATTATAAGAGGAGACTTGATATATTACTGGAAGAAAAAAAAAATATTAAAGAAGTAGCGGTTTCACCTTTCACTGGTTTCTTTAAGAATCCTGTTGCGATAGCGGCATCTTTTATTCTTTTTATCGGGCTTGGATTAGCTATTTTCTATTTTTGGGGTGAAGATAATTATGATGACCCTGCTAGTACTCTTGCAGTTGGAGATCCTCCAAAAGAAGAACTGCCTGATGAATATCTTAATCCTAAGCTGGATAATGGACCTTTAAATCCTCAGATAGAAGCCCCAAAGCCAGTGCCAATGCAAGATAATGGAAATGGGATGAAAATTATTCCCTATTATGAGGTTGATAATATAGAAGATCTGAACAATCTGGATAACTATAGAAAATTACAATTCAAGAATGTAGAATTTATAGATCTTGATGAAAAAAAATATGATTTTGATGGTAGCAGTCTAACGATTTATACGAATCGCTCTGAATTTCCGGGCTATTCTTACTCCTATAAATTAGTTTATGTAAAGAACCTTAAGGTATATTATATCAAAATCAATAGGGAAGAAATACGTTTAAAAATAGGTAATGATAGACCTTTTAATTGAAATAGTCACGATTTAATCTGACAGTTACGATTTATTTAGTAACTTAAAATTAAAGATTAAATCAATGACAACACAAGCAAAAATCATTAAGAACAAGCTAGGTGTTTTAGAACTTGCCAATGTCTTAGGCAATGTATCAAAAGCCT
>CALRLN020000618.1:0-3163 GCA_943368675.1 Chitinophaga pinensis | reverse complement strand
AACCCTGCGCCCGTTGTCTTACCGAATGGCTCTTCAATAAATGCAGGCCAAAGCATTACTTTAACTGCTACTTGCGCCGATGGATATGGATTCTTATGGAATACAGGTGCCACTTCTTCTGAAATTTCTGTTTCTCCGAATGCTACAATTACTTATACTGCTTATTGCACTTATGGCATCAATTGCCAATCTCCGGGTACAGATGCTTCAGTAGTAGTCAAACCTCCTTGCAATGAAGACCTAGTGATTTCAGGAAGTGATTATCCGGATAATACAGTTTCAGGAAGTGTCAATCTGAACGCCTCAAATTCTATTAAAACTTTTTTTAATATTGACGAACCAACGGCTCCTTCTTATGTGAGAACTTTCGTTGGAAATTCTGCTAATCTTAATTTACATGCAGGGAAGTCGGTTTTACTGAATCCCGGGTTTCAAGTAAATGAGGGAGCTGTTTTTACAGCAGCTATTGCTTCTTGTAATAATAGCAGTGGATATGAGTATCTTAAGGTTGAGGGTACAAAAATAAAGAATAAATGCGGAACAGATTTTGTGATTAAGGGCGTGAATTTTGGAGGTTACTGGCAATACGATGTAAATAATCGCATGAATGCTTTAAACAGAATACCTGAAATTAAAAAAGCTGGTACCAATGCTGTTCGGCTTCCGTGGAGTGCCAATACGCAATATAGCAGAGATTATAAGGTATTAGATACATTACTGAGACATATAACGGCCAGCAAAATGATTGTTGTGGTTGAATTTCATGATTTGACCTGTCAGAATCTCACTCAAGCTAATATTAAGATAGCCACTGACTACTGGCTATCTGCCGATGTATTAGCTGTTCTGAAAAAATATGAGAATTACCTGATTCTGAATATTGCCAATGAAGTTGGCAACGACTGGCAGGGCAATACACCGGCTGTTGTTCAGAAAATGATTGATGCCTATACTCCATCAATTGTGGCTTTGAGGAGTGCAGGTATAAAATGCCCTATTACAATAGATGCTACTGACTGTGGTCAGAACATTGAAGCATTAGTCAGTGCTGCACCTGCTTTATTAGCGAATGACCCTGACCATAATCTGATTTTCTCTGCCCATTTATACTGGAATAACAATAATTATACAACAAGACTGACGAATGCTTATAATAGTGCAGTAGCATCAGGTATTTGTTTGATAGTCGGTGAGTTCTCAGTCGCTCAGGATTGCCTGTTAAATTCAACCCAGAATGATTATGTTGCCGTTATGAAGGTTTGTAATCAGTACGGTATCGGGTACCTGGCATGGGAGTGGGGAGGAAGCTTGCAATATGCAGGCAATGGGTCTCTTTGTCCAGCCGATGATAGGGGGCCTACATATTCTCGTCTTGCAATGACGGGCTCTTCAGGTATGTATACCGACCTAGCGGGGTGGGGGGTAGTTGTAGCCAATGACATTCTGGCAACTTCAGTTGAGTCATGTCAATTTAACCCATAGAGTTAAAATAGCAGTAGCAGCTCCATCTCTAAAAGCTACTACTGACATTTTGTAAGAAATTCATCTGATTCAGGCATTTACTAAATCTTCATATACTTCCTCTACCTCCACAAGCATGGCATCATCAATAGAAACCAGTTTCACCTTTTTAGTTTCATTGATTAGCAGAGGGTCATATTTGGCTACAACACGAACATAATTTTCAGTAAAACCCTGCATCAAACCATTCTCTACATCTTCTTCAAATAAAACCGAGAAACTTTTACCTAATTGTTGTTCATAAAAGTACCTTCTCTTTTTATCAGAAAGGATATGCAGCATTTTAGAACGCTCGGCCCTTTTGTTATTCGGAATTACGGGCTTGATACTTAAAGCATACGTATTTGGCCGTTCAGAATAGGTAAACACGTGCAGATAACTTATATCAAGGTCATTCAGAAATTGATGAGTTGTTAAAAATTCTTCTTCTGTTTCTCCCGGATGCCCAACAATTAAATCAACACCTATACAACAATCAGGCATCAGTTCTTTTATTTTCTGCACTCTGTCTGCATATAGTTCACGTTTATATCTCCGTCGCATTAATCCGAGTACTTTATTCGACCCTGATTGTAAAGGAATGTGAAAGTGAGGAACAAAACGCTTTGAGCGAGCCACAAATTCAATAATTTCATCAGTCAGGAGATTTGGTTCTATACTAGAAATCCTGAATCTTTCAATACCATCTACTTCATCAAGCGCCTTGACTAACTCCAGGAAAGTTTCTTTTCTTTCATCGTTCTGCAAACCGAAATCTCCGATGTTAACACCTGTCAGCACAATTTCTTTTACGCCGTTTTCAGCAATTTCATAAGCAGCCCGTACCACATTCTGAATAGTATCAGAGCGGCTTTTGCCTCTAGCTAAAGGTATGGTGCAATAAGAGCAGGGATAATCACAACCGTCCTGTACTTTTAAAAATGTACGCGTACGGTCATTTAATGAATAAGAAGTATGATACTCAATTGCTTCTTCAATTTTTGAATTATAAACCTTATCAGTGGCTTGTTTAGGCTCTTTTACAAAATCTCCGATAATATCAATTAATCTAAACTTTTCGGCTGCACCCAATACTGCATCAACGCCCTCAATCTCCGAAATTTCTTTGGGTTTCAACTGGGCATAACAACCGATAATGGCAACATAACCGTCAGGATTAATTTTATTGGCTTCCTTAACAATCTTTTTGCATTTTTTATCGGCATTTTCTGTAACAGAACAGGTATTTATTATAAAAATATCAGGTTGTTGATTAAATTCAACTTTCTGATAACCTCGCTCTTCAAACATGCGTCCGATAGTCGAGGTTTCCGAATAGTTAAGTTTACAACCCAATGTATAAAATGCTACTTTTTTCATAAAAACGAATTTCGAAGTGCAAATTTAATGAAAATTAATAGATTTGCCCTTATTAGGTTGAAAACCAATTGGAATAAAACTAAAGTTGGTTAGTATAATTAAAGAATTTCCAGATTATTTTAAACAAGTCCACTATTTAAAAAGAATTACTATGCGGTTTTTTTGTATATTTTTCTTGTTTTTAGCAAATGATGCATTTGCACAGATAACTCCTGGAAAACCTCTCTCTAATGATATTGTTATAAAATCTTCAAATGAACTTTTCCTAATTAAGGCAGGTGTA
>CALRLN020000617.1:0-3188 GCA_943368675.1 Chitinophaga pinensis | reverse complement strand
AAGAAACCTACACAACAAGATTTCTTTGATATGATGTCTTCGTTTTACCATAAAGACGAAGATTTAGCATTTTTGATTTCATTATCAAAAGCGACGTTGACAGATGCTCAGGCAGGCGAAGACCATTCCCGTTTTATGACGGCTCTTAGAACCTACCAAGCAATTGAGTATTGGGGAAGATTAGGAAAACTTGCAAATCTGTATTCTGATGTAAATACGCTGATAATGCAAAGAATTGGGGAGATGTGGAACACGCTCCTTGCTACCAATGATTCTGATAATGTAATAAACACGCTTGGCGAAATATTCCTGGTACTTCAAAACTTTAACGAATGGACTGGAGGCATAAAGAGTGAGTTTGATTTCTTTCATTCTGTTCTTCGGGATTTATCTGGAGAGCGTGTGGTGAAAAATACATTTGAGAATCACAATTCACGGTTGAGCAATGTTGAATCACGTCTTTTAGATGTGCCTAATAACCCTAGACAGGTGCAAAATAACTTTGATAGTTTGTTTTCAATATTGCGTGACATGACTGGTGATAGGGTTGTTAAAACTACGTTTGAAAATATTCAATCAGTACTCCAGGACATGACAGGTGCAAGAGTTGTGAAGACGACTTTTGAAACTATTCAGGCACTGCTTGTTGACCTATCAGGAACCAGGGCAATCATGAATATATTCGATAGCCACAACACGAGAATTAATACAGCTCAGACGAAAGCGGATGATGCTTTTACACTTGCACAGACAGCTAAGACCAGAGCCGACGATGCTCATACGATAATTAACAGGCCAGAAGGTTCAACTGAAAAGGTGTGGGATAGAATAACGGGTGTTTATAGTTATGCAACTACTGTAGCGGGCGTGGTTAATTTAATAGAGACTACTTTGAGCGGCTATACACTAGGTAGTAGCGGAGCCATAAAGAACGATGTAAATTACGTGAATGGCCGGGTTGATGACTTGTATACTAAGCATAGCACACAACAAAGCCAGTTAGACTATGTTCAGGGTTTTACTTCCACCCTGATGGGATATATTGAGAGCTTGAATATGCGATATGATGCCATAATTACCAAATTGACGAGTCTGGGTTATTGGCCGTAATGTGGTTTTAAAGATAGTTTAAATAGTGATTAAATAAAGTTAAAATGCACCCTAAATGTCCAATGATATTAGAAGATTGTTTCAAATGTTTCATTTTCGAAATGATTAGAAAAATCGTATCGACAAGATACGAAGTAAAGTATTTTGAAATACAGGAAGGCGGAATGTTCAGATATGGCCAACAAATAGAAATAGGATATATTGAGCCGGAACTTGAAATAAATTATAATCTTTTAATCCCAATCCATTATAACTAAGACAATTTTCTCAATAATAATAATTTAACTTAACACACATGACTCAATTACAAGCACAACTAAAGACTGTCATAAGCTACTATGGCGGCAAGCAGCAATTGCTGCCTAAAATCCTTCCTCTTATTCCTGAACACAGTATTTATACAGAAGCCTTTTTTGGTGGAGGCTCAGTGTTCTTCGGAAAGAAACCAGCTAAAATCGAAGCCATCAATGATGCAAACAAAATGGTGGTTAATTTCTACAAAGTCGCTAAACGTAACTTTAAGAAGTTAAAGATTGAGATTGATGATACACTTTACTCTGAAGAGCAGTTTATTCAAGCCAGGAGCATCTACAGGAATTCATCAGAGGAACAACAAGACAATGTAATTAAAGCCTGGTCATTGTTTGTTTTAAGCCATCAGACATTTCTCCATATCTTAGATAATACTTGGAATTATAGCCGAACAAGGAATGTAGCTTTAACTTTTGCGAACAAAAAGGCATTGTTTGATGAAAGGTACATTAAACGTTTAGAGAACACACAAATCTTTTGTCGTGATGCCTTGAAGGTTTTGAGAAATATGGATGCTCCAGATGCATTCCATTTTATTGACCCTCCATACATTGATACAGACCAGGGACATTATTCAGGCTATGGAATAGAACAGTTTGAAAATTTACTTCTGACTGCTGAGCAATTGGAAGGTCGGTTTCTTCTTACTTCGTTTCCTAGTCAAATATTGACAGATTACGCTTCTAAAAATGGTTGGTATCAAATTGAGTTTGAAATGCACAAGCCAGCAGCAAGAACAGAAGGTGTAAGAAAGATTGAAGTGTTTACCATGAACTATCAGCCAACTGAAGAGATGTTGAGGGCGATTGGAAAGGAGTGTTTGACCGAATAGATTTTATCTATAAAGCCCGCTTTTAAACGGGCTTTATTATTTTCTTTTTTCTCTTTTCCGAGCTTGTCTACTTATTCGTTCGAAGTTAAAATTAGCTTCAGTATATTCATAATACATTGCAACCTCTTTCGTGTTTCTGAATCCACGAGAGTTATTTGCTAATTTTGAAACTGTATGAGCCTCTAAGCCTTTATATTGGAAATTTGATAGCCATTTTGCGTCATTATCTGAAATATCTGGATTCAGCCAGTGCCTTATATACGATTCAGGTAAAAATACGGGCATTCGATTTTTTGAGTGGATTTCACACATTATCCCGGCAGCTTCAGTAGTAATTATTGAAAATGACTTTTTTACAGTTGATAGTACGTTGTCTGTCCATTCATCATATATCACGGCCATATTAAGATGTTCATCCCATCTATCATAGATTAAATGTGGAATAGTAAATCCACCATCAATATGTTGAGATTCGTAGAAGGCATTAATTGGTAGTATTCCAAATTTTCTCTGAGCGAATGGCTGCCTGAAAGATTTCAACTGGTCAATCGTTTCGCCCCTTGCATTGAGCCGATTAGCATCAGGATTTTGTATATATTCTTTTTCAAAATGTGGAATCATACCCCATTCCATAAACTCAATTTTATAATCTTCACTATCCTTTGTAATGATTGGCAGCCGAGGGTGTTCAAAGCCGCTTACATGATAGAATTTTGTCAACTGGATGAGGTTGGTTAATTTTGGGTCAACGTAATGTATTTTAATATCCTTATATCGTTGAGTCAGCCCTACCAGTTCAGCACTCTCAACTAACATTACTTCATAGCACATATTTATTCCTTCCAAAGTATATTTACACTAATTTTATATGTATAAACTGTTCGCTCGTAGAAGTCTTCTGGTTCCCCTTCTTCATGTTTATCAATAACTTTAG
>CALRLN020000616.1:0-3213 GCA_943368675.1 Chitinophaga pinensis | reverse complement strand
TGATAACTTGCCATTGGGCATCAGTCAATTCTTCGAATTGGGTTTGCATTAAATTTGGGTTTGGTCACTTTAAATTTAAGCAACTGATGCCCTTCTTTCAAAATTTAAACATGCTCTTATTTTGACTCGTTCTATAAAAATACCTTTGGCTAAAACCAATAGAATAATCCTTTTCATTTTACCCCCATTTAATTAGGTTTCATCTAATGCCTTAATTGGTAGAGACAGGTCATTGCCCTGTCTCTACTTTGCACACCTTTTGGATGTAATTTTATAAGAAATTAGAGAATATTTATTTTGCAACACCTAATAAAATTGGACTGTCCATTAAATTGCCTCCTGCTTTAGCTGGAGGGATACGAAGAAATATCGGCAAGTCGGCTTTAGCCAAATTTTTTGTCCTATAACTCCGTGGTTAAAAACTAAACTCTAAAATTGAATCAAATTAAGCATTTTTTGGGTGGCTTTGATGGCCGATACCGTCTGGTCAGAATCAAGCCCCCGGGTTTTAAATTCTTTATTGTTATGTTCCCACGTAATGATAGTTTCACAAAGCGCATCAGTTTTACCTCCTGGTGGAATACGCACAAAATAATCAGTCAGCATAGGCAATACCACTTTCTTTTTAGCATAAATCTTCTTCAGGGCATTCATAAACGCATCATACTGCCCGTCGCCTTGTGCACTTTCCTCAAAAACATGGCCATCAATTTTTACCATTAATGTTGTTGAGGGACGAAGATTCTTTGAGTGCGTCAGTACATAGTTGATAATTTCTACTTTTTCTTCAATCGCATTGCTATCAATTACATCAGAGATAATATAAGGCAAGTCTTCTTTCGTAACTACTTCCTTTCTGTCTCCTAACTCGATGATTCTTTGTGTAACTTTCTTTAAGTCGGCCTGAGAGAGTTTAATTCCAAGCTCCTGTAGGTTCTTTTCAATATTAGCTTTTCCGGAAGTTTTACCTAAAGCATATTTACGCTTACGACCGAAACGCTCAGGCATCAGATCATTAAAGTAGAGATTGTTTTTGTTGTCTCCATCAGCATGAATACCAGCAGTTTGCGTAAATACATTCTCACCAACTACTGGCTTATTAACCGGCACACCAAAACCAGAAAATGTTTCTACGATTTTGCTTACCGAATAAAGAGACTCTTCTACTACAGAGGTTTGGATTTCGGGGAAGAAGTCATTCAACACAGCTATTGTACTTGCCAGAGGAGCATTTCCGGCTCGCTCGCCCATACCATTCACTGTGAGATGAAGGCCTTTTGCTCCGGCTCTGATAGCCTCCATCACATTGGCTACGCTTAAATCATAGTCATTATGCGCATGAAAGTCAAAATGTGTATCAGGATAACGTTGAACGATAGCATGTACAAAGTCATAAGACTCTTTAGGTGTCAGCACGCCTAAAGTATCAGGCAGGAGTACACGTTCAATGGGTTGTTGGGTAATAAAATCAAGGTATTGGAATACATACTCCTGAGAATTTCTCATGCCATTGCTCCAATCCTCTAAATAGACATTGCATTTGATGCCCTCTGATTTTGCCAGAGCAATTACCTGTGCTATTTCATCAAAATGCTGCTCGGGTGTTTTTTTTAGCTGATGGGTAAGATGATTTAATGAACCTTTGGTGAGCAGGTTCATTACTTTTGCACCAGCCTCCAACATCCATTTAACTGACGTATCCCCATCAACGAAGGTAAGTACTTCAATTTTGTCCAGAAAACCGTTTTCTGCTGCCCATGAGGTGATTTTTCTCACTGCCTGAAATTCTCCGTCAGAAACCCTCGCAGAAGCCACCTCCAGTCGGTCGACTTTTACTTCAGTCAGTAATAATTGGGCAATGGTCAGTTTCTCGGTAGAAGAAAAAGACACTCCGCTGGTTTGTTCACCATCGCGGAGTGTTGTATCCATTATTTCTATATATTTCATTTTGCTGTTGCTTAAAGCAGTGGTTTTGTTGTCTCCTTTATCTGTGCTGATTAATAGAGACTTTTCTCAGCAAATGTTTTTATTTCACTTTTCATGGCTTGCAGATAATCAATATCATCGTAGCCATTAATCATATTATCTTTTTTATAACTGTTTATTGCAAAGCTTTCTTTTTCGCCTGTCGACAAAATAGTGATTGTCTGTTCAGGAAGGCTTACTTCTAACTCTGCTTTAGGGTCAGCTTCTATTGCCAGAAATATTTTATCTAAAAACTCAGGACTTACCTGTACAGGCAAGATACCTATATTCAAAGAATTGCCTTTGAATATATCGGCAAAGAAACTAGAAACCACGCAACGGAAACCATAGTCATAAATAGCCCAGGCAGCATGTTCACGGCTCGAGCCACTTCCGAAATTACGGCCACCAACCAGAATTTTGCCTGAGTAAATAGGGTTGTTTAATACAAAATCCTGTTTTGGTGTATTATCCGGATTGTATCGCCAATCTCTGAAAAGGTTATCGCCAAAGCCCTCACGTTTGGTTGCTTTCAGGAAGCGTGCAGGTATAATCTGGTCTGTATCTACGTTTTCGATAGGCATAGGTACAGCGGTACTTCTCAATACTGTAAATTTATCGTAAGCCATTTGTCGTAATATTTTTGAAGCCAAAGACATAGTTTTACTACTAATTATTGTCTCTGGCAATAGGTATTTAATGTGTTAGACTAATTCTCTTGGGTCGGTTACTTTGCCGGTTACAGCCGCAGCCGCAGCTACCAAAGGGCTTGCCAACAAAGTACGTGCACCTGGCCCCTGGCGACCCTCAAAGTTACGGTTTGAAGTAGAAACAGCATATTTACCTGCCGGAACCTTATCATCGTTCATGGCTAAACAAGCCGAACAACCTGGTTGACGTAACTCAAATCCGGCTTCGTTCAGAATATCCAGAATGCCCTCTTCTTTGATTTGCGACTCAACAATATGTGAACCCGGCACTAACCAAGCCGTTACATTATCTGCTTTTTTACGTCCTTTTACTATAGATGCAAAAGCACGGAAATCTTCGATACGGCCATTCGTACAGCTTCCCAAGAAAACGTAGTCGATAGGTTTGCCGACAATTTGTTCGTTTTCGGCAAAGCCCATATAACCTAACGATTTTTTATAGCTGGCTTCTCCGTCTTTTACCTGATTAGCCATAGGGATATTCTGTGAAATACCTGTTCCTAGCCCCGGATTTGTCCCATAGGTAATTTGTGGCTCA
>CALRLN020000615.1:0-3217 GCA_943368675.1 Chitinophaga pinensis | reverse complement strand
CTGATAAAATCATCATTAAATATATACTCACACAAAAGTAATTGATTATTAAAATTTATGGGAATTATCTCACTGGAAGGCTTAGAGTTTTTTGCTTATCACGGGTATTACGATGAAGAGCAGAAAATGGGTAATAAATATTCGATTGATATTGCTATTACGGCCGACTTGAATCGAGCAGCACAGGAAGACAGATTAAGTTTGACGGTCAATTACGAAGTGGTATATGAAATAATAGCTGGTGTTATGAACATAAAACATCGCCTGTTAGAGCATATCGCCTATAAAATTATTGAAGCAGTTAAAGAACAATTCTCTGAAATTCAGCAGATAACTGTTAGTGTCTCTAAATTTAATCCACCAATCGGAGGGGTTTGTGAGCGATCAAAGGTAACTATTACTACACCATTCAGCCTTCCTCCTGTAGAAGAAGGCTGAATGGTGCAAGCTTTTAATTAGCCTGTGGCGCACTATATTTAACAGGCCTCCACTGATTATTCTTCGAGTTTACATCAGGAAGCTTGCCATCGGGGTCAATAACGACCGACTCAATAGTTGAGGTAGAAGGATATTTGAAACTCCATGAGCTTCCACGCTGCCAGATTTCAACAGGCAGATTTACTCTTTTGGCAGTGCCATTGGCCTCTTTAATCTCTACTATTACAGGCATAGGCATTTTTTCAAGATTTTCAATCGTAATTACCGAGCCTTTGGTGGCATCTTGTTGAATATAACTCACATCTTTAACCCCCTGGTCTATTTTCCAGTCGTTTACATACCAGCCTTTCCAGAACCAGCCCAAATCCTCACCCGTAGCATCTTCCATTGTTCTGAAAAAATCCAGTGGCGTTGGGTGTTTAAAAGCCCAACGGTTTACATATTCTTTAAAAGCGTAATCAAAGCGCTTTTCACCCAATACAAGTTCACGCAGCATAGTTAGTCCGAAGCCCGGTTTTACGTATGCCGCCAAGCCCAGGTTATTGCTCTGAACTACATCAGGAATATTCATAATCGGGTCACGGTCATAGAAATAGGGTGCATACTGGCGGGCATTTTCTGGCTGGTAATATTCACCATTATTAAAGTTTTTAGTCGAAAGATTATTGATAAACGTATTAAATCCCTCATCCATCCAGCCATACTTACGTTCGTTAGTGCCCACAATCATCGGGAACCAGTTATGCCCGAACTCGTGGTCAGTTACTCCCCAAAGGCTTTCGTTTTTATCTCTGTAATTGCAAAAAACAATTCCCGGATATTCCATACCTGCTACCACGCCTGCCACATTGGTTGCTGAAGGGTAAGAATATTCATAAATATACTTAGAGTAAAATTCAATACAGCCTTTTACGTATTCGGTAGAGCGGTTCCAGCTATCGTTGGTAGCACTTTCAATAGGATATAATGATTGAGCAACAGCGGTTTTGCCGCTTGGCAGATTTATTCTGGCGGCATCCCACACAAAAGATCTTGACGATGCCCAAGCTATATCACGTGCTTGTTTACATTTGAATTTCCAGGTTAAATTACCAGTGTTGCGGGGTCTTGATTTTGCATCAGTAACTTCCTCCGCACTTCTGATAATCACCGTCTTGTCGCTGTTTTTGGCTGCATTGAATCTTTTAATCTGTTCGGCGGTCAGCACCTCACTCGCATTTGTCAGTTCACCAGACCCTGCCACGATGTGATCCCAGGGCACAGTCACATTATATTCAAAATCACCATATTCTAAATAAAACTCTCCTGCACCAAGATACGGAAGCGTATTCCAGCCTTCAACATCATCATAAACCGCCATACGAGGATACCACTGTGCCATTTCATAGATGGTTCCGTTCTGGGTATCCTGTCTGCCCATTCTGTCAGAACCATAACGCGGCACTTTAAAAGAATAGCTTATTTTTATCTTCAGTTCTTCTCCGGTTGTCAGTGGTTCTGACAACCGGATCTGCATACGGGTATCATCAATCAGATGTTCAGCGTAGACTGAGCGTGCAGAAGATTTTTTTCCGGTAGAGATTTTTTTCTCTGCGCTTACAAATTGGATGGTGTAACCACCTTCAAAACCTGTATTCCCAAATCGCCCGCCTACAATGGCTGTGGTTTTACCACCGCGCGAATTGTCATTGAATTGGTTCTGATCCAGTTGAAGCCAGACGAAAGGCAGTTTATCAGGGCTGTTATTTTTATAGGTAATCTCTACATCTCCTGTAAGCGTATTAGCCGATTCATCAAGTGTCGCATTGATTTTATAATCAGCTTTGTTTTGCCAGTAAAGAGGTCCGGGCGCTCCAGTACCACTCCTGTAGGCAGTGCCGGGCATGAAATTGAACAAAGGGTTAAATGCGTCCCGGTGGTCATATTTTGCCGAAGGAGGTGTCTGTGCCTGTGCTATTTGTGCCAATGCTAAAAAGCCTGCAATAAAAAGCTTGCGTATGTGCATATTTTAAGATAAGATATTATGGTTACAAAAATTTGTTGAACTTGCTCAATAAACGGTAAAGATAGGTTTTTCGTTTAAAGTCGCTGGTTAAAATTCAGAAATGTTTACCGAACAAAGCCACACTTTAATAGTTTTTGTGTAATATTGGCAATCAAAATCAACCCCTCTCTATAATGATGAATAACTTTAAAACCCAATCCAAATTATTTTTGGCAGGAATACTGTTAATGTATACCAGTATTGCCTGTCAATCAAAAAAGAGTGAGAATACTATGGAAACAGCAAAAACAGTAGCATCTGTTACAAAACAACCCTGGGGCAAATTACCGGATGGACAGGAGGTATATCTTTATACCCTGAAGAATGCAAAAGGTATGGAGGTAAAAATAAGCGATTACGGCGGATTGATAACGCACTGGACAGCCCCTGATAAAGATGGTAAATATGAAGATGTAGTGTTGGGATATGATTCACTTGCAGGATATTTAAAAGCAAGTCCATTCTTTGGTGCATTAGTAGGCAGATATGGTAACAGAATTGCCGGAGCGAAATTTACTTTAGATGGCAAAACTTACAACCTGTTAAAAAATAACGGCCCCAATCATCTGCATGGAGGCAAAATTGGTTTTGATAAAGTAGTATGGAAAACCGAAGAGCTGAAAGACGGCCGAACCGGCCTGAAACTAAATTATGTAAGCAAGGACGGAGAAGAGGGCTATCCGGGCAATCTGAATGTAGAAATTACCTACGTGCTGACTGACGATAACGCCCTTG
>CALRLN020000614.1:0-3217 GCA_943368675.1 Chitinophaga pinensis | reverse complement strand
GAACTAAAAAATTTTCAGGAAAGTTTAATTTTGTTGAAATTATCCTATAAAAATACAATTCTGTCCAATGTGTGAAGGGCCGGAAAGACAAACGAAGGATAATCTTTGTTAAGATAAGCGTTTTTAAGTACTTTTTTTCCTGAATTCTTCCGGAGTGATATGCTCATATTTTTTGAAGAACTTTGTAAAATAAGAGTTATCGCTAAAGTTTAGTGCATAACTGATTTCTGAAATACTCAGATGCTGGTTCACCAGCATCCTTTTGGCTTCTAACAGAACACGGTTCCGTATAACTTCACCAGCTGTAATGCCAAGCTGCTCTTTGCTTAAGGCATTAAGGTGATTAGGTGTAATATAGAGCAATTCTGCATAGTCCATAGGTCTTTTAAGACTTATGAAGTGCTTTTCTACCAGTTTCTGAAAATTTTTGAGGAGTGTATAATTAAAAGAAGGAGTGCCTGGCAATTTGCTGGTATAAGAGTGTTTGTCAATCTCCAGAAAGGCTTGCAGAAGCAGCACTCTAACCATATCCCAACGAAAAGTATTATTCTGAGAAGCATGCAGAACAATCTCTTCAAAAATTCGGATAACCTGCTCTTGTAATTCATCAGGCAGATTTATGACTCCATCTTCTGCAATGCCGTTAAAGAATGAAAATGATTCCAGATAATCGGGTCTTAGCAGAAAAGATTGGAAAAAGGAAGTGGAAAAATTCACTACATAGCCATCAACTTCTCCTTCAAAATCCCAGCTATGCACTTGTCCCGGCACCATAAAATAGATTTGATAGGGCTTAACCGGGAAACTACTGAAATCGATGGTATGGCTTCCGCCTCCTTTGGTAAACAAAAGTAAATGATAGAACGAATGCCTATGCGCCTTTCGTAGATTATGATGTATTCTCAGATATTCATTAAAACGGCTGATAAGAATATCTTCGTCTCTGAAATCTGTGAGATTATTTATATCTACTATCGGAATATGGTTCACTGCACCCATAGATTAATATTACTGAACCGCCTGTTTGTATTTTGATTGATAATCATTAAAAAACTGTAACCATAATGAACGTGACAAGCGATAAAATACCGGAAACAAAATAACTGTTAATACCAGATATGCTGATATATACACTCGCCAGTCAACCAGAGGTTCAAAATACATATAATAACCAACCAACGCTGTTACAAAAAGTGCAATATTAAATGCATAGCTAATAAACATCGAACCATAGAAAAAACCAACTTCTTTTTCATATTTCAGATGGCATTCAGGGCAATGGGTATGCATTTCTGTCATTTTGCCCAATACGAAAGGATTTTTGGTTATGAAAACATCCCCCTCCTGACAGCGTGGGCATTTCATTTTTATAGCTGCTTCAACTTTGTTCATGATTGTATTTGTTTAATGATACAAAGGTAATGCCAGCTGATATTCAATACTGGTAGCAAATATAGAATCTATGGTACTGGTTACTGATTTGAGTGTTTTAATGAAATGATGTAGCAGTTTTTTAGAAACATTTTTTAAATGTATCGAATATAACAAAAGGCCCGGTTTTCAAAGGAAAATCGGGCCTTCAAAATCAAATATTTATCTTAAAGATTCCCTTTCTTAAACTCTTTTACAGCATAATCAGCAGCGCGGGCTGTGATAGCCATAAAAGTAAGTGATGGATTTTGTGTTGAGTTCGAGGTCATACAGGCCCCGTCTGTTACGAATACGTTTTTGCAATGGTGCATGGCGTTCCACTTATCAAGTAATGATGTTTTTGGATCTTTACCCATGCGTACACCTCCCATTTCATGAATATCCAGACCTGGAGCTTTGTTAGGGTTATCGTGGGTCTTTATATTCGTGAAACCTGCCTTAGTATACATTTCAGTTAGTTGCTCATGAAAATCCTTGATCATTTTTTCATCATTATCATCATAAGCTACTGATGTTCTGATTAAAGGAATACCCCAGGCATCTTTCTGGTCTTTATCAAGGGTTACAAAATTGGTTTCTTTTGGTATTGTCTCGCCCATCATGTGCGACCCTACGCGCCAGTTGCCGTATTTCCGGTCAAACAAGCCTGCTTTTAGTTCTTCTCCTATACCATTCGTATCAGTAAAACCCATACGGCTACCACTGAATCCGGCTGCATAACCCCGCAGGAAATCAGTTTCCTGCTTAACGAGATTACGGAAACGAGGTATATAACTGCCATTCGGACGAATACCTTCTGTCTTGCTATCAAGCAGACCTTCATACTCACCTGAAATAGTAGTACGGAAATTATGGAATGCTATATACTTGCCCAATAAGCCGTTATCATTACCAAGGCCGTTTGGGAAACGGTTAGAGGTAGAATTAAGCAGAATCAGGTTAGAGTTAATTGTTGCTGCGTTAACAAAAATGACTCTTGCATAATACTCAGTCATTTGTTTGGTATGTGCGTCAACTACTCTTACCCCAGAAGCTTTGTTTTTCTTTTCATCAAAGATAATCGAATGTACAACTGAGTCAGGTCTCAAGGTCAACTTGCCAGTTTTAGCGGCCCACGGTAGGGTAGAGGAGTTACTACTGAAATAACCTCCATACGGGCAACCTCTCTGGCAGAGCGAGCGGTTCTGGCATTGTCCACGGCCTTGTTGGGTATGAATTGGCTGAGGTTTTGTTAAATGCGCACAGCGACCGATGATAATGGGGCGTGCACCTTTATAGTGTCTGGCCATTTCATTGGTAAAATGTTTCTCAACACAAGATTGCTCATGTGGTGGCAAAAATTCACCATCAGGTAACTGCGGCAAACCATCTTTATTACCTGAAATCCCGGCAAACTTCTCTACATAACTATACCAGGGAGCAATATCGGCATATCTGATAGGCCAGTCAATGGCGAAACCATCACGGGCCGGGCCTGTGAAATCATAGTCTGACCAACGCTGTGTACCCCTGGCCCACATCAGTGATTTTCCACCTACCTGATACCCTCGAATCCAGTCGAAGGGTTTGTCCTGTATATATGGGTGTTCGTTATCTTTCACAAAAAAATGTGCAGCGTCTTCATTGAAAGCATAGCAACGGCTGGCGATTGGGTTGGCATCTTTAATGGCTTTGGGTAATTGCCCTAAATGCTCAAATTCCCACGGTTGCATCATGGTAGTGGGGTAGTCGGTTACGTGACGCACATCACGGCCACGCTCCAGTACTAATGTCCGCAGACCTTTTC
>CALRLN020000613.1:0-3224 GCA_943368675.1 Chitinophaga pinensis | reverse complement strand
TTACAGCCATGCGTGCCAGAGGTGCCAAAATAACAGACGTTGTAATTGTTGTGGTAGCTGCTGACGATAGCGTGATGCCTCAGACGCGTGAAGCAATTAACCATGCGCAGAACGCAGGTGTTCCAATCGTATTTGCTATTAACAAAATTGATAAACCTGGAGCAAATCCAGCCAGGATACGTGAAGATTTATCGAAAGAGAATATTCTTGTTGAAAGCTGGGGTGGTAAATATCAGGAGCAGGAGGTATCAGCCAAACAAGGTACAGGTATTGCAGAGTTGCTCGACAAAGTTTTACTGGAAGCCGAATTACTTGAACTCAAGGCTAATTCTGAAAGGACAGCCGTAGGTGCAGTAATTGAGGCCTCGTTAGATAAAGGCCGCGGATATGTTACTACTGTTCTTGTGCAAAATGGTACCATGAAAGTTGGTGATATAATTCTTGCGGGTCAGTACTTCGGTCGTGTAAGAGCGATGGTTGATGATTTGGGTGTCAGAATTAAAGAAGCCGGACCATCTACACCTGTACAGATTTTAGGTTTGCCGGGTGCGCCGCAGGCAGGTGACAAGTTTAATGTAATGGATACTGAGCGTGAGGCACGTGAAATTGCAAACAAACGTGAGCAGATTATACGTGAGCAGAGTTTAAGAGCCAGAAAACATATTACACTTGAAGAAATCGGCCGTCGTAAAGCTATCGGAACTTTCCATCAGTTGAATGTAATTGTGAAAGGTGACGTTGACGGTTCAGTAGAGGCGTTGTCTGATTCATTGCTGAAACTTTCAACAGCCGAAGTACAGGTAAGTATTATTCATAAAGGTGTTGGACAAATCTCCGAATCTGACGTGAACCTTGCTTCAACTGCCGATGCTATCATTATTGGTTTCCAGGTGCGTCCATCAAATGCCGCCAGAAAAATTGCTGATCAGGAGGAAATCGAAATAAGATTGTACTCAATTATCTATGATGCGATTAACGAGATCAAAGATGCGATGGAAGGCTTGCTTGCACCGAAAGAAGAAGAAACAATTGTTGGAACAGTTGAGGTAAGAGAAGTATTCAAAATCAGCAAAGTGGGTACTATTGCCGGATGTTATGTAACGGATGGTAGCATTAAGAGAAATAATAAAGTACGTCTCATCAGAGAAGGTATCGTAGTTCATGAGGGAGAAATCTCTGCACTGAAACGCTTTAAAGATGATGTAAATGAAGTTAAAACTAATTTTGAGTGCGGGTTGAGTCTCAAAGGTTTCAATGATATTGAAGTTGGAGATACTATCGAAAGTTTCGAAATCAAAGAGATTAAACGTACGCTTTAAAATAGCAGACATATTATTTTGAAGAGACTGTCTCAAAGAGGCAGTCTCTTTTTTTTTGCTGTAATCTCTATAAAATATAAAGACTCCCGTAAGGAAGTCTTTTATGACTATTTAAACACCCGGAATCACCTCAACCAATACTTTATTGCCCTGCATATCATAATAGGTGCAAGTCATATTGAGTATATCTACTACCCATTTTTCTACACCTGTTTCAGCTGATTGTCTACAGAAAGTAGAATAGTCTGTTTCTCCTCCCTGATGAATTTTTAAATAACGCTTAAATTCTTCCTCCTTACTTTCAGCAGCGATGGACAATGCCGCATATTTGGCTTCTGAATTAAGCATATAGCCATCGGGGCCGACAAATAGGGTATGACTATCATTAACATAGGTAGTATAGCTTAGTACCCCTAATTGAGCAATCTCCTGAATATACTTCGGAAAATCAGCGCCGCTCTTTACTTTAGCGTGTGCTTCTTTGATTTGATTGAGCGAAAACATTTTTTCAATTGGCTTTAAATTTCAACAAAGTTCGGTTATAACGCTTCGCTGAAATTGTAAAAAAACGTTTAATCTCAAGCCTCAATAAAATTTTGGTGGTGGGTTCAATGTCAGATTCTGACGTTGATGCCAATATGGATAAACAGGAGGTATCTCACTCGCTTTATCTAGTTTTTTTACCTGGTCAGTTGTCAGATTCCAACCTACTGCCTCGAAATTCTCTTTTAATTGTTTTTCATTACGGGCACCGATAATAATGCTTGACACTGTTGGTCTTTGCAATACCCAGTTGATAGCAACCTGTGCAATCGTTTTTCCGGTTTCGTTGGCTACTTCTTCAAGAGCATCAACTACCTTGTATAAAACCTCGTCATCAACTACGGCTGCCGGAATAGGGCTACCGCCTTGCGCTGTGCGGGTATCGGTAGGTTTGGGCTGATTGCGCTTATATTTACCACCTAATAGCCCTGCTGCTAAAGGAGACCACACAATGGCACCTACTTTCTGGTCAATTCCCAAAGGCATTAATTCCCATTCATAGTCGCGGTTAGCCAATGCATAATATACCTGATGCGCTATGTAGCGGTTCCAACCATATTTCTCAGCAATTGCCAATGATTTCATCAGATGCCAGCCTGAGAAATTAGAAGCAGCCAGGTATCTTATTTTACCACTCTGCACGAGGTCATCTAATGTGCGAAGCGTTTCTTCTATAGGAGTAACCCCATCAAAGCCATGCATATGGTAAACATCAATATAATCGGTATTGAGGCGCTTAAGGCTCCCTTCCACTTGTTTTAACAGATGGTGACGCGAAGACCCCTGATTGTTTGGACCATCTCCGAAAGTAAAAGTAGCTTTGGTAGAAATAAGTAATTTGTCTCGTTTTCCGGCAATGGCTTTTCCTAGTATTTCTTCAGATAACCCTTGGGAATAAACATCGGCCGTATCGAAAAGATTAATGCCTGCTTCAAGACATAAATCAACCAGACGGGTTGCTTCTTCTACCTGAGTGCTTCCCCACGCTTTAAAGAACTCAGTACCACCACCAAAAGTAGCAGTACCAAAACTTAATACCGAAACATTTAAACCGGATGCTCCTAATTGTCTGTATTCCATACGTTTATAAAATTTAGTAATTTAGTGAAAGGATGATTGAGTGGTTTTTTCCTGAACTTTGATTTACCCGCACAGCTCCGCTGATTAAACTGATTTCGCAGATAATTGCAATTCTTCAAATCAGATAAATCATGAAATCAATTTAATCAAAATTCAGACATATATCCCATTCATCTCAGTCAGAATGATGGGTTTATCTGCTGTTACTACAATTGTATGTTCATGCTGAGCTACATAGCCACCTTTGTTACCCGTTAAGGTCCAGCCATCGCTTTGTGTATC
>CALRLN020000612.1:0-3259 GCA_943368675.1 Chitinophaga pinensis | reverse complement strand
TAAGAATAATTACTTCTATGGCAGGCTGCTCTCTGCAATAGGCCATCGCTTCTATCATTTCGGTGACAGTCTGTGGCCTGAATGCATTATGTTTTTCAGGACGGTTAATACTGATTTTTGCGATTCCGTCGAAGTAAGTAAACTTTATATCTTCGTACTCCTTAATTGTTTCCCAGGTCATAATTGATATTCAGAATATAATAAATGAAAAATAGTATATGGTATAATAATATGCAAGTATTGCTGCACTCGAAAATGATTGACGGATTAGTCAAGCTCATCTAAATCAATCGTATCGTCACGGTTATCTTCCTGAAAAAACTCAACTTTCCAGGTGTGGTCGGCCAATAAAAAAACACGGGCTAAAAATTGATTGAAAGGAAAAGAACGTCCCCATTCGCCAGGAGCTATCATCGATAGAATATCAGAACCATCTTTTTTCTCGTATAAATAATACACATGATTAATAATTGGTTCAAATCCGATAGCCGCATCATAAATTCTTTCTGAAATATCAATGCGATTTTTAATTTCTCTGGCCTGTTGTGCAAGCAATTCCATTTGCTTGTAAATCTTGCTTAATTGCTCATTGGTTTGCTGGCGCATGGCCAGTTGCGCTTTTCCCTTTATTTTTCCGACATCTTCGGGGCGTACAACCGCACCACCGGCGGTGTGGGCATATTCCATTAAGCCCGGATTCTCGGCAACCTTAATTTTGTCTATCGGATTCTTTTCCATGTTGCAAATTTATTTTGAAAACTTTGTTTCGTTGCTAATTATTTGAAAAATAATGATGGATGATTACCATTTTTAATGAAAACAGGGGTCTAATTAAAACCAAAGTATTATGTTTTGAGTTTTTAAGATGAATATTAGAGGGATTGTAACTGCAAATATATTAAATAATGGATATTTTGTTTGTTTTAATCTTAAAATTTAGAGTAAATATCTATAATTGTTTTGTATTGTAGATATTAAATCTTTTCAAATTAATTATTTGTGACCTTTATCGGTAATTTTACGTCTTAGCTATAAGAAAAACGCAAAAGCTTGTATCTTGCACTAATCAGAAAATTTTATAATTATACAAAGGCAACTATGACAGATATTAAAACAATCGACAGAAAGGAATTTATGAAACAGGTGGGTATGAGTTTTGGCGCTATTATGCTCATGAACTGCCTGCAATCATGCGATGCAGGAGGCGAAATCCCAGACCCTAATCCTGGCGGCAGTTCTGGCAAGGTTGATTTTACAATCGATTTGAATAATTCTTCTTACTCTAAATTAAAGAATAAAGGTGGTTACGTTGTGGTAAAGCCACAGAATATTATTGTAGCTCATACCAATACCGATACATTTCTGGCAGTGAGTGCTATATGCACCCATGAGTCGGCCACTATTGATTACAGGCCTGCTACAAATGATTTTTTATGTCCGAATCATCAATCAGAATTCAAGGCTGATGGCACTGTACAGAAAGGCCCGGCCACTGTAGCTTTAAAGAAATATTTGTATTCTGCTGATTTAACAAATAATACTCTACGAATTTATGAGTAAATTTGCAGCATTGTCTTACCACCCTTCTTAAATCATATTTAAGAAGGGTTTTTTATTACGCTTTATGATATTTTTAGAAAGAGATGGAACACTCATCAACACTGCCCCCAATAATCTGTATTATTCAAAAGTACTGAAATTTAAAGAAGCCTGGGAATCTGACCAGCAAGACTTTACTATTCATACTTCCGGCTCAACAGGAATACCTAAACCTATCACGTTTACACGTACACAATTAATAGAATCAGCCCGGCTGACTGCCTCTACATTTAATTTGCAAGAGGGCGATACAGCATTTTGCTGCCTGAGTGTTGATTATATTGCAGGAATGATGATGCTTGTGCGTGCCTTTGAAACAGGTATGGATTTAATGATAGTTGAACCCAACTCTAGCCCATTTGCAGGAATTGAGAAACATTTATATCTACTGAATGCCAATCGCGGGAAAAACTTTTTTGCTTTTGTGCCATTGCAGATGCAAACTATATTGGAAGAAGACCGCTTTATGGATACGCTGAATGCTGCCAAAGGCATCATTATCGGTGGGGCAGGTATCAGCGAATCGCTTTATAATGAAATACAGAAGATATATGCGCCGGTATACGCTACTTATGGCATGACAGAAACGCTGACGCACATTGCCATTAAAAGAATAAACGGCCCCTTGCAGGAAGATTTTTTCAGGGTGCTGGAAGGCATAGAAATAGAGCAGGATGAGCGGGGTTGTCTGAAAATAAAATCGAAAGTGACAGATAATGAATGGATTGTAACAAATGACATTGTTGAGATAGTAGATAAAGATAAATTCAGACTTATTGGTCGATTTGATAATATTATCAATAGTGGTGGAGTAAAAATCCAGCTTGAAAAAATCGAGGCAGCAGCGGAGCAAGTATTTGAAGATATGCAGTTTAGCGGAAGATTTTTTGCCTATGGCATACCCGATATAAAACTAGGGCAGAAACTCATATTAGTTGTTGAAAGTAAAGCACCTATTTCTAACGGCAATGAAATAGGGCAGAGGTTCTCAGAAAAATTGCCTAAATTTGAGATTCCTAAGGAAATCTTTTTTGTTGAAAAAATGATTGAAACACCAACCGGAAAAATCGATAAAATTAAAACCGTCAATGTCTACGTTCTCCCTCAAATACCAAACCTCTGAAAACATTCCTCCGCCTTTTGCGCATGCAATTGAATTATCCGGTGAAATATCACAAAACAAGGAGTTATCTGTTTTTTTTGAACTTACCTATTTAGACCGGGACCAGCTTACGGAGGAAGAAATTCTGGATGAAGGGTTCTCAATGACTGATGATTTTAGTTGGAAAGGAGCACTACCCGATGTATGGAAGGACATTCTTTATGGCAATTTGAAATCTGCCAGACCGCTTAAAATTAAAGGACTTGAACCTCATCAGAATTTTTGGCAACTTGATTTTGACGGTCAATCGTTTTATCCGTCAAATTCCGAAAAGCTGACTTATCTGATTGAAGAAATTCAACAGGCGGTTTTTGAAAAAGCCGGGAGAGAATTGCCGCTCGACCTCATTTTCTTTAAAAATCAAGCAGGTGAAACAAAAGAGGTAGCTATAAAAGCATCGTTTGTGGAAAGAAGCCTTGAGATTACAAGAACAGAAAATGGTCTTACAGGCAGAACATCCATTCTGCCCTGGGAGGAACTGAATTTTATTTTAAAGAA
>CALRLN020000611.1:0-3267 GCA_943368675.1 Chitinophaga pinensis | reverse complement strand
GATGATTTGAATAAGTTTGTAGAATCAGGTGATATTATTGATGCGGTTTTGTCTAAAAAATTACTGGTCTCTATTTTTAGTCAGTACAGTCTTCTGAACGATGGGGCAGTCATAATTAACAAAGGGCGTATCATTGCCGCTCATTGTATTTTGCCAATTGCCAGCGGCGAGGATTTACCGTCTAATTATGGTTTTCGTCATAGAGCAGCTTTGGGTATTTCAGAAGCAACAGATGCAGCCGCTATTTGCATTTCAGAAGAAAACGGCAAGATTTCTCTGGCTATAGATGGGAACATCAAAATTGTATCAGCCGGTGAACTGGAAAGAGAATTAAGAAGGTATTTTCTGAACGAAATTTCATAATCTAATCGTGAATTAACGAATGGCGAATTAGTGAATAAAATCTTTTATAATTCGATAATTCACCATTCACTAATTCGCCATTCGCAAATACTAATGATTACCTTTTATCCCGGGCCATCAAAAATTTACCCTCAGATAGCCACATATCTGCAAGATGCTGTAAATGAGGGCATTCTCAGCCAGAACCATAGAAGTCAGGCTTTTATGAATATGCTCAAAGAATGTATCAGCCTTTTCAAACAAAAACTCAATATCCCATCAGATTATAACGTTTATTTTACTTCGTCAGCCACAGAATGCTGGGAAATAATTGCTCAATCGTTTACAGCCAAAGGTAGTCTACATATTTACAATGGCGCTTTTGGTCAGAAATGGTTTGATTATAGCAGGCGAATTGTTGGCGATAATACTTTTGATATTTCATTTGATTCAGAAGAAAGCATCCCGATACTTGAAACGGATACATCTAAGTATGATGTATTATGTATTACGCAGAATGAAACATCTAACGCCACTCAGGTAGATGTAAACCTGATTCCGGCCAGCGAAGCATTAATTGCCTTTGATGTTACTTCATCTATTGGTGGTCTAGCACTTGACTGGAAAAAAGGAGATATATGGCTGGCCTCTGTGCAGAAATGTCTTGGCTTACCAGCGGGTTTAGGTGTGATGATTTGTTCTCAGAAGGCTTTAAGACAAGCGGAGATAATAGGAGAGAGGAAACATTACAATAGCTTCTTATTCATGCATGAGAATTTTGTGAAATATCAAACTCCGTATACACCTAATGTTTTGTCTATTTATCTGCTCAAACGGGTAATGGAGCAGGTAGATACCATTGAGGTAATCAGCAATAAGATAAAAGCCAGAAGGCAGGAGTTTTGCAGATTTATAGAGGAAGAGACCGTATGGGAGTTATTGGTTAAAAATGAGTTGGTAAGGTCTGATACAGTAATTGCAGTAGAAGGGGTAAGCGATGCCATTACGGAGGTCAAACAAAAAGCTAAGGAAGCCGGAATTACCCTGGGTAATGGCTATGGTAACTGGAAAGAAACGACTTTTCGGATTGCCAATTTCCCGGCTATTGAAGATTGGGAGTTTGAGGCGCTTAAGAAAATTGTGATTTAGAGAATTGTGAATGTTGAATCGGATAATTCCTTATTAATTGCATCAGTTAATTTTCTGAATATTTGACGGTATTTGCTAATCTACAATCTAACATTTGCGATTTAATTACTAAACATTACTTCAAAAAATGAACTTCAGTTTTAAAGAAATTATTTCGGTTACTATTATCCTTTTCTCGGTTATTGATATACTCGGTTCTATTCCGGTAATTATTGACTTGAGGAAGAAGGCAGGCGGGATTCATGCCGAACAGGCCACGCTGGTGGCAGGAACATTGATGATAGTCTATTTGTTTCTGGGTGTTGGTATACTGAATCTATTCGGAGTTGACGTGAAGTCATTTGCCGTAGCAGGTGCCTTGATTATCTTTCTGATAGGTTTAGAGATGATTCTGGGGCGTAATATCTTTAAGCATGATACCTCTTCAAGCAAGGCCACTTCTATTGTCCCTCTGGCTTTTCCGATTATTGCCGGAGCAGGTACCATGACAACCATTATTTCATTGAAAGCGGCATATCAGCAAGAGAATATTATTGTAGGCATATTACTCAATTTACTGGTTGTTTATTTAGTTTTGCGCACATCTGTCTGGATTGAAAATAAATTGGGGCAAACAGGCGCAGAAATATTACGTAAGGTATTCGGTATGATTCTTCTGGCTATTGCTATCAAGCTGATAAAAACCAATCTGGTATAAAAGATAAGGGCAAGACAAAGTCTCGCCCTATGCTCCCTAAACTAAATTGTATGATTAAAGCGTTTCGTAAAACCTTATTGTAAGTTTTTTTCAGTTGAATGTTTAAAAAGCCGAACCCACCCATTTTACCTCATTATACCGAAACACTTTCCATGAGTGGGGTCGACCAGAACGAGACCAATGATTTAGTAAGGTGTTACCCCTTTAAAATATTTCATCAGCCGGCTAATCTATCGACCTTTCAAAAAAAACAGGCTGTTGATTTAATTTCTGTAGTTTCTGCCAGGGAATACCTTTATTACAAAGACACTAATAAAAAGCTTTATGTTGCATCGATCTGCACTTATCTGTCTACTTTTTCTTTCGCAAATAAATATTCCCGTGCGCTGATTTCAGTTCTATGGGCATTCCACCGCCATTCAAAGAGGCCGTAAGCATATTCTGCTTGTTTTCATAGACAGGTAATTGAAAATCAGTAAATACGTCATTCCATTCAGAAACTTTTATCGTTAAATCTGCTTTGGTATCAGCAGGTAATTCAAGCAACACCTTGCCATAAAGGCTCGATAAGTAAATATTGCCAGTCTGGTTTAAATAAGCATTGACAGAACCATGCCGCGTATAAGCCTTGATATTGCCTGTAATATTCTGCAGGTAGATATGCCCGAATTCTGTACTTGCTTCAAAACTGCCTGTCATATCTTTTATGGCCCAGCGTTGACCGTGCTGCGGATAGTTTTCATAGACCATCAGGTTGAGTTTATTTGGCAGATAAACGGTATAAGTGCCATTATAGCAATTGCATACTTCGCGGATAACCAGCATCGTATCATCCTGAGATACATTCAGGCCTAGTTGTGTATTATCTTCAAAGCCTTTCAGAATTACCCGTTTCAGGCCGTCTGCCTGCTTTGGAGGATTAATAGGTTCGCTGATTTCAATTCTTATTTCAGTGCCTTCATAGCCCTGAATATTGATATTATTGCGCTCGATTAAGATAACAGCTTGTTTGGAAGAACTCTTAAGCGGGGTAGCAAACCTAATTTGAGCATAGATCGTTTTCCACCCCATACAAAAGA
>CALRLN020000610.1:0-3275 GCA_943368675.1 Chitinophaga pinensis | reverse complement strand
TGTGAACGGCGTATAACCTAATAATTCGGTGATTCGGTCATACTCGCTTTCCGAGAGTTTGGCAGCGCTCTGGGCGATTTTATCGCCCCCTCTGTAATAGTTGAACTCAAAATTATTACTTCTGATGGTAAGCCATTCAAATCTTTTTTCCTGAATACGGTTTTTACCAAATTCTTCTTGTGTAGATGAAAAGTAACTTTGGGCAAAAGCAGTATTTATTCCTATGAAAATAAGAGCATTAAGAGTAAAAAAGCGCATGACGCTTCGACGATAAGTAGAGATTTTTTCCATAGCTCTCTTGATAATCCCGCTCCTTCGTTCGGGTCTCAATCTAAAATATCCTGGATTAGGGGTAATGTACTTAATCTTATAACGAATATAACGAATAAAATCTCTGAATGTTCGATTCCGGCATTAAATCTTTATTTTTTTCTAAAAAAAACAACATTTGCTGCGCAAAGTACGGGGCAAGAGACACGCCTTTAGTCCCTAAACCGTTGAATACATAGACGTTAGAATAAACAGGATGGTTGCCCAGGAATGGGCGACGGTCTTTTGTTGTCGGGCGGATACCGGCTTGCCGCCCTGTAATTTCATAAGAAGTTTTAAGAAATTTATTTATTTTACCCAAAATAGCCTCTTCACCCTCCGGGGTAGTTTGCCAGTCCAGTATATTCCAGACATAAGTAGAGCCAAATCTATATTGCTGGTTGCTGAGGGGAATAATCCAGGAGCCTTGATTGACAATTTCTTTGATAGCGTAATCTTTCATGCGGGCAATAAGTGTTTCACCCTTGGCCGGATTGAAGGGCAGCCATTTGAAGTATGGATTTTGCGCAGCATAATAGCCCTCACAAAAAATGATTCCTGCTGCCTTGAAGTTCTTATATATAACGCTGTCTTCTGAAACTAACAGTGTCTGATAATCAAATCTTTCTGCGAGATAAATAGATGCGCTTATAAAGAGTTGTTTTAATGCCTCAATCATTATTGGTACATCTACCCAACCTGCTGCGCTCGTATATAGCCCACCTAAAGGGTTTTCTACCTCTTTGTAAGCATCCGGCTTGACCAGACTGATATATTTATCCAGTTCAGATTCATTGGTTAATCTCAGAAAATGTTTTCTTTGCTGCTCATTGGCATACGGACGAAAGAGATTAGTTTCATGATAGAAACAGCTATGTGTTTCGTGTTCGAGTGAAAGATAAAATTCTTTGGAATAAGGGAAAATAGTATCAGCTAACCATGTTTTATCCAGATTTTTGCCTGTAATAGGGTTGAATATGCCTCCTGCAACGGCTGATGAAGTAGAGATACTTTCGTCATTCAGAATAAATACTCTTTTGTTAGCTTTCAGTAGTTGATAGGCTAACAAGGAGCCTGCAATACCTTGGCCTACTATAATGTAATCAAATTCTTGCATGATTTTCAGGGGGTAACTTTTTTAAGCATCCGCCCCAAAGCCTCATCAGCCAAAATACATACTACTTCAACCTGTTCATCGAGTGTCATATAAGAAGTATCTATTTCAATAGCATCATCTGCTTTTCTCAGCGGGCTTTCTTTGCGGGTAGTATCTATTAAATCACGCTTTTTAATGTTTTCAATGATGTCTTCCAGATCTACTAAATCTCCCCTTTCTGCTAATTCTATCTGTCTGCGATTGGCTCTTATGATGGGGTCGGCTGTCATAAATATTTTCAGTTCGGCATCAGGGAAAACAACTGTGCCGATGTCACGGCCATCCATCACTACTCCTTTTTTTCTTCCCATGCGGCGTTGCTGAGCTACCATTGCATGTCTGACGGCAGCTATGGCGCTTACTTCACTTACCTGATTAGCGATATATAATTTTCTGATTTCGTCTTCTATGTTCAGTCCGTTCAAAAAAGTCTCATTTCTTCCATCGTTGGGATTACGTCGAAACTCAATGTGAATGTTTTCGAGGGCTTTTTCTACTTCTTTATCATTGGAGTAGGTAATATGGTGCTCGAGAAAATAAAGTGTTACAGCCCGGTACATAGCACCGGTGTCAATATAACTGTATCCTAATTTCTTTGCCACTTTTTTGGCTGTTGTACTTTTTCCACAACTCGAATAGCCATCAACGGCAATAGTAATTTTCTGCATTCAATCTGAAAGTTTTTGCAAAGAAAAATCTAATTTGCGAGAGTAACAATGTGAGCAGACAGGATTTACGGATTTTTCATCGTATTCTTATAAATAATCAGAGAAACCACTTATTCACTCAACCTTTATGAAATCTGTAGGTATTTTCATTTTTGATGATGTGGAGGTTCTGGATTTTGCAGGACCTTTTGAGATTTTTGGGGTGGCCGGAAAACAGGGTGGTAAACAGGGCTATTTTGATGTTTTTACAGTTGCTGAAAAGCCAAAAATTGCCGCACGCAATAACCTGCTCATTGAACCTACTTATACTTTGGATAATTGCCCGACACCTGATATACTTCTGATTCCGGGTGGGGGAGGGTATAAACCAGATGGTACGCCTTTTGGCACACGGCGGGAAATGAACAATGAAAAACTGCTCGATTGGGTAAAAACCATGAACACAAGAGTGGAATTGCTGCTATCAGTTTGTACAGGCTCATTGATTCTGGCTAAGGCAGGTTTATTGGAGGGCTTGTCGGCTACCACTCATTTCAAAGCAGTAGAGCAGATGATGGAAGCTGCACCCAATACTACTTTGCACCCTGAAGAACGCTGGGTAGATAATGGCCGGATTATTCTTTCAGCAGGGGTATCGGCAGGAATTGATATGTCGTTATATGTGGTATCGAAACTTCTGGGTAAAGAGGTAGCCAATGATACTGCTGAGTATATTCAATATGATTATTGGAGAATTTAATGTCATATAAAATTAGAAATAACTGGTATGCAGGCATATACTTTCCGGAGTGCAACAATAGCCGATAACAAAAAACTTAAAGTACTTGGGTTAAATTCTTTTGGACAGTTTAAAAACCAGTTGACGATTGATAACTGGAGAAAACTGGAAAGTTATCTGACTGGTGAAAATACCTATATTGAATTATTGAGCAAATCAACGTGTTTCGTCTGTGAATATGATGAAGAGATTATAGGAATGGCATTTTTGGTGTCAAGCGGAAATCCGACTGATGTTTTTCTGGAAGATTGGGCTTATTTAAGAATGGTTGGTGTTGATGCGGTCTATGCCGGAAAAGGTATAGGAAAGCATCTGATTAAAATATGTATTGACCATGCTAAAAAGACCAGTGAAAAAAAAGTTG
>CALRLN020000609.1:0-3276 GCA_943368675.1 Chitinophaga pinensis | reverse complement strand
TATGGAGATTCAAATCTTCATGAGGAAAAACTACCAGATTCAGTGGAAATAGCGGTAAAAAACTCATATAAGCCCGGTTTTGGTATATCAGAATAACCCAGATTTCGGCCTTATTGTTTCGGTGGCATAGGTTTTTCAACACTTATGCCAATCGACATAATGAAAGGCAGGGGGTCCTGACGCATATATTGTTGCAGCTTGATGGTATATTTCCCTTTTTTCGGAAACCTGTACCCACGGCTTGAAAGCACTTTGCTATCGTAAATATCCCCCAGGCCTTTGCCTAAGGGTTTTCCGGTTTTAGGCTCAAATAAGATAACCTGTTCCAAGCGCTTACTTATCAGCTTATTATCCGGCCCATAAATATATCTGGTCAGGTACAGGTTATTATATTGATATTGAGAAGCATTCCTGACCAGAACATAAATGTCGTAAGGAATCTTTTCGTCGGCTACATCAAAAGTAAAAGACGGTACCTCTTTGATATACCAGTTGGTGTCTTTAAAATCTGTAAAAGACTGATAAATGGCATTGCTATCGCAAGCCAGAACAGTGATACAAAGTAAGAAGCCTATAATCAGGTTTTTCATTAAGCAAATATATTTTCAGATTCAAGCCTGTCAAGCCGGCTGATTCGGGTCATTGGTTTTATTGTCAGATGGAGGAGTATTCTTCGGTTGATTTCCCTGCTGTGGTTTATTCCCTCCCTGATTATTCGGATTCCTATTAGGATTTCCACCCTGATTCGGCTGATTGCCTTTCTGGTTATTCGGGTTTCCTCCTTGTTTATTTGGGTCACCACCCCGCAGATTCTGCTGTTTATTTGGGTTTCCTCCCTGGTTACTAGGTGCGTTTTGAGGCTTGTTTGGCTCACCATTCCGGGAGTCGTTACTCCGGGAGTCGACACTCCGGGAATCTCCATTCCGGGGATTATTCTGTGGCTGCTTATTTGGGTTCCCTCCCTGATTCGGCTGATTCCCCTTCTGATTATTTGGCTGCTGTTTATTCTGATTCCCGCCCTGATTGTTCTGCTGAGGTTTATTCGGGTTTCCGCCCTGATTATTCTGCTGCTTATTCGGGTTCCCGCCTTGATTCGGACTTCCGCCCTGTTTAGCTTGCTGAGGGTCTCTTGGATTCTGCCCCTGGTTATTCTTGTTCTGAGCCGGATTTACCTGTTTTTGAGCAGGATTCTGGTTGTTCTGAACGGGATTGGCAGGCTTCTGTTGATTATTTTGTGGTCTGGAGTCTGTTTTCTGGTCTCTGTTAAAAGACTGCTGAGGTTTTTTCCCCTTATCAGTATATTTTTTATCCAGACGGTCCAGGTCAGAGTTCCTTGGTGCATTTTTATCGACAGCAGTGGTATCAAGCAGATTCAGATCTTCGAGCGAAGTAGGAGAAACCCCTCTTTCGTTCATTTTCATGATTTCTACTACCTTATGAATAGGTAACGAATGCCAGTTAATATCATTATTATAACTGAACCACATGATGCGGCGGAAGATGTCGGTCTTCTGTAAAACCGCAATTCCTTTTTCGGTCTTTAACGGTTTTTCTACTGTCGGAATATCACTCAGGGCATCCAGATAAGTCTCTAATTCGTAGTTAAGGCAGCATTTTAAGCGTCCGCATTGCCCTGAAAGCTTGGCCGGATTTAACGAAAGATTCTGATAACGGGCCGCAGAAGTCGGAATCGCCCTGAAATCCGTCAGCCAGGTAGAACAACATAATTCACGGCCGCAAGAGCCTATGCCACCTACGCGGGCCGCCTCCTGCCGGAGACTGATCTGCTTCATTTCAACCCTGATCTTGAATTCGGCCGCCAGTAATTTAATTAACTCCCGGAAATCGACACGGTCGTCGGCAGAGTAGTAGAAGGTAGCTTTGGTATTGTCTGACTGAAACTCCACGTCAGATACTTTCATCTGCAATTTAAGTTCTTTGGCAATTTCACGAACCCGATACATCGTCGGCAAGTCACGGGCAATGGCCTGCTGGTGCTTTTCAAGGTCTTTTTCCTGCGCTGCTCTTAAAATCTTCTTGACGTTGTCGTCGTCCTGCACCCCTTTTTTTATCATCTGCAAACGAACCAGTTCGCCCTGCAATGAAACACTCCCAACATGAAAACCCGTCTGCATTTCGCAAACCACGAAGTCGCCGGTATAAAGTTCAAGGTTATTCGTATTTCTGAAATACTCCTTTCTGCCTCCCTTAAACTTCACCTCTACAACATTATAGCGCATACTCATCGGCACTTCCATATTAGAAAGCCAGTCATACGCATTCATTTTATTACATCCACCTGTTGAGCAGCCGCCCGATGAGCACCCTGCCACAGTCTTATGATTCGATTTTTCGGTTCTATCTAAGGCTTTTACTGCTCCGCAGCCACCCGATGAACATTGTCCACAGCCCATATCCTCTGTATATAAATAGTTTATATTTAGTTAAGCTATGATATTTAGTAATTGAATGATCCACCGTTGCGGCGAATTAGTTATTGAGTGAATGATTAAAATTCAACAAAATACTAAACTAAACCATCATCTACAAACATCATTGTAATTATACAGATACAGGCAAAAGTGTCAGAATAATACTATTTCTTTAACTCATTAAAGAGTGCTATTGTTATTTTTGATGTGTGAAATAGCTAATCAAACATCTGATATTATCTATTATTTAATAAGCCCGAAATATCTTACTCTTCTTCTTTCAAAAACTCTAAAAGGTCTTTGCCTATATCTTTTCTGTAATATTTTCCGTCAAATATAATGTTTTTTGCTAACCTTTGTGATTTCTGACGGGCAGAATTTAACGTACGTGCCATTGCTACAGATACAATCACCCGTCCGCCATTGGTTACTACTGTATTATCATCAGTCAGTTTCGTACCTGCATGAAAAATAATCGTGTCTTTTTCGGCTTCCGGTATCTGCATTACATCACCTTTTCTATAATCTTCCGGATACCCCTTTGCTACAATCACCGTGGCAATAGCTGCCTTCGGGTTGAGCGAAAGTTTAATCTTATCAAGTTTACCGTCGGCCGTAGCTTTCATCAGCTTCACCATATCGGTTTTTATTCGTGGCAAAACCACCTCTGTTTCAGGGTCTCCCATGCGGGCATTGTATTCAATCACATAGGGTTCTCCGGCTACATTCATTAGTCCAACGAAAATAAAACCCACATATTTGATTCCCTCTGCCTGCAAACCCGCCAGAGTAGGTTTTACTACTGTCTCTTCCACTTTTTGTAAAAAGGCTTCATCGGCAAACG
>CALRLN020000608.1:0-3294 GCA_943368675.1 Chitinophaga pinensis | reverse complement strand
GCTTCATGATGGCCTTCATGCCCTTCCTGTGCGAATGAAAAAGTCAGAGAAAAGATTGATAATGAGGCTATTAATAAGAACTTATTTGTAAGTAAACGCAACATAATTTTTTAATTAATCGGTCAATCAACGTTTCGGGATAATCACTTTTCTGAATTTTGGCGCAAGTTACTATTTAAATTCCAAATCTCAAAGATTGTATAAAATAAATATAATACAAAAAAGTTTATGACAAACAATTCCTGTTGCTTCAAACCAAGGTATAATTCTATGCCGATAAAGATAATGCTCAGAATCAGACGTAAAGCCACACTTGATAGATAAAAAGGGATAAAGTTTTTACGTTTTTCTTTAAAACCTAATTCAATCAGGCGGTTGAAGAGAAAAGAGTAAGCAACAAAAAAGCTTAAAATGACCCATTTCTGCTGATGTAGCAGATAGCCAAGCCCGATAGCTTCAGCTACGAAAAATACAATTATGAGTATACCTGTGAGTATAAGAGTTTTTAACATAAGATAATGATATGTGCATGAATAAGCAATCTGCCTTATTGCTTAGGCAACTGTCTTATTACATTATATAGGGAGATGCCGATAGAAGAGAGAGACAGAATGAGTGTCCAGACAGGTGTTTTATTGTCGGTTCTGCCGTCAAGCCAATAGCCAAACCATGTACCCAGGCCGATTGTTAAAATCATCTGCAGGCCAATCTGTGTAAATTTGAGCCAGGTTTTAGTATTTTTTACATCATCTTTCTCTTCCATGCACTTGATTTTTTTTTGCAAAATTACGATTTTATCGCCAAAGTCCGGTAAATCAGATTGACTAAATAAAAAGTAGTGTCTCTTGCACCAATATAACCAGCCTTTAATGCCTCATCTAAAGTCTGTGGTCTGGTGAGTATTGAAGCAGCATACGAAATGCCCATTTCCTGCATTTGCTGAGGGGTCGCATCCAGAGTGCCGCATATTGCCGCAACCGGAATTTTCCCGGCTTTAATTGTAATGCCTTTAACGAGTTTGCCCTGTAGTGTCTGGATGTCAATTTTCCCTTCGCCCGTAATAATCAAATCAACATCTGCCAGGTGAGTATCAAAATCACAGAAATCCATTAATAATCTCACGCCTTCTTTCAGGGTTGCGTTCAGAAAAAACACACAACCAAATCCGAGCCCGCCTGCCGCGCCAAAGCCCTGGCTTTCGAATACTTCTTCCGGTAAACCAGTGATTTTGGCAAAATCTTCTAAACCTTTGTCTAATATATTCACGGCTTCTATATTAGCGCCTTTCTGTGGGCCATACACACAGGCAGCTCCATTTATTCCATATAAAGGGTTGGTTACATCGCAGGCTATCTGAAATTTGGGTAGCTGAGAAATAAGAGGGGAGGGAATGATTTTTTGTATCAACGATAAATTGCCGCCGACGGCTTCAACCTCCTGATTGGCTGCGTCAAGAAACTGCCAGCCAAGGGCTTTTGCCATACCAATGCCTGCATCGGTGGTTGCACTACCACCAATACCCATAATAATATGGTCGACGCCTGCCTCCATTGCGGCTTTGATGAGTTCGCCCGTGCCATAGGTACTGGTAAGCAGAGGATTACGCTCTTCAGGTTTTAATAAACTCAAACCAGAGGCAGTTGCCATTTCAATAAAGGCCGTTTTACCATCTGCCGAGACACCGTATTCTGCCTCAATGATTCGCCCCAGAGGGTCATGCACACGGGCTGTTTTCTTTTGTCCGCCCGAATACCACAAGAGCAGGTCCAGCGTGCCTTCGCCACCATCAGCCATAGGAAGGCTCACGGTTTCAATATCAGTCGATACCATGTTGATACCTTCAGCCATAGCCTGGCATACCTGAGGAGCATCCAGCGAGCCTCTGAATTTATCCGGAGCTAATAATATTTTCATTCAAAAATGGCAGCGATTCTTTTATCGGCTAAAAAATGCTTGTCAGTAATGGTTGATGCGTGAGCCTGTCTGGGAGAATCTTTAGGTGAAATAAATTTATTGACACCTACCATGATTTTACCATTTTGCAGGCTTTGCACTTTCTCCTGATACGCCTTTTCAATTTCGGTTTGTATGTATTCCTGTTCAAAGGCTTGCAGTATGCCTCCTTTTTGTTCTACAGTCAGAAATAATTCCCAGGCTTTGGCAATTAAATCAGCCGTGAGGTTTTCTATATAATAAGAGCCGGCAGATACATCAAGGCTTTTGCCTAAATAGGTTTCATCGCTCAATAGAACAGATATATTACGAGCTATTCTTTCACTCATGCCATTATCGGTAGCATCAAAAATCGCATCATAAGGATGAATAGTCAATGAATCACATCCACCAATCACGGCTGACATCGCTTCTGTGGTTGCTCTTAGCATATTGGTGTGAGCATCAAGTGTAGAATCATAGAAGTAAGAAGTCTTACAATTAATATAACTGTTGCTAACAGGGCATTGATAGGCCTCCAGGATTTTGTTCCACAAGTAGCGTAAACTCCTGATTTTGGCTATCTCCATGAAGTAGTTGGTGCCAATAGCCAAAGAAAACTCTATTTTTGTCGCTATCTCCCCGGCACTTAGCCCAAGCTCTGTTAATTTATACAGATAAGTGGTGGCAGAAGCCAAGGTAAAAGCTAGTTCCTGAACGGCATTGGCTCCGGCATTATGAAATATATCAGACCGAATAGTAATTGCATTAAAAGCCGGATAATCAGCACATAAATTGATAAGATTTTTTGTACTTTCCCAAGTTGTACTATCTATTTTGGTACCTCCTGCAAAGAAATTGGCTAATGAATCATAGATAAGTCCGCCTTTTGGCTGATAGTGTATATATTTCCTGATAGCGGCCATCAATGCCTCGTTATCAATTGCGTGGAAATATATGGGGGTATCACTTAATTTGATTTTATCCAGTAGTTTTACAAAATCAATCCGGCTGATGTCAGCATCCTGAAAATCAATTACTATGGCATCAGCACCATTTTGTAAAATATCAATAACTAAGCTATTAGTAGGTTTTTCCTGCGAATATTTCGCTATTGGTCGGCTTTGCCAGTTAAGCGCCTTTTTTGCAGATTGCGCTTGCTGAATTGCCGGAAGCGGAAGAGTACTGAGGTCTTCTTCCGAGTAATAAGGCTGAACGGAAATTCCTTCAGGCGTTTTCCAGACGAGGGTATCTTCAAAGTTTTTTCCTTTCAGATCTTTAAATACCTGTGCCTCCCAATTTTTTTTTGTTGATTCAGCAAATTCATCAAAGAATTTTTTCGCCATAGGGAAATTGTATTTT
>CALRLN020000607.1:0-3313 GCA_943368675.1 Chitinophaga pinensis | reverse complement strand
AACCTTCCTAAACAGCGTTCCTATAAACGACAATTTTAGTATTAATCCTTTTTATCTGATTGACAACAGGTATTTATTGAATTACATATCTACACCAACTCATCAGCACTTCATCTTAACAGATGGGAATGAGGAGAACATTAAAAACGTTTTTACGCTAAAAAAGTCAAAACCTATCGGTAGTGATTATGACTTTTTATACCACAACAAAAAAATATACTTCACAGCAGTAGACAGCCTGAAAGGCCAGGAACTCTGGATATGGGATTTTGAATGCCCTGATGGTTATACAATCCGGGATAATATAACTAAAGACTCAACAATAGTTTATGGCAAAAATATCTGGGGGCAGAATGTGGTGAGTAATAATAAAACTGTTACCTACGATGCCAAAAACAGCATTACCCTCCAACCGGGATTTGAGGCACAGCGAGGGACAGTTTTTAAAACAAAGTTGATTGGTTGTACTAATACCAATACTTCAAATGTTGTTGAAGATGAAACTCCGTCTAAAAATGAACCCATTGTTAAAGTAAATACTTCTGCAACTTATCCTCAGTTAATAGATTTTCTTAACTATTTACCAAATAAACATCTGAAAGAAATTTATGAACAGGCGCAGCAAACAAAACTGGCACCTGTATCATGGGATATTGTAACTGAGAAAGATATTTATCGATTAGATTTAAAGATTGGGTCTACTGTTTTGAAAGGCTTTCTGCCTAAAAAAAATTAGCTCTTGTATATTTAGTGAGTTGAAAAGGTTGTATTTTTATTGCTTTACTTTCAGCACACTAAACATCACCTTATTCAATGAAAAAAATAGCGCCATTTCTGGCTGTTTTTGTGTTCTCTTTCGCATTTAGCTATGCTCAAACTACCAAAAGAAATTTAAAACCATCTGATGTGTATCGGTTGCAGAATCTGAGCGACCCTCAGATTTCACCTGAAGGCAACTGGGTTTCATATACCCTATCTTCCGTTGACTCTGTAAAAAACAAACGAAATGCTGATATATGGATGGTATCGTGGGATGGAAAGGAAACCATTCAGTTAACCCATAGCCCCGATGGAGAATCACAGGGCCGGTGGAGTCCTGATGGTAAACATTTTTCATTTGTTTCTTCAAGAAACGGCTTAACCAGTAGCCAGCTATGGCTAATGGACCGACGTGGTGGTGAAGCCCGACAACTCACCGACCTGAAAAAAGGTAGCCTGACAGATTATTCATGGTCACCAGATGGCAAAAAAATAGCGCTGGTCATCAAAAGCCCTGCTGATACCTCAAAAAATAAATCGCCGAAACCAATTGTATTAGACAGGTTTCAGTTCAAACAGGATGTAGAGGGGTATCTTACAAATCAGCCAGTGCATCTTTATCTGTATGATATTACCACAAAAAAATTAGATACACTCACCAGAGGCAAGTATGATGAAACCACCCCGCGGTGGTCGCCGGATGGAAGCCAGATAGCCTTTATCAGCAACCGGACTGAAGACCCCGACCGGAACTCAAATTACGATATATGGCTGATTGATGCCAAACCTGGGGCTACTATGAAACAATTGACTACCTGGAAAGGCCGGGATGGCTCAATGGACTGGAGTCCTGATGGAAAGCAGATTGCTTACCTGAGAAGCACGTCTTCTGAGGATTATATCATGTATGACCAGTCCATTCTATGTGTGGTTTCAAAGGATGGAGGTGAGCCTAAGCTATTGAGCAAAGCGCTTGACAGACCTGTTTCTGCCGCAAGGTGGGCAAAAGATGGAAACAGTATATTTGCACTGGTTTCTGACGACAGAACAAGATTCATCGCTCAATTTAGTGCAACTGATGGTAAAATGACAAAGGTAGTTACCGGAAACAAAAGTTTTAATACACTTGAGAGACACCCATCAGGCAGCTTCCTGACTACCATGAGTGACTCTCAGACACCTTTGGAAATTTATGCTTTGGAAAGCGGTGCAACCAGAAGACTAACAAAACATCAGGAAGATTTTGTTTCAAAATTATCTCTGGCTACGGTTGAGGGTTTTACTTCTAAAAGTAAAGACGGAACGTTAGTATCAAACATTCTTTATCGCCCTGCTAATGCCAGCAAAACTGAGAAACTACCCACTATTTTTATGATTCATGGCGGCCCTGTGGCACAGGATGAATTCAGTTTTGATCTCACCCGCCAGATGCTTTCAGCTGCCGGATATGCGGTTGTGGCTGTTAATTACAGAGGCTCTAGTGGGCGGGGTTTAGATTTTTGTAAGGCTATCTGGGCAGACTGGGGTAATAAAGAAGTAATAGATATTTTAGGAGCCGCAGATTATGTTGTACAAAACGGAATAGCTGACCCTGACAAACTGGGCATTGGTGGCTGGAGCTATGGCGGTATTCTGACAGATTACACCATTGCAACCGACACCCGTTTCAAAGCAGCATCAAGTGGTGCAGGGGTTGCCATGATTTCTTCTTTATATGGTGTTGACCAGTATATCTTACAATACGAGCATGAGTTGGGTTCTCCTTGGAAAAACTTCGATAAGTATGTGGCGCTTTCCTATCCCTTTTTAAAGGCTGACCGCATTAAAACTCCCACGCAATTTATGGTAGGCGAAAGTGATTTTAACGTACCATCTGTGGGTAGTGAGCAAATGTATCAGGCTTTCAGGTCGTTAGGTATCCCTACTGAACTGATTATTTATCCAGGCCAGTTTCATGGCATTTCAAATCCAGGCTTTCAGAAAGACCGTTTTGAGCGTTATATCTCATGGTTTAATAAATATCTGAAAAAATAGAATTGTCTGCTATTTATATACCAGGGGCTTCCAATCGAAGCCCTTGTTTTTTAATTTCTATCCCTGTTTTTTGAGGTTTATCACATTTTCAGAAATCTGATTTACAGATTGCGTAATGTTGTCATAAAAAAACAAGATTATGAACATCAGACTTAGAAATTACGAATTGATACTGTTTACGCTTCTGGTGGCAATCACTCTGGCAAGTTATTTATTAGAGAGTTTCAATTTGAGTTCAGAAATAATTGATGAGCAGTTTGCCCAACCTTTCAGAGAACATGGGCTGTCATTCAATTATTTTACCAATGTGCTATCGCCCAAAATAGTCGCATTAATTATTATTTACCTGCTGTATCTCTCCGTCAATCTATTAAGAATTCCACAATTACTCATTTCAAAAAATAAATCGGGCGTACAATACCTATGGCTTGGTGCTTTTCTTACAATTATCATTTTCCTATTGGCATTAAGCATTAATGCCGCAACTTATTTTGCCCGACCTGCTTTCTTTAGCTATGGT
>CALRLN020000606.1:0-3316 GCA_943368675.1 Chitinophaga pinensis | reverse complement strand
GGTCTACGGTCGGGAACTCACATTCGTCCCAATAGAATAGCTCAACACGGTAGTGGAGCTGTTGTTTTAAACCATTAATGGTGACTTCGATTTCGATGTCCTGCTTACCCGGAAGCGAAGGAATCGGGATAGCTATATGTGCCATTTTTTTGTTGGTTTTTGGGCAGAGGGCTTAGGGCAGAGGGCATGGGGAAATCAACCCTGCACCTATGTCCGTATTTCTCTGCTATACGGTTTTAAGAGATTTCTGTTTTTGGGCAGAGGGCTTGGGGCAGAGGGCAGAGGGTAAAAGTAATACCCTCTGCCCTCTGCCCTTTGCCCCATGCTATTTATTCCGTTTTGTTTTTTTCAGAAGGCTTAGGATCCAAGCCAGAGGATAAAAGTAATACCCCATGCCCTCTGCCCCTTGCCCACTGCTACTCCGATTTCAACGATTTTATCGGATTCATCAATGCTGCTTTGATAGACTGGTAGCTTACTGTCAGCAGGGCAATCAATGCTGCTACTACGCCTGCGAGTAAGAAAAACCACCACTCTATATCAATACGATACTGGTATTTCTGCAACCAGTTTTTCATCAGATACCATGCAATAGGAAAGGCTATGATGGCCGAAATCAACACCAGTTTCAGGAAGTCTTTTGAGAGCATGGTGGTGATGCTTACCACACTGGCGCCCAATACTTTTCTTACGCCTATCTCTTTGGTGCGCTGCTCTGCCGTAAACATGGCCAACCCGAACAGACCCAGACAAGAGATAAAAATAGCCAGGAATGCAAAATAATTAGCCAGCTTGCTCACTACGTTTTCGCCTTTATACTGGTTGGCAAACTCCTGGTCAGTAAACTTATATGAAAACGGAAAACGCGGATTAAACTTTTTATAGGCAGCCTCCATACTGGCAATAGCCGCTTTGGTTTGGCCGGGCTGGGTACGTACAATGATTTGTCCCCAGTATCCGCCTCTCTGGAAATTAAGAATCAATGGCGGGATGCTCTCGTGCAAAGTGTTAATATGAAAACTCTTTACCAGCCCTACGATGGTGCCTTTGTTGCCCCACATGGTCATTTCTTTGCCGACGGGGTTTGTCATGCCCATTTTCTTGGCGGCTTCTTCGTTAATGATGTAATTGGTGCTATCGGTACCATAAGCAGGGGAGAAGTCCCGGCCGTCTTTCAGTTTGATACCCATCGTAGCCAGATAGTCGTAAGAAACGGGATTTTGTGCGAACAAAATGATTTTGGTGGTGTCTTTGCCGGGCCAGGTAACGCCCTGTGTTGAATTACCCACCTGTAATGGGTCGGCCTGAGAACAGGTTACCGATTTAATGCCGGGCATGGTCATCAGCTCCTGCTTGAAAGCTGTGAAATTCTTTGATAAGTCCCCTTCCAGCGGGGTATACAACATATTTTCGCGGTCAAAGCCCAGGTTTTTGCTCTGAATGAAATCTATCTGGCGGTATACCACGAGCATACCGATTATTAGCATAATTGAAAGCCCGAACTGAAACACAACCAGGCCTTTGCGGAAGAAAGTAGCGCTTGGTTTGAATTTCAGAGCGCCTTTCAAGACCACGACGGGTCTTAATGACGACATAAACAGGGCAGGATATGAGCCCGCCACAATGCCTGTAATGATTGTGAGACCCAGGAGAATCAGCAGGAACAGCGGGTCGCCGAAATTAATATCGAGTTGCTTGTCTGTCAATGTATTAAACGCAGGCAGCATCAGGAAGACGATGAAAATCGCAAAAATGAGACTTATAAAAGCGATAATGAGAGATTCGCCCAGAAACTGCGCTATTAATGAGTAGCGCACTGCCCCAACTACTTTTCTGACGCCTACCTCTTTGGCACGTTTGATAGAGCGGGCCGTGGCCAGGTTCATGAAATTGATGCAGGCAATAACCAGAATAAAAACGGCAATGATGCTGAACATTTTTACGTAGTCGATCCGGCCGCCATCCTGAATACCGGCTTTGTAGTTCGAATACAGGTATACGTCTTCGTAGGGTTGTAGAAACATCTCTACGTTGCTGTCTTTGTTTTTGGTTTTGATATAGCCCTTCAGTTTGGCCTGTACTTTGTCTAATGAGGCGTTTTTATTGAGCATTACATAGGCTCTCGGGCCGTTGTTGCCCCATTGTTTGGCCCAGTCGTTGGTTTTGAGCCAACGCTCGTAGCTCATCAGGAAGTCGAATTTGAGAGATGATTCCTTGGTGATTTCCTTTAGCACACCCGTTACCATCACATCATCTTTGTTGTCGATTCTGATGGTTTTGCCGAGGGGGTCCTGATTAGGGAAATATTTATCGGCTATTTTTTTAGAAATAACGACACCATCCGGCCGTTTGAGTGCTGTGCGGGCATCGCCTTTTTCGAGGCCGAAGGTAAACATATTCAGGAAGTCGCCGTTTACGTAGCGTCCTTTCTCTTTTTCGAATCTATCACCAACGGTAAACAGAGGGGTTTCTTCCCAGAGCATCTGGGTGGCCATTTCAATCTCGGGAATATCTTTGGTGACATGCTCAGAAAAAATGCCCGGCGTTGATGGATAGGTGTTGGTTTCGCCAGAATAAAACTGGTTTTCCATGACTCTGTAGAGCCGTTTGCCGTTTGCGTGAAACTTGTCTTTTTTGAGTTCGTCTTGCAGCCAGAGCATAATCAGGAGGCTGCACGCCATACCGAGGGCCAGGCCCATAATGTTTAAAAGGCTGAAAGTTTTGTTTTTCCACAAATTCCGCCATGCGATTTTCAGGTAGTTACTTATCATAATTTTGTATTGAGAACAGGTCTTGCGTACATAAGGGCAAACCCTGTGCCGAAAATTACAAGTGATTGATTGTGAGTGGTTTGTGTGTTTTTTGTGGTGAAGAAATGTGTCCGTTTTCGGACGGGGTGGACGTTTTGAAGGGGGGTGGGGATTGTTAAAAGCTTTTAGCAGTAAGACGCATTTTTGAAAGAGAGACTGAAATTTTTGCTTTAAATAATAAAATAGTTATCGAAATCTCTGGCAGGGTCAAGAAATATATGGTTTAAAATTATGTAGAGACGACATGTTGGCGTCTCCACGGGGCCTTAAATCGAGAGGATTTGTGCATCTACGCTGAAAAATCCGCCTCAATCTTAATATATTGGTAAGGATATACCAACGTAGACGCCTGCAAGTCGTCTTTTAGATTTGAGATTGAAAGAGTGATTTGTATAAAATCAAGAAAGCTTATCTTTGATAGAAGAACAATTTCAGAAGTTGTGGTGGTAGGAAAACTAATATTCGTCACAGGCTTAGAGCCTATGTAGAGATACAGTCCTACCACC
>CALRLN020000605.1:0-3323 GCA_943368675.1 Chitinophaga pinensis | reverse complement strand
CACCTCCGGTCATTTCTTCACAGCGCGCAATGTTGTTAAATACAAAGGGGATTTCCATGCAATGAAGGGCTTTGTATTTGCCACCAAATACAGGCGATTGCCATGAGAAAAGATACATATATACAGGTGCACCACCGTTGGTTGCTTTGGCTTTTGCCTGTGTAACAGCACCCGGACGGAACATTAAGTCAATATCCATCAAATCGGATGGTTTGGTGTCGTTCGGAAATGCTTTCTTTGCCGCAGCTATATAGGTATCAGTTTTTTCTTTATATCTGTTCTTAAGGAAATTATTCACCTGCTCGGCATTGGCATTAGACATTCCGCTGAACAGGGATGCCATGAACTCGTTCTTCACTGTGCCAATCAACAGAGGAACGTCTTTAGATAGTTCAACGGCCTTAGCATCAGTAAACTGATATGGCAAAAACTCACCATCACGGCTTGGCCCCCAGCTTACGCCAAATGCCCCTGTATTTTTACCTTCTGCCTTCATTTTATCTCCTACAATTTTCAAAGCTTTATTTCCTGCAGCAACCAGATCAGCAAAAGGCACTTTCTGTATGTCATCTATTTTAGCTGCATCAAGGTTCAGTGCTTTTAATACTTCTGCGCCAATCAGCTGGGTATCAGATTTTTCCAAGAGGGTGGTACGAAAAGCACCACTCTGATTTACTGCCTTGTGGAATAATCCTTTGGCAGAAGGAGCGGCCATTAAGGTATTTACTTTGGCACCACCACCAGACTGACCGAAGATCGTTACATTGTTGGCATCACCACCAAAATTGGCAATATTAGTTTTTACCCATTCAAGAGCAGCCACCATGTCAATAATACTCAGATTGGCCGATTGTTTGTATTTATCACCATAAGCCGATAAGTCAAGATAACCCAGAATATTCAGACGGTGATTAATAGATACTACTACTACATCGCCCTTTTTAGCCAGGTTTTCCCCATCATAAGAGGGTAGCTCCTGCGATGAACCTGCGGTAAAACCACCGCCATGAATCCAGAATAATACCGGACGTTTCTTGCCGTCGTTGATGCCTGGAGTCCAGACGTTCAGGCGCATACAGTCTTCGCTGGTATAGCCCCAGTCGTGATGAAACACAAATTCTGATTCATCCTGTACGGTGGTAGTAGGCGTCATTAGTGGAGCAACAGGGCCATAAGTTAACGAACTTCGAACACCAGACCACGGTTTAGGTTTTTGAGGCGCCTCAAAACGTTTGGCTTCGGCATAAGGGATACCTTTATAAGTATAAATGGTATTATGCACATAGCCACGAACCTTACCTGCATCGGTGTTCGTAACGGCTACGTTTTCTCCGGTTTGTAATTGTGCTGAAGCACCTGCTGCAAAGCAAAATGCCATAAGCGAGATTAAGATTTTTTTCATTGATATAGGGATGATTAGTTATTTATTATTACCGTAAGCCTTATCCAAAAACATATACCGGGCGTCGCTTTTTGCTTTTTCTGCCTTTGATTCTGTGTCCAGAATCATTACCGGAGGAGTGGTATCACCCGCTTTGGCTGCTGGCCAGTCAGGTAATTTTGCACCGTTCGGATTTCCGGTTTTGATAAAATTGGCAAAATAGTTTGTCATGGTTTCTGATACTTTATAGTCGTCTGCGGTCCATGCATATTCTTTTATCAGGTGCAGGTTGCCCATACAATACTCAATCTCGCAGGCATGTGGTGCACCAACTGGTTCAGGTGCCTTTGGAGCTGCTCCGTCTTTTCTGACAGTACCGCCTGCCAAACCTGAGGCCAGTGATTGGTCAACCAATGGTGGGCGTAATTTGCTGTATAAATATCTGTAGACAGGCTGAGAACTGTTATTGCGGTGCAAGTCGAACCATTTCCAGGTACTGTAGGCAATGAAACGGTCTGATGCCAGCGCCGTAGCTGATAATTCAATTTCTTTCTCTGAACCGTGCGGATATAATTTCAGTACTTCTTCATAATCGTTAGGGTATTCTTTCTTAACACGTGCTATATAGTTTTCATCCTTATTCGGCTGGCCAAACATAAATGCTGCCCCGGGAATTTCGGCCGAGTTCCATCCTAAAAGAAGAGGTACTTGTGCCTGCTCTCTGGCATTAAAAATTTCTGTAATGGTTTTAGGGTAGAAGTATCCATCTATCACTGTAGGGAACCCGAATCTTTTTGATTCGTTATAAATCTCGTAGATTTCACGGGTACTCAAGGCTCTGAGTTTTGCTAATGACGGATATCCTGCATTTTTTGCAAATTCTGCTCCAACTTTCTCAGCTTCTGCCAACGGCACAGGGGCTAATGTGGGATTAATCCCGGCGCCACTTTCACCTATTGCTCCGGCTATCAAACCTCTTGATAAAGGCGAAGCCATCTGCGCGCTTACTGAAATAGAACCAGCAGACTCCCCGGCAATGGTTACTTTTTTTGGATCTCCGCCGAAAGCAGCAATATTTTTCTGTACCCACTTTAAGGCAGCGGCCTGGTCTAATAAGCCATAGTTGCCGGATGCTTTATAGGGAGCCTCAGCGCTTAGTTCGGGGTGAGCAAAAAAACCGAAGATATTCAGCCTGTAGTTTACCGTTACAGCCACAATGCCTTTTTTGGCCATAGCCTCACCATCATAGCGTGGTTCGGAAGCATCACCTGCTACGAAGCCGCCACCAAAAAAGTAAACCAGAACCGGTAAATCTTTTGTATTACGTTTGGCAGGTGTCCATACATTCAGATATAGGCAATCTTCGCTTACCCCATTCGATCGGGAGTTCATATCACCAAATACAACCGTCTGCATTGGTCTTGCCGCAAATTTTTTAGTTTCTTTTACTCCCTTCCAGTTCTCAACGGGCTGAGGGGCCTTCCATCTTAAATTTCCTACAGGTGGTTTGGCGAATGGAATCCCGAAATAGGTCTGAATACCCGATTTTGTATCGTAATTTCCCTCTATCACTCCGTTCTCGACAGTAGTCTGTACAGCAAAGGCATTATTCCCTTGTGCATCAGCCACCATACTGGATAATAGAAAAAGGTTTATGAAATAGCATATTTTGTTCATTTTTTTTAATAAAATTTAGTTATTGTCTCAATTTGTGACAATAATAATTGGTTTTTTGAAATAATCATACTTATTTTTGAAAAATTTATATTTAAAAGCGTCTAAGCTCCGTGGAAGAAAAAAGATATTTACCGCATATTGCCTACGATTCTGTCATCTTTGGTTTCTCGGGTAACAAGCTCAAAATACTGATTATGAAATACCATAATACAGGTTTTTTTGCCCTGCCCGGTGGTTTTGTAAAAATTGATGAAGACCTGAACAC
>CALRLN020000604.1:0-3325 GCA_943368675.1 Chitinophaga pinensis | reverse complement strand
GGGTGGTAGGACTGTATCTCTACATAGGCTCTAAGCCTGTGACGAATATTAGTTTTCCTACCACCACAACTTCTGAAATTGTTCTTCTATCAAAGATAAGCTTTCTTGATTTTATACAAATCACTCTTTCAATCTCAAATCTAAAAGACAGGATTATGGCTGTTGGCTTTAAGGCTGACCAATATAAAGCTATTTTCACGCCTGGGGCTTAATATGTGTCAACGGCACGTTTCAGAATCCTCACTGCATCTTCTGTTTCTTTTTGATTCATGCCCGCAAAACCCATGCGGCAGGCATTCAGGCCGGGTTTTTCTTCTTCGTAAGTTTGACCATTGGCCAGGTATAGGCCTTGTCCGGCTACTTTCATAGATAGAGATGATAACGGAATACCCTCATCAAATTTTGCCCAGATGGCCATACCACCGTCAGGAATCCTGAAATCTATTTTGTCTCCTAAAGCATCTTTGAGTAGCTGGCAGGTGAAATCCCGTCTTTCTCTGTATACTTTCAGGGCTTTGGTTGCGTAGCGCTTCAAATCTCCGTTTTCGAGCATATCGGCCAGGCAATTTTCAAGAATAGGGTCGTTTTGCCTGTCAATAATCCGGCGCAGCGGCACTATTTCTTCAATAATGGTCTCATTGGCTGCCACATAGCCTACTCTGAAAGTAGGTGCAATCTGCTTGCTGAATGAGCCGAGGTAAATTACCCAGCCGTACCTGTCGGCACTTGCCAGAGGTAATATGGGTGAGTTGGCATAGTGGTAGTCATAATCGTAATCGTCTTCAATAATAAAAAAACGGTATTTTTCGGCCAGCGCCAATAGTTTAAGGCGTCTTTCGGGTTTTAGTGTAACAGTGGTCGGGTGGTAATGATGTGAGGTTACATATACCATTTTTACTTTTTTGCGCTGGCATATGTCTTCAATGGCATCTACCTGCAATCCATCGTCATCAACCGGAATAGTCACCAGTTCGGCTCCCAGATGTTTGAAAGTGAGGTTGGCAGCTCTGTAATTCAATTCGCCTACGATGGCTACATCACCTTTTTGCAGGATAGCGATACCTGCCAGATAGATACCCATCTGGCTTCCCCGGGTGGTTATAACATTATCGGCAGTAGCCTGTATGCCTCGTGTTTCGTTCAGGTATTTGGCAAAGAGTGTCCTGAATCTGGTACTGCCTTGTGGGTTGGTATAGCCGATACTCAGTGAGTCGGCATAGCGGACATAGTGGGCATAGAGCCTTGCCCATTCTTCTCTTGGTGCCAGCCGGGCATCAGGTAAACCATCATTAAAGGCTAATCTCTGGTCGATAGTTGGTGGGAGCGTTATTACGTTGCCCGTATTCATTCTGTTTTTCAGAATATCGCTGATGGTTTCTTTATCTGGTGCGGGTGATAATCGGGCAGGTTGTGGGGTAGGTAGTTTTTTTGCAATAAAAGTGCCTTTTTGCGGGATAGCCTCTACCCAGTTTTGCGATAAGAGTTCATCATACGCTGCTATGACAGTTTTGCGGTGTACATTCAATAGTCCTGCTAATTGACGGCTACCGGGTAGCCGGGTGTTGGTCTGAAAAATGCCTGCCTGGATATTTTTAATAATGGCATTTGAGATCTGGACATAGACCGGAATAGAAGAGGCTTTATCAAAAGTAATAAGTGTCTTGAACGGAATTTGCATCTGGACTACCTGAATGTATATAATTGGATGAGTTTAATAATCCAGTAAAGATATACTTTTGTTGAGTTATTTCAATTTTATCTTTACAATTATGTATCCGGTTACACCTAATACCAAAATCAGCAGAAGCGCTAAAAGAGGCGCTTATGATGAAGCCACTATTTATCAGATTCTCGACGAGGGGATTTTCTGTCACATTGCCTATGTAAACGAAGGCCAACCTATGATGATACCTACGGGCTATTGCCGGGTAGGGAATAAAATTTATATTCATGGGTCTGTGGGTAGTCATTTCATGCGGAATCTGGCCGATGGTCGCAGGGTTTGTCTGACAGTTTCTTTTATTGACGGGCTGGTACTGGCACGCTCGGCTTTCAGCCATTCGGTTAATTATCGTTCGGTGGTGGTTTTTAGCCATGCAACAGTAGTGACGGATGAGCAGGAGTGCTGGGATGCGCTGGAGGCTTTCACGAATCAGGTTATTCCCGGGCGTTGGGAGGAAATAAGACAGCCTAATGCCAAAGAAATGAAGGCTACGATGGTTATTGCCTTTGAGATTGAAGAGGCCTCAGCCAAAGTAAGAACAGGTGGACCCAACGATGATGAAGAAGATTATCAATGGCCTGTATGGGCTGGGGTGTTGCCTTTAAAAACGCAGGCGCAGGCGCCTGTAACGGATCCTAAGATGTTGTTTGAGAAGGATGTGCCTGCGTATGTAACAAATTATAAGCAATCATGATACCTATTGAAGAGCTATTGATTTTTGCGTTGGCAGCCTTGGGTTTAGTTATTACACCCGGCCCTAATATGATTTATCTTATTTCACGCTCAATCACACAGGGACGATGGGCAGGATTTATTTCTTTATCAGGTGTTGTAGTAGGATTTTTGGTACACATTTTACTGGTTTCCTTTGGGTTAACCGCTGTTTTATTTACTATACCCTACGCCTACCTAACTCTTAAAAGCCTTGGAGTATGTTATCTTTTGTATTTAGCGATGCAAGCAGTTTTACCCAATGGTAAAGGGATTTTTGAAATAAGAGAAGATTTAAAAATAGATAAACCGGTTAAATTATTCAGTATGGGATTTCTGACTAGTGCATTGAATCCTAAAATAGCAGTTTTCTATTTGTCATTTTTTCCACAGTTTATTAAAATCGAAAACGGGCCAGTACTTACGCAAAGCCTTGAGTTAGGTTTTACCCAAATGCTTGTTAGTTTTTCAATCAACTTACTAATAGTTCTTACTGCGGCAAAAGTAGCAGATTGGTTTGCCCAAAATCCTTTATGGATAAAAATCCAGAAATGGTTTATGGCAAGCGTTTTGTCAGGATTGGCGCTAAAAATGGCTTTAGATAAAGGAAAATAAAACGTAGAAACTATTTGAGTTCATTTTAAAAAAATGAACTCAAATAGTTTTTTATATGCCGTACTTTTCTACTCTCCGATACAATGCCTGTCTTGTTAAACCCATTTCGCGGGCGGCTTCGGTGATGTTGCCGTTGAATTTTTTGAGGGTTTTGATGATCAGCATTTTTTCCATTTCTTCCAGTTGGAATGTCTGGTCAAAAGATGGTACAGAATCCTGTTGTTTTTCGAATGGGGAGCCTTCAAAAAAGTCTTCCGGTTGTAATACATTGCTCTG
>CALRLN020000603.1:0-3333 GCA_943368675.1 Chitinophaga pinensis | reverse complement strand
AATGTATGCAAACTATAAAAAAAAATGCAAGTCTTTCATTAAAATTTAATCTTCATCGTTACTAATATTAAATTCCGTTATTAAAACTTATGAGAATTAATTCCTTTTTAATCTTATTCCTATTACCTGCAATAGTTTTTTCACAAGGATACGCATCAATCTCCGGAAAAATTATTGATAAAAACACACAACAAGCACTTACGAATGCCTATCTCAGTATTCCCAGTAAAGGTTTTTCCAGTCAGACGAATTCCCTCGGGGAGTTTAAATTTTTCTTTCCGAAAATTGACCTTGACTCTGTGCTTATCGTTTCTGCCATTGGGTATAAAAGCATTAGCAAAAAAGCCTCAGCGTATGATTCAACCAATGTAATTGAACTGGAAAGAGCAGAAACACTTGCTTCGGTGCAGGGTGGAGACCCCAGAACTTTGCTAAAAGAAGCATTTTCTCTAGTAAAGAAGAATAACCCCTCCTACCCGACTTATCAGATAGGGTTTTATCTCGAAACAATCGAAATGGCCCGACTAGGGTTTGTGAAAATTTCTGAGGGTATACTGCGGGTAGAAAGACCTCATACCGTTAAGGAAACTGGCATTGAAAAAACCAAATTATTGAAGGGTAGAAAGTATGAATGGACAGGCCAGACAGCCAAATTGGACGGCTGGGGTTTTATCAATGGAGCAGCTATTGTTACACGTTCGCTGGAGGGGGGTATTCCGGAATATTTAGATAAAGGCAGTATCAATGATTATGATTTTAAAATTGATTCGTTAATGACCTATTTTAATGATAGTCTGGTGTATTCGATGAGTTTCCGGCCGGTTAACAAAAGAGTAAAGGCAGCTCGTATTGGTAAGGTATATATTGATGTTAACAATCAGGCAATTGTGAGAATTGAATACGAAATGACACCAGAAGGTGTAAAAGATGTAATTGGCAGAAGCTTTGTTGATAATACAAAAAAAGTAGGTAAGGTAGTAAAAGGCTATACGCAGTTTTTACCGCTCAACGGTAAATGGCATTTGCAGGACAGCAAACTGACTTTTGTTGCTGATTTTGAAGATAAACTGGAAAAAAAATATGCAACAGAAGCTACAATGACTGTGCAGTTTATGGCCAATGAAAGCATGCGAATGGGACGAAGCGCCATAAAATTTGATGAAGAATTATTAACCACCAACAATTTTCCTAAGGGAGGGAGATATGAAGAGAAATTCTGGTCAGAGAAAAATTATTTGATTCCGACTCCTGCGATGCTGGAGATAGTAGATAAAATGGCTGGCAAGAAGTGATGGGCAGTCAGTAAAAGTTCCATGAAAAAATTTTCATGGAACTTCATTTAATAACTACACATTAAATCTGAAGTGCATTATGTCTCCATCGGCCACTACATATTCTTTTCCTTCAATACGCAGACGTCCGACTTCACGGCAAGCGGCTTCAGAACCGTATTTTACATAATCGTTATATCCAATTACCTCTGCTTTGATAAATCCTTTCTCAAAATCAGTGTGAATTACCCCTGCCGCTTGCGGTGCTTTCCAGCCTTCCTGAATTGTCCAGGCTCTTACTTCCTGAACACCTGCTGTAAAATAGGTGCGTAAGGTTAATAATTTGTAGGCAGATCTAATCAAACGATTCAATCCTGCTTCTTTCATCCCATATTCTTCAAAAAACATCGCTTTATCGTCCGGGTCTTCCATTTCGGTAATTTGTGCCTCAATAGAGTTGTTGAGAATAATCATCTGGGCTCCTTCTGCATCGGCTACTTTCTGCAATATTTCTGAATATTTATTACCTGTGTGCATAGACGCCTCATCTACGTTAGCTACATATAGCACGGGTTTGATAGATAACAGGAATAAATCTGCTACGGCATATAATTCTTCTTTTGCCAGGCCTAATTCCCGAACATTCTTGCCTTGCAGCAACCATTCCTGGCAACGCTTCAATATATCAAATTCAGCTTTTGCTTTGGCATCTCCCCCTACTCTGGCTTGTTTTTCTATTTTCTGAATCTTTTTCTCAATACTTTCCAGGTCTTTCAACTGTAACTCTGTATCAATGATTTCTTTATCACTTACAGGATTTATTTCTCCTTCGTCACGTAGGATGTTTTCATCTTCAAAACATCTGATGACATGAATAATAGCATCTACCTCTCTGATGTTTCCTAAGAATTTATTCCCCAGACCCTCGCCGCGGCTCGCTCCTCTTACTAATCCGGCAATATCTACTATTTCTATCTGAGTAGGTACTATCTTGTTAGGCTTTACTAATTCGGCCAGTTTATCCAATCTTTCGTCGGGTACATCTACCAGACCTACGTTAGGATCAATTGTACAAAAACGATAGTTGCTTGCCTGAGCTTTAGCACTATTTGATACAGCATTAAAAAGCGTTGATTTTCCAACGTTGGGCAGTCCCACAATTCCGGCTTGTAAAGGCATATGATTTGGTAATCTTTAGTCTGAATAAAATTTGCGCAAAATTACGCTAAAAGCAGGAGAAAGGCAAAAGTAAATGAAAGTCTCATAGGAAGTAAGTGTTAAAGGCGTTATCTGGCACAAGCCTAAATAGCAAAGCCTTTGAGAAAATCTCAAAGGCTGAATGTCTTTTAACCCTTACGCAAGCAACAATTATCAAACAATAGAAGGTTTTACGGATTCCCTGTGTGTAGAAGACCTCACAGAATCAGCAGCAAAAATTGATAATTGAAATGTTTGTAAATACAATACGGTAAGGCTTACCCAATAGAGACTACTATCCGGCTGGGACTATTCCCATTTTAAATCAGAACTACCACCTGATGCGTAATCATCAGACTCATCGGTCGGAACAGAAACTTGTTCGTTTTTGTACTGGTCAAAATCGAATTCAGGCATCAATTCAGTTTTGATGTGGCCGATTGTCTCCTGCAGAGCTTCAAGGAATTTGTTAAAATCTTCTTTGTAAACAAACATCTTGCTCTTTTCGAAAACAAAACCCCCATCCTTCTGAAAACGACGGCTCTCGGTGATAGTAAGGTAGTAATCATTTGAACGGGTGCTTCTTACATCGAAAAAATAAGTACGCTTACCCGCTCTTACACGTTTAGAGTAAATTTTGTCTCTGTCTTCTCTTTCCACAATCCTTTTAAGTTTTAGAGGTTTAGAATGATTTTCAAATATAGGTTTTTATTACTTTATGTAAAATATTTTATTAGGATTTTCTAACAAAAATAATGTTATTTTCATTTCAAATGAGAAATTTCCAACATAAATATTTTAATTCTCTTTTTTATCAAAATTTTTGATTGTTTTCGGACTTGGCGAAATTTTTGTATCTATGCAG
>CALRLN020000602.1:0-3334 GCA_943368675.1 Chitinophaga pinensis | reverse complement strand
CAGAAACCATTGTGAGCCAATACTTGGGTCGTTGGGCGTAGCAATAATCTGCCTTAATGGTACTTTTTCAACCAGAGCTACCTCGGGTATCTGTTTCAACAGGGCAAGCATTTCATCTATTTTATCGGCACTTTTCAGCTTTAAACGATAGATTTTTTGCAGATTTTCGGAGTTGGAAGTAAAAAAAGGTTTGCTTGCCTTCTGTAAAACAAATTCAGAAGAAAACTTTTGCAGGAACTGCAATTCATTCGATAAATTAACCGCACTCGAAACCGCCCCTGTTGGCCGTTGCTTGATCTTTAAATAAATTTCTCCATCAATAAAATCTTTATTAACTTTCTGGGCAGTTGTTGAAAGCGAGATGAGTGTGGCAAGAAAAAGTAATGTTATGCGCATAGGTTTAAAAAGATTAGTATAGTCACCGACAAAAGTTGACGATTATCCGGGAAAACTTGTCAGGTCCGCAAGGGTTTAGGTATACCATTATCAAAGCATAAATAACAAGTTAATATTTTTGTGCACGAAGGTTATAGAAAATGAACAAAATCATTTTAAAATATGTAATCAGAGTATCGGATGATTTAGTGAATTGTCTGAACTGTGCTGCAACGCCAAAGTTTAAATAATATAAAAACTCAACCCTAAATATTGCGTAAATTTTTGAAAACAATGAAGAAAACCCTAATTTTTTTACTACTTTTTTATTCTACAATCGGTTTCGGACAAACGAAACAAATGAGTACAGGTGAAATAATACAGGCGATGAAAAGGCTCAATGTGGTAGGAAATGTGCTATATGTAGCTGCTCACCCTGACGATGAAAATACGCTTTTTATTACGTGGCTTTCAAAAGAAAAAATGGTGCGGGCAGGCTATATTGCCATGACCAGAGGCGATGGCGGGCAAAACCTGATAGGAGCAGAGCAAGGCGAGTATGTAGGTTATTTACGCACACATGAGCTGCTGGGTGCCAGAAGTATTGACGGGGGAGAACAGTATTTTACAAGAGCCAATGACTTTGGATTTACCAAAACAACCGACGAAGCCCTGAGTACCTGGGGAAAAGAGCAGATTTTATCAGACCTGGTTTGGCGAATCCGTAGTTTTCAACCCGATGTAATGGTAAATCGTTTTCCACCAGATGCCAGAGCAGGCCATGGACACCATTCAGCTTCGGCTGTTTTGTCAGAAGAAGCCTACAAGGCTGCGGCAGACCCAAGCCGTTTCCCAGAGCAACTGGCTTATGTGAAACCCTGGCAGGTAAAACGGGTGGTATGGAATTCGTTCTCACCTAATTTCCAGAATAATAGCCCCGAAGATGGGAGTTATATCAAAATTCAGTTAGGAAACTATAACCCCTTATTAGGTAAATCTTATACAGAAATAGCCGCAGAAGCCCGCAGTATGCACAAAAGCCAGGGTTTTGGCTCGGCTAAAACCAGAGGGCAGCGTGTTGACTATGCCTTACACAAAGTAGGAGACCCTGCACAGAACGATTTGTTTGATGGCATTGATATGACCTGGAAACGTGTGAAAGGAGGCGAAAAAGTAGAAGCACTGGTAAACGCAGCCCTGAGTAATTTTAAAGTAGAGAACCCTTCTGCTTCTATTCCGGCTTTAATCAATATTTATAATGCAATTGACGGGCTGGAAGAAAATGTCTGGACGACCTACAAGAAAAATGAAGTAAAAGATCTGATTCTTGCCTGTGCGGGTCTTTGGTTTGAAGCCAATCCCTCTGATTATTCAGTAGCGGGTGGAGATAAAATAAAAGTGAACCTGAATGTGGTTGCCCGCTCGAACAGCAATATCGTTTTAGAAAAGGTGAGTTTCAAGGGTACAGGCAAAGACTCCACCATGAATATGAAACTGGCGTATAATGTACCTGTAAATCAGAATTTTGATGTACAGATACCTGCAAATACACCAATTACCCAACCATATTGGTTAATGGAGCAAAAAGAGAAAGGGTTTTATAAAGTAGATAACCAGTTGTTAAGGGGTTTACCAATTAAACCTGCTGACCTGGTTTGTGATTATACTTTTTCTATTGAAGGCAAGCAGCTCAGCTTTCAGACACCATTGACCTATAAATTTGTAGAGCCGTCTATAGGTGAGATTTACCGTTATTTTGAGGTACGTCCGGAAGTAATGGCAAACATCGACGAAAAAGTATATGCCTTTGCCGATAATCAGGCAAAAGATGTAAAAGTTACTTTGAAGGCCGGTAAGAAGAATGTTTCAGGAACGGTTTCTTTGGCTGTACCTACCGGATGGAGAATAGAACCAGCTTCTATCAACTTTGAATTGAAAGATAAGTACGAAGAAAAAACCGTGAGTTTTAAGGTATTCCCATCAGCCGCAGCCTCAGAAGTCAGTCTTAAAGCAATTGTAAAAACTGCTAATGGGACTTATAACCGAGGTATAGCTACCATTGATTACAAACATATACCAACATTAACGCTCTATCCGGTTTCAGAAGCAAAAGCTATCAGAATTGATTTGAAGAAAAAAGGTACAAAAATAGGCTACATTGCCGGAGCAGGAGATGAAGTACCTGCTGCCTTAACACAAATCGGTTATCAGGTAACCATGCTTACTCCGGTAGAACTGGCTAAGGATTTATCAACTTATGATGCGATTATCGTAGGTGTAAGGGCTTATAATACTGAAGAACATCTGAAATTCTATCAGGATAAACTCATGGATTATGTGAAGGATGGCGGAACCGTTGTTACACAATATCAAACCAATGCTTTTTATGGTACCTCGAAAGTGAAAGAAATAGGGCCTTATAATTTCGGTATTGGTCGTGGAAGAGTAACAGATGAAAATGCAGAAGTAAAAATTCTGATGCCAACGCATCCTTTATTGAATACACCCAATAAGATTACTGCAAAGGATTTTGAAGGCTGGATTCAGGAAAGAGGCTTATACTTTGCTGATAAATGGGCAAAAGAATACGAAACGATTTTCTCGATGCATGATACCAACGAAAGAGAAGAGGAGGGAAGCGTGCTTTATGCAAGATATGGTAAAGGCAACTTTGTATTTACTGGTCTGGCCTTTTTCAGAGAATTACCGGCCGGTGTGCCGGGAGCCTACCGTTTATTTGCCAATATGATTTCGGTAGGGAAATGATATTTAGCCCCTAACCCCTAAAGGGGGATTAAAAAAGCTCTTGCCAAATAATTGGAAGAGCTTTTTTTTCGTCCCCCTGTCACGTCCTGAAATAGCGTTACAATAAAAGTAATGTTATGAAAGAAACCATTGAAAGCCAGTACGTTAAGCGTACACAGAAAGATTACAGTTATGCTTTTAAATTAGCCGTAGT
>CALRLN020000601.1:0-3362 GCA_943368675.1 Chitinophaga pinensis | reverse complement strand
AAGAAAACGAAACCTTATGGAAATTGAAAGAGATGGAATATGTAGAGAAAATCGCAGATAAAATCAATAACATTTCAGTTTCAGGTAATGGGCAGATTCTCGACCAGTTGAAGCAGATTTTTGTGAAAAATTAGACCTACAGTAGGGGTAGAAAATTTTCTGCCCCTACCAAAAACACCATTAAATGGAAACAACAATTTTATTAGAAGAAATATTAGCTTTAGGTACCATACCTGAAAATTTGCACGGGAATTTCTTAAGAATAGCCACGGGGCTATGCCAAAAGGCAGATTATCCAAAAGAGAAAGTATTAAGTCTATTTGCTCAAATGCTGGATAATCCCAGGAAATTTGCCTATTCAAAAAATAAAGTGACTAATCTGGCCAAAGAAATTTTTGAATTAGAAAAACAGGGTAAAAAAGTAGAACTTACCGAAATAGGGAGAGCCTATCTGCCACCTGAACCTGCCATATACGAAATGGAGGAAAAAGAAAAGCAAAAAACAGTTGCTTTTGATTTAAGAACGAACGTCTTGCCTTATCAGGTTTATGGTGCCGAGCATATTGAGGAAGGCGCTTTAAAGCAAATGGAAACCGCTTTGAGTTTGCCTATTGCTGTGGCAGGGGCGCTAATGCCAGATGCCCATCAGGGCTATGGCTTGCCAATAGGAGGTGTATTGGCTACTACCAGCAATACGGTAATACCGTATGCGGTTGGGGTAGATATTGCCTGCCGTATGTGCCTGTCAATATTCGATATAAGAAGTGATTACTTCAAACGCCAACCGCATTTATTGAAGCGTACATTGGTAGAAAACACCAAATTCGGAATAGGTGGAGAAACCGCGCATAAGTTTGATGAAAGCGTGATGGATAAGGCCGAGTGGACAGCTACGAAGATTATTCGCGATTTAAAAGATAAGGCTTACAGACAATTAGGAACCTCAGGCACAGGAAACCATTTTGTAGAGTGGGGGATTGTAGAGGTATTTGCCGATGATGATTTATTGGCTATACCAAAGGGTGAGTATCTGGCGCTTTTGTCTCACTCAGGTTCAAGGGGTTTTGGTGGTGCTGTGGCTGGCTATTACTCTAAACTGGCTATGCAAAGAACAAAACTACCAAAAGAAGCGGCGCACCTGGCCTGGTTGGATATGAATACACAGGAAGGACAAGAGTACTGGATTGCTATGAATTTAGCAGGAGATTATGCTTCAGCTAATCACCATGAAATTCATAAAAAAATAGCAAGAATGCTTGGTGAACAGCCCATTAAAATGGTTGAAAATCACCACAACTTTGCATGGAAGGAAACCTTGGCTGATGGTACTGAAGTGATAGTTCATAGAAAAGGAGCTACTCCGGCAGGTCCTGATGACCTGGGCATTATTCCGGGGTCAATGACCGAGCCGGGTTTTGTAGTTCGAGGTAAAGGGTTAGCTGATTCATTAAATTCAGCTTCTCATGGAGCAGGGCGTTTGATGTCAAGAACAAAGGCTTTGAATTCTATTACCCATAATGCCATGAAGAAAGTACTGGAAGAAAAAGAAGTACAATTGATAGGGGGGGATTTGGACGAAGCGCCTATGGTTTATAAAAATATCGAAACTGTAATTGCTTCTCAAACTGACCTTATTGAGGTATTAGCTAAGTTTACGCCAAAAATCGTACGTATGGCCGATGCCAATAGAAAAGAAGGACGAGAGGATTAATGCCTCTCGTTTTTCTTTTGGTAATTTTTCCTAAACCGTTTTATTAATTGACATCAGAATCAGTTCTGCCATTTTCTCAGGCTTGATCACTTGCCGGATTTTGACAATAATTCTTCGAGATTAGTGAGGCCCATTGTAAAGCCTTCTTTAAAGCCCATTTCCAGTATTGTCTCTATATCTTTATAGTTATTATGTTTTATAGACACAGACACAGTTGTAATACCATTATCTTCAATGAAAGTATTTGTCCAGAGAGAGCGAGGCATAGCTGGATTTTCAGCCCCATTTTCATCACAAAAGGCATCTAGCCACGATAGTAATTTCTTAGCATCAATAGCCTTGTATTCGGCTTTGGCCCAATGCTTTTCGTTTTCCGGACCTACCATCGCATATAACCAGGTACCTCCCTCAGTGAAATCCTGTTGTTTTGTTTCTGCTTTCCATGGCTTCGGTGCCCACCATTGATCCAGAATTTCTGCTTTAGTCCAGGCATCCCACACCAAACCGAGGCTTGCTACAAACTCGCGTTTTACATTTACAGTATTATTCTCTTTGTTCACCGTAAAATTAAATAACAAGTCATTTTTCATTTTGCTGTGTTTTTAATCTTTAATAATATTTTGTCTTTTATTTAAGCTAAAATCTCTCAATTATTACTTTGACCAAAATCAAATGCACTTTGGTTTCTTAAACCTCATAAAGAAGGGTCTTGTCTGACAATTCGTTATATGAGTTGTTTTTTCTGAGACTATATAGCAACCAATTGGTTGCAAATATATGAAGCCATCTGGTTACGCAAATTTTCGGGCAAATTATTTTGAAATTTTTCAGACAATAAAAAACACTTTCAATTGCTGAATCGGTGGATGAGGATTTCGCATTTTGCAAGGAAGAGATACTGAAGGCTTCTACATCCCGTAAATTACTAAATAATCGTTGCCTTTGCTAAATCTGCTCCCAGGCCTTTAAGTGCTGCGTACGTGAGTTTGTCTATCATGGCTCCATCAAAGGAGATGGTATTAATTTAGCGATAATATTTGTTAGTTAAAGCAAATGAAGAGCGGAAAGATACATTTCTGAGTGTTGCACCATTAAATGTGGCTTCGCTCAACTCTGCTTTGTCAAATCTGACACCGATAAAGGTCTGTCGGTCAAAGCATATACCATGCAAGTCAGAAGATTTAAAATCAACACCATTAAAGATACAATTTTCAAAGATTGACTTACTCAAATCAGTTGCAGTTAGTTTTACTTCAATTAGCTCTGCATCGGTGAATTTCGCCCCAGTCAAATCTGAAGCGCTGAATGAGGTCCGCACAAGAATAGTTTTGTTGAAACTTGCACAAGTGAGATCACTGGCCGATAAGCTACAGTCGGTCATATTCGTGCCATCAAAATTGGCTTCATGTACATCACTCCCAATAAATGAACTGCCGGTCAGGTCTGCTCCTGAAAAGTTTGAACCACCCAAATCGCTTCCATAAAATTTCCTATTATGGGCAGTAACACCCACGAAGTCGCTCTTTGACAGGCTACTTCCACTGAAATTTATCAGCAAGTCCCTTTCAGTCGAATGAGAGTGTTTAGTCTCTTCCCATCTCTTCGATTCATTGTCTTGATCACTTCCGGTACTATTCTTAAAAGAATTTTC
>CALRLN020000600.1:0-3365 GCA_943368675.1 Chitinophaga pinensis | reverse complement strand
TGTTACCGATTCCGAAAGCTCATTCCATGTACTATTAAGATTATCTAAAAACAATTGTCCTGTGTCAGTTAATACATAGTACTTTCTTGGTGGGCCTGAAGTTGATTCAACCCATTTATAGTCAAGCAGACCCGAGTTTTTCAGCCGGGTAAGCAGGGGGTAGAGCGTACCCTCAACAACCATGATTCTGGCATTGATAAGTTCGTCTAGAATTTCGGAGGCGTAAATCTCGCCCCTCGAAATTATGTGTAAGATGCAGTACTCCAATATCCCTTTTCGCATCTGCACTTGGGCGTTTTCTAAATCCATATTATCTATATCGTTTAAAGCATTTCCTGCTGGAATTAATGATACAAAGATAATATAAGGTACTATGCAATGCAAGATACTTGGCAAAAAAAATACCGCAATTAGTATGAACGGTAAAAAACCATGAGCAAATCAAGATTTTCAAGGACGAATTTAAGGAATTTTTAACCATTGATAGAGATTCTATTTGTACTTTTGGGCAATTAAAGTTTTTTTGTGAAAACGCCTGATTTTGAAGTCTTTATTGGCATCACAAAACTGATGCAGGCTTTGGGTTTGCCTGACCCTCACTCGCCCGATTTTCAGCTATACCGATTTGAAGAATCTATGCGGACAAGACCTGCCATCAGCCCTGTTTACCGCAGCGACTGCTATGTCTTTGCCCTTGTTACAAGCGGCAAACTGGCCTTTAAAGTAGGTATTTCTGATTTTCTGATGCAAGCCGGTACACTGTATTTTCTGAGTCCCTGGCATTTACATCAATATCACCGCTTAGAAGACCTGACGGGTTATATCTGTTTTTTTAACGAAAGTTTCTTTGCTTCTACACCTGAAGGCCTACAAACCATACGTGATTTGCCTATGTTTCAGTTAGAGGGTAGAGCAGTATTTGATTTATCTCCTGAACAACAGCAGCCATTTGTAGATTTATTTGAATTAATGCTAAAAGAGGTGAACTGCAATGCTGCGTCCCGATGGGAAGTAATGCGCCATCTGCTACATATCTATTTTATTAAAGCGCAAGAGACTTACACGGCACACACACATGCCATTACTGAATATACTAAAAACGTAAGACTAAGCAGAGCATTTGAACGCTTGCTGGAAGAACACTTTTTATTACTCTCAAAAGGAAGAACCGGAAAAGTGTTTACCGTGAATGAATTTGCCGAACAACTGAATGTGCATCCCAGCCATCTGAGTAATACGCTAAGAAAAGAATTAGGCAAATCAGCCAAGCAGTTAATTAATGAAAGATTGATTTTTGAGGCAAAATCTTTATTGCATACCACTGAGTTTTCGGTAACCGAAATCGCGTATCGTTTACGTTTCGACGAACCGACTAATTTTACCAAATTCTTCAAAAAATCCACTGGGAAGCTTCCAAGGGAGTATAGAACGCAAAGCATATAGGATGTATGCTGAATACATACATATTAATATCAGCATATCCATTCAGGTATTAATTTATACACAATCTTGTTATAATTATATAATCAACCCCATTTCACCCCCTATATCTTCGATTTTTACCATTCTTCCTGCAAAACTTACCGTGTTTCTCTACCTTGCCTGACAGAACTTTGTGGCTTAATTTACCAATGATATATTCATGGAAGTTCTTAATAAGCAATTTATTATCGGAAGCTCTCTGGCTGTTAATCGGATTGGCCTCGGTACCATGCGTGCTACCACGGGTGTAGGTTCGTGGGGAGAGCCTGCCGATCGGCAAGCCGTAATTAAGGTAATAAGAAAGGCCTATGAATTAGGTGTCAATTTCTTCGATACAGCCGACGCTTACGGACCGGGTTGTTCGGAACTGATTCTGGCAGAAGCTATAGAACCTTTCAGAAAAGATGTAATTGTGGGCACGAAAGGAGGTTCCGTTAAATATGCTCCGGGAAAAATGTTTGCCAGCGGCAAGCCCGGCTATCTTAAAACTACCGTAGAAGCCAGTCTGCGACGCCTGAATGTTGAAACCATTGATTTGTATCAGTTAGACCACGTAGACCCCGAGGTACCCATTGAAGAATCAGTATGGATGCTTGCTACCCTGAAAAAACAAGGTAAGATACGTGAGATTGGTTTATCGAACATCAAACCGGAACAGTTACGACTGGCGCAGGGTATTACTTCTATAGCCTCAGTTCAGCAATCATTGAGTATTTCCAACCAGACACACCTGAAATTTGCCCAGGCGTGCGCCAACGACAATATTGCTTTCATAGCCTACTGCCCTACAGCCATGATTGATACCGAAAAAGCACCTAAGTACCAGCAGAAAGCTACCGAAATGGGTATAACATTACCGCAATTATCCTTACTCTGGCTGCTTGAAAAATCACCCAATATTATTCCGATTCCGGGTACTTCTTCGGAATCGCATTTACAGGAAAATTTAGCTGTGTGGGGGATGATGCCCTCAATAATGAATCATTAAGCAGCTATCAATTATTTATACTAAAACACAAACATTCTTATGTGGATTGTTCGATTAGCACTCAATCGCCCCTATACCATTGCAGTCATGGCTTTTTTGATGATGCTCGGAGGTGTTATGGCAATCCGTTCGATGCAAACGGATATTTTTCCGAAAATTGACATACCGGTTGTGAATATTGTCTGGGCTTACCCTGGTCTTTCGGCACAGGATATGGAACGTCGGGTGGTTATTAATAACGAACGCGGAATTTCCTCACAGGTACAGGGGGTATCACGTATTGAATCAAGTTCTATTCCGGGTATTGGTTTATTACGTGTATATTTTCAGCCGGGTACAGATTTAGGACAAGCCTTAGCCCAGATTTCGGCGGTATCTTCTACGGCATTGCGTCAGATGCCTCCGGGTATGCAACCGCCTGTATTGTTACCCTATAATGCCTCGAACTTGCCCGTATTACACATGATTATCTCCAGTAATACAATGGGAGAAGATGCCGTGGCCGATTATACCAATAACTTTTTACGTCTTCGGCTATTTACCATTCCCGGCCTGCAAACTCCTGGGGTTTATGGGGGTAAACAACGCCAGATTAATATCGACATTGACCCTGCCCAATTAACGGCCAAGGGTCTTTCAGCAGCCGATGTGATTACCGCCTTGCAAACCTCAAACGTTATTCTTCCGGCTGGTACAGCTAAAATGGGGAAAACAGAATATAACATAGCCCTGAATGCCAGCCCGAATACCCTTGACCAGTTTTATGATATTCCGGTGAAGGTAATTAACGGACAAACTATTAAGATTGAAGACATCGGCAAAATATCTGACTCTTTTGCCGACCCAACCAATATTGTGCGTATTAACGGAAAGCATGCGAGTTATCTGTCTATTC
>CALRLN020000599.1:0-3366 GCA_943368675.1 Chitinophaga pinensis | reverse complement strand
GTTAATGCCCTGGCCAATACCAGTCTGTCGCCACAGATTTCTACTGCAAAATCATCACAGCAGTTTTCTCTTTCGTCACGCACCTGTGCCGAGATAAACCAGGTAGCAGGATGATAGAAAAACAATATTTCGATGCAACTCTGAAAGATGTTAATCAGGTAATCGTAGCGCTTAATATGTGCCAGTTCATGCGCCAAAACTGCCTCCAGTTGCGTAATGCTAAGCCCTGACATGATACCTGCCGGAAGCAGGATAATGGGTTTTATCCAGCCGATAGTCATAGGTACCACAGCTTTGGCAGATTCGAACAGGCGGATAGGTATATTCAGTTGAATTTTTTCCTGCAATTCTTCCATAATAGCCATTACTTCGTCTCTCACAGGGCTGATTTTTTGAACCTTTAGTTGTTGCACATATACAAAGCCAATAATCAGACGCACCAGTAGAAGATTGGCGCCTATAAACCAGAACAAAACAAAAGTGTCGAGGTTATTCTGAATGAATATTTCTGCCTGTTGAATGAGCGTCAGTTTTGATTTAGCAAATACAGAGACACCCTCTAAATTTGTTGCAGCATTCTGTATGAAGAAGGCGGTAAATTTTTGCTTTCCGTTCGCTGCAATCTCTGCTGGCTGATATACTATTGCGAATGTAATAATTGCACTGATAAGCTGTAAACTTAATGCCCCTATGCCTTGCCAGTAACGAGCATTAGAAGTTTTGAAAATATGACGCAGAATACTAAAGGCCACCAAAATGGCAAGCCCCTGCCATAATGAGTGAATGAGTGTCCAGCCTAAGGCTGAACTGATGTTTTCGGGAATTCCGGCAGTAAAATCAAAAAGCTTTTTCATAATTTAATGTACGTATTTTATTGTTTCTGAATAGGTTATTGTCCTTTTTCGATAGAATCAATCAATTTCTTAATTTCCTCTAATTCTTCTTTACTCACCTGTTGATTACCCAGTGCCTGCATAACCATTCTGGTTGCTGAGCCACGGAAAGTAGTACCAATGAATTTGTCGAGGAGCATGTGCTGTGTGGGTTCTTCGCCCACTGCAGCTACATAAACATGATAACGGCCCTCATCTGTGCGGCTTACCAGGTGTTTTTCAAACATAATCTGCATGAGTTTGAGGGTAGTAGTGTAGCCTACCTCTCTGGTCTTTGAAAGCTCGTCGTTTACCTGTCGGACTGTTGCTTTACCTAAAGCCCACAAAATCTGTAAGATTTCCAGTTCAGACTCGGTGGGCTTGATATTTGTTTGCTTTTCCATAATTTTTAAATTTATACTAATTATTTCATCAGTTTGACCTGAATCGGACATCTACGAATGATTTCGTAACAAATGTAAGAGGAAAGAAATTAGATTTCCAAATTTTATTACGAAATTTTTCGTAGATAGATTAGATTTAAGTTTTTTTAACAGTTTTTCGTGTGGCGCGAGCCTCCAGTTCGCGTTTTTTGTAGCAAATAGATAGGTATTTTACCAAATAGGAGATGTATCCATTTCTACGACACTGCGAACCGGAGGTTTGCGCCACAGGTAGAATACTCCAACAATTACGGTGATATCTTCTTTCTTTTGAGTGAAAATACGCATATTTGCTTTAATAATGCCCTGAATAGCATATCTCAACCCTATGTAGTATGCGTATATTGATTGCAGATGATCACAAATTTATACTGGATAGCCTTGAAATGCTGATTTCGACTATGCCAGAGCATGAGGTGATTGGCACCTATGGCAGTGGTACTGAAGTGCTGAATGCTTTAGCCGAAAACAGTAATATTGATGCAATTTTATCTGATTATAATATGGGCGGACTCAATGGCATAGAAATGACCAGAGAGATAAAAAGGCGTTTTCCGCACATAAAGGTTTTATTACTGACTGTATCGGAAGATGCCGAGACTATCAAAGAAGCTTTTGGAGCAGGAGTAGCGGGCTATGTGATGAAAAAAGCAGGCAAAGCTGAGCTACAGAGAGCGCTGCAAACCATTGCTTCCGGAGAAAAATATTATAGTGAATCAGTTGTGTTTGAATTATTAAACAGAGATAAAAAAATAGGCGACCTGGTGCAGGAATCTAATACCCAGGGGCTATTGACTGAACGCGAACTGGAAATTATCCGTCTGATTGCCAGGGAGCTATCAACTAACCAGATTGCTGAAAAACTTTATATTAGCCCGGCCACGGTAGAAACCCACAGGCATAATATATTGAAAAAACTGGGGGTTAAAAACTCCATCGGCATTGTTATGTATGCCATTAATAATAAGCTCGTCTGATTTTTATCCTATGGGCACCTCTACTACTACTTCAGTTCCTTTTTCGGGCACACTTACAAAATCAATTTTCCCATTCAGCGAAGCTACCCGGGTTTTGATATTAGTTAAACCCATGCTATGTCTGGATGTTTTTTCGGAAATACCTATGCCATTATCTTTTATAACCAGATGCAGTTTATCGGCACGTTGTGTTAAAGAAATATCTGCTTCCGGCGCTTGTGAATGCCTGAGGATATTATTAGAGAGTTCGAGTATCACGCTAAACAGTTCATATTCTATCTTATTAGCAAAGCGCTCGTTATGGGTAGATATATTCAAGGAGAAGTTTGTTTTACCTAATGAATTAATTTCTTTTACCATACTCTCCAATGCCCTGGCAAGGCCCTGGAGTTCGAGTTCGGCAGGGAGTAAATTATGCGAAAGCAAACGAATGTCGGTATAGACTTCTGATAGTGCCTCTACAGTAGAAGCAAAAATCCTACTCTCCTTCTCGGTCTGAAAACCTGGTGTAATTGCTTCCAGGCGCCATCGTAGACTTGCTATTTTTGCCGAAATATTATCATGCAATTCGCTTGCCACACGTTTGCGTTCGATGGTTTGCCCTTTTAATAGTGCGCCTTGTATCTCTTCATTTTTTTGCACCAGTTCGGCATTGATTTGTTTCAACTGTTTATTGTTTCTGAAGACATACACCATCAGAATAAGACCCGCTATAAGGCTGAAAATAAGGCCGATACCTACCAGACTTTTCTTTTCATCGGCTTGTTTCAGTGCTTCGTATTCGAGCGTCTTGATACGGGTTTGTTGTTTTGCAAAATTATAGTCTGCTTCCAGTTCGGCGTATTTCTGTTTCACTGCTACTCTACCCAGGCTATCTTCATGGATTTTATATTCTTTCAGGTATTTCAGGGCATTGCCGCTATCGCCTGCCATTTCATATGTTTGATAGATATGATTTTCTGCCCGCGAAATCATTTCCATCCAACCTGATCTTTTAGCGTATTCAAGGCTCAGTTTTCTATATTCAATAGCTTTAGCAAATTGTTTTTTGTTTTCATAGATTTCTGCCAGATC
>CALRLN020000598.1:0-3369 GCA_943368675.1 Chitinophaga pinensis | reverse complement strand
CGCCAAGCGCATCGCCCTCATAAAAAGCAATACCCGTTGGTGAACCTGCCCCGGTGTTATCAATAGCAGGCTGCACACCCGGGTCGTCCTGATGCCAGTGTGCGGTGAACATTTCCTGTCCGGGGCGGCGGTCTGCCTGCCAGAATCGGGTACCATCTGCACTGAAATAGCCGGCATTCCCCCCTTCCATCAGATAACTGACACGGCAGGTAATTACCTGGTCGTCGTTGTCGTTCTGCCACATATTGCCATAAGAATCCAGCCCTACTTCATAACTATTTCTGAAATTATGCCCCATTACTTTCAGATTTTTGCCTTCAGTATCCATTCTTAAAGCCAGACCACCTACCCATATTCTTCCGTCGTCTGATTTCTGATTGCCCTGATTAGACTTGTTATAAGGCGTACCTCCGTAATAAGAGCTTCCTGAGCGGAGAGTCCAGCCACCTTTGTCAGTAACATGATGAGGCCCTGCATTGCCGGTATTAAAATGCCAGTTACCATCAGGCCCGGCAGTAAGTGAATGAAGCGAGTGGTCGTGGTCAACACCTCCAAATCCGGTTAACAGAATTTCCTTTTTATCGGGTATATCATCACTATTTTCATCCGTAAATACTATAAGATTTGGAGCTGCGGAAACAATTACTTTTTTCCCGATTACTGCAATGCCTAGTGGTGCCACCAGGTCTTTATCCTGCACAAAAACCTTAGAATTATCCGCCTTTCCATCACCATTGGTATCTTCCAGAATCACCACGCGATCACCTTTTTGTTCATTATTGACGCGCTCCCCGGGTTTGGTATTGAAGTTCCGGTAATCTACTGCTTCGGTTATCCAGATTCGACCCTTGTAGTCTACATCCATATTGGTCGGATTATGCAGCATTGGCGTTTCTGCCCAAAGCGTGACCTCCAGGTCGTCTGGTACGTAGAGTTTATTTTTATCATCATCAGGTTCGGGGGTAAAGGCAGTAGCCAACACTAATGCAAGGCTAACTGGAAAGATAGCAGAGGCTTTCCTGGAAAAGAACATAGTTTATATCAGGTTGAAAAATACTTGTCTATACAAGATTAAGAAATTTGCTGATAAATCTGAATATGCTTTTCAGTAAATTTTTTCCAGGAGAATTTCTGTGCCTGTAAAATGGCTTTTTTGCTTAGGGTAAGACGTAAGCTTTTGTCAGAGTATAGTTTGAGCATTGCCTCGGCAATGGCATTTTCGTCAGTAGGCTCAACCAGTATTCCGGCATCTCCAACCACTTCGGGTAAAGAACTTTTATCAGAGGTAATTACAGGCGTGCCACATTGCATGGCTTCTAAAGGTGGTAAGCCAAAGCCTTCATAGAGAGAAGGATACACAAAAGCCATTGCTGCCGAATATAAAGCCGCTAAGTCTTCATCAGCCACAAAGCCTGTCACAATGATTTTTTCTTTCAGTATAGGGTTAGCCTTGATTTCAGCAAAAATTGTTTCAAAATCCCATCCTTTTGTACCCACCAGCACAAGGTTTAAATCGTCTATTTTTTCCTGCTGTATCAGTTTCAGAAAACTACGGATGGTGCGCTCAATATTTTTTCGTGGTTCGAGTGTAGCCAGCGACAGTAGGTATTTTTTATGAATATTGATATTATATTTCTGTAATATGCGTTCTATTTCTTCATTGTCACGTACCTGGTAGAATTTATCTTCTGATGCTGCCAGATGCACCACAAAAACCTTGTCGGGCGAAATGCCTGTTGCTTCACATAAATCGTTTTTGGTTGCTTCTGATACGCAGACAGGGTAGGTATCAGCATCAATGGAAGCCAGTATTTCTTTCATGATGCGCACATTCCACTCACCGAAATAAGATGGGAACAGGTGCGGAATCAAATCATGAATGGTGATTACTTTCTTTGGTTTAGATAGTCCTTTTAGTTCCTGAGGAATGGGCAGAAAAGGCGAATGATAAATATCATAGGCTCCTAGTGTAGCTGCATCCAGTTGGTAAAAAGGCTTGAAACGGGCTCTCAGACGAGTAAAAATCTCTCTGAGTATTTTTTGTGGCAAAGACCTGTAAGCAAATGCCGAAACAATGTTGTTTTCAAAATGGGCATATTTCATGTCTTCAGGTTTATTGGCAATCAGAACAGGGGTCTTTGTGTAAAAACTATCCAGATACGCTATGGTTTCAGGCAGGTGATGGGTATTGGCAACTGTCAATTGAATGGTGCTGCTTTCTGCCAGTCCTTTAAGCAGGTTTTCGGCTACACGATACACACCCGTGCGGGATTGCTCATGAAAGAAACCCAGACCTAAGACGGAGCCATCTAATACAATTTTATTCATGTATAATTGCCTGATTAATCTTGTTTACTATCAACTCTTTTACTTCCGGTGTTTCTACGTTTTCCTGATAGACCAATTCTACATTATCACGGTCAAAAGGCAGCCCTACGCTTGGCAGGTGATTGTGAATCAGAAAGACCGGGAGATTGGCTAATGGGAAAAATGGATAGCCTGTGCCTTTATAGACGGAAATGGTTCTGGAAAAGATGCAGCACAGATGCTCCGGGAAAGAATCAAGTGTAAGCGCATAGACTGCTTTTTGAGACAAAAGCGCTATTTCATGAATATTGATTTTGCCTGATGTATCAATCACTCTATTGGCTGTCGGCAAACTGATTAAATCCCATATTTGCTTTGAAAGACCTGTTTGTCCGCAGAATAGAATATAATATCCGGTTTTTTCCAGAATTTCATCCAGAAGAGATGCCCAGAAAGCAGGAGAAAGCTGCTTATGTTCGCCACCTGATTCGGGGAATACCATCAGATATGCTCCTCGGGGCAAGCTGATTTTGCTCTTGATTTTTTCTAATGAAGTATCCGGTGAAATCGGAAAATAGGGCTCTACATCAGCCAGAGTGCCACTCACACCGATTTCATGCAGGAGCATGAAATACATATCAAAATGGTGAAACTCATGTTGAGGCACATCGAATTCTTTGTCGAGCAACCCTCCAAGTCCACGTCTGGCAAACCCATAGGCTTTACCTACCTCAATAAATGGCAATACAAAATGTGCTACCGCATCACTATAACGGATGTCTATATAATAATCGTAAGAATACTGCTGAAGCAGCGGCAGCGCTTCTCTGAATGTCTGATAATGTTCTTTGATTTTCTGCCAACGCGAAATTTTCTTACGGTTGGTCTGATAATGATTAATATAAATGGTGCGGTCGATATAAGGATTGTATTTATTGACGGGTTCACACCATTTAGGCGCTAACAAATCAATTTTTACGTCGGGATACTTTTTCTTAATCAGAGGGAAAAGGTAGGTAACCGTGAGCGCATCACCTAAATGCCCCAGAGAGGCAATCAGGA
>CALRLN020000597.1:0-3370 GCA_943368675.1 Chitinophaga pinensis | reverse complement strand
ATAGCTTAATTGGTCTTACAAAAAAAGTAAATGAATTGGCTAGCCGAGCAAGAGCGAATAAACTAAAGGCAGATGATTTATCAGATGGTACATTAACGGTTTCCAATATTGGTTCGTTTGGTAATATTGCCGGAACACCAATTATTATGCAGCCCCAGGTATCGATACTAGCCTTTGGTGTAATTCAGAAAAAGGTATCAGTAATAGAAACACCATACGGAGATACCATTGGTATACGACAAAAAATGATCATTTCTCATTCTTATGATCATCGTGTGGTTGATGGCTCATTAGGAGGGCAGTTCGTGAAAAGGGTTTCTGATTATCTCGAGAACTTTGATTTAGATAGGAAATTATTCTAAAATAGGCAAAAGGTCTGATGAAAGTCAGGCCTTTTGCCTATTTATATCGCAGATAAAAAGCTTCTGATTCTTAGAATGTATGGTGATATATGTGCGTCCAACTGGAAATATTGTGATGACTTTAAAGAATAGATTCAGCATGCAATTCATGGCCTTAAAAAAATGAAATTTATTTTAATATTTGATATTAAAGCAAGACCTTTGGGTCTCGAACTTTGAACACCCGCAAGATGCTTTTTAATTCGCTTGAGTTTTTAATATTTTTCCCTGTTGTAACACTCCTGTATTTTGCATTGCCACACAAATTCCGCTGGTTCCATTTATTGGTGGCAAGTTGTATTTTCTATAGTTTTTTTATTCCCTACTATATTCTTATTCTTTTCTTTACCATTATTATTGATTATTTCGCCGGAATCTGGATTGAGCAATCGCATGGGAAACGAAGAAAGTGGGCTTTGATAATGAGTCTTGTGGCCAACATCGGAGTGCTGGCGGTTTTTAAGTATTACAATTTTTTCATAGAAAACTTTAATGCTGTTTTATATAAAATCAACCCTGATGATCTGTTGCCTTATTGGAATATTATTCTACCAATTGGTTTGTCTTTCCATACCTTTCAGGCTATGAGTTATACAATTGAGGTTTATAGAGGAAATCAGAAAGCTGAACGGCACTTTGGCATTTATGCCTTATATGTAATGTTTTATCCGCAATTAGTGGCAGGCCCGATTGAAAGGCCGCAGAATGTCATTCACCAGTTCTACGAAAAACATGAGTTTGATTATGAAAGAGTAATTAGCGGGCTTCGGTTAATGCTATGGGGAATGTTCAAAAAAGTAGTGATAGCCGATAGACTGGCAAAGTTTGTTAATCTGGTTTATAACAACCCTAATGAATATCAGGGCTTGCCCCTTATAGTCGCTACTATTTTCTTTACCTTTCAGATTTACTGTGATTTCTCCGGCTATTCAGATATTGCCCTGGGTTCAGCACGTGTGATGGGCTTTAATCTGATGAAAAACTTTGACAGGCCGTATCTGTCAAAATCTGTAAGCGAGTTCTGGCGCCGATGGCATATTTCGCTTTCAACTTGGTTCAGAGACTATTTATATATTCCACTAGGCGGAAATCGGGTCTCTAAACCCCGGCAGTATTTTAACCGTTTTTTTGTTTTTATGGTTAGTGGTTTATGGCATGGTGCCAACTGGCATTATGTAATATGGGGAGCATTACATGGCTTTTATCTGGTTATAGGACAGTTAACAGAATCTTTTCAAAAGAAAATCACCGGCGTTAAAACTTCATTTAGCCGGGCATCTATTCCGCAGAAAATACTACATGGCCTGATTACTTTTGTATTGGTAGCCTTTGCCTGGATTTTTTTCAGGGCAAATACCAATGCAGATGCTATATATATTGCTCGGAATATTTTCAAAAGCAGCTCACATTCTTTAGACCATGTCATATACATGATAGGCAAAAATGATCTATATTTAATTATTATTTCGTTTTTGATTATGGAGGGTGTCCAATGGTTGCAGAGAGGTAAGAATTTATCTGAGTGGATAGATGCAAAACCGCGCTGGCAAAGATGGGGAGCATATTATCTGATTCTGTTCATGATTTTATGCTATGGCGTTTATAACAATTCACAATTTATTTATTTTCAATTTTAAAATATGAAAAACGAAGGATTTGATCCGCAGGAAATAGCCGAACTAAAAGCCGAGTGCGCACAGGAAGGACAGAATTATGTGATAGTTGAGGATGAGGACGGCATGAATGATTCAGGTGAATTTGCTCATTTTCAGTTTGTAGGTATGCATAATGGTGAAGAGGTAATTTTTGACGCCGTGATGAGCACCCTGCGCTTGAATCATAGCAGCCTGGTTTTTGAAGAGGCGGAAAACAGGATGAAGAAATCATACCCCAATTACGTAGAAGTAGACAAACGCAAACCAAACTACAAAGTTAATGAGGACATGGAGCTGATGCTGGAAGAAATTATTGAAGAACTGGAAGAAGAAGAGGTGATTCAGGTATCTGAATTCGTTGAGATAGACGAAGATTTTGAGTATGGTATAGGACTCGACATTGCCCTTAATGTAGAGGAGATTGATGAAAAAGTAATTACAGATTTTGTGAATGATTTCAAAGGTGGGTCATTAAAACTTGATCCGACCCTATATAGTTTCACAAGCGAGGAGGAGTAATCTAAATATTATGGCAGGTAATTCTGATAAAAATAACAGTTTTTCAGGAACAGCAGATTATGTGGCTACCCGCGAGCTCCAGACAGCAGTAAATGCTGCTATAGCTCTGCAAAGACCTTTATTAATAAAGGGTGAACCTGGCACCGGCAAAACACTATTGGCCTTTGAGGTAGCCAGAGCCTTGAAAATGCAATTGTACGCCTGGCATATCAAATCTACCACAACAGCACAGCAGGGATTATATGAATATGATGCCGTTTCTCGCTTGCGTGATTCCCAGTTGGGTGATGACAGAGTGAATTATGTCGGAAATTATATCAAGAAAGGAAAAATCTGGGAAGCCTTTGATACTGATGAACAAAGTGTACTATTAATTGATGAAATTGATAAAGCTGACATAGAATTTCCGAACGATTTGTTGCAGGAACTCGACCGTATGGAGTTTTATTGCTATGAACTAAAACAAACCATCAAAGCAAAATACAGACCGATTATCATCATCACATCAAATAACGAGAAAGAACTTCCTGATGCCTTTCTACGTCGCTGCTTTTTCCATTTTATCCGTTTTCCTGATAAAGAAACCATGCAGCAAATTGTTGATGTGCATTACCCGGGACTGGAGGAAACACTTCTTGCTAATGCATTAAAGACTTTTTTCGGTATCAGAGAAATAAAAAACCTGAAAAAAAGGCCTTCAACAAGCGAATTGATAGACTGGCTTAAATTATTGCTGGTTGGAAAATTATCTGGTGATGATCTGAATGATTTGAGCAAAATGAATCAGGTACCACC
>CALRLN020000596.1:0-3374 GCA_943368675.1 Chitinophaga pinensis | reverse complement strand
GATTCAGTATTGAAAAGGCAGGAATTTGGTTAATAGTTTACGAGAAAACAGGCTGTTTACTACAGAAATAATTGTCGGAAGACCATACATTTATTGTATGCAAACATACTATTTTTTCTGCTGCGAATGTAATTAAAAGAATTGAAGATTTTTGTTATTTGGGTGATTTTTAGGATTTTTTTAATATCCTGATATGGAAGAACTGCTTGGTAAAATTAAGGTATTCTATATCTTGTGTCTAATTCTCTTGGCAGAAAGTACCCTTTTATGCAATTAGGATTCCTGACGCATATCTGTACATGATTTTTTTCTCTGAAACCAGCATTTGGGTATAGTTCCTGACCTTCAAAAAACACACCTCTCACACTATCATAAAGTTCGTCTATATCAAGTTTTTCTTTATATTCGTGTACTGCGTTGATTAGCAGGCAGTCCAGTTTTCTGATGAGAATCTCACCTGTTCCTTTGCTGATTCTATTTTCAGGCAGTTTACCTCCTGAACTGTGATAGGTTAATTGAAGCGTTTAGTAGGTTTCTTTGAGAATTTTTAGATTCTCGTGTTGAAGAAGGTCAAAGCAGTTTCCTAGGTCAATTATTGCACCAATCACTGAGGGGTTTACTATTTTACCGGCTGTTCTATGAGGTTTATCTTTTAATTCTGTAGCATATTCCAGTGCCCGAAGCGGACTTGATTCCCAAAAATACATACCATGTCCGAGCCAGTCCCATTCATTGGTACTATACTGTAACTCTATCTCACCTTTAAGCAATGCATCCCGGGTACTTTCATCACAACCATGAAATCCTAGAACAAAACTTGTTTTATGAAAATACATTTAAAATATACTGGAATAAACTACTTTGCCTTGCTTAGACTACGTTCCTTGGAACTTTTAATAGAATCAGTATTTTTTGCTACGTCTTTTACCTTTAAGCCAATACTTAGTAAAAACTGCTTTGATTTTTCAGGCGATGATGTAATCTGTTCATGCCTCTCCTTGAGTAAACGAACATATCGATCTGCTGGGCTTTCTACTTTTGCCATATTGCTTCATTTATATATTGCAAATTACACAAATTTTCTAAACACATAAATAATACACAAGTATTATTTGTTAAAGTTCCGGCATGATAAAGATACTTAATCTTTATTCAATTTATTAAAGTATTTCATCCCTGCATCAATCTTTCCAGAACCGATTTCCAGTTTTCGTAAACTTCCTGATAGGCGGCGACGTCGGCCTGTACGGGTTCTATTACTTTTAGTTTTATGAGTTTGCTCATGGCTTCTTTTGGGGTGCTGTAGTATTTTACACCATAGCCTGCGCCGAGGGCTGCGCCTTTGGCTCCGTCGGTATCGTAGAGTTCGATAGGCGTATTGGTAACATTAACCAGTGCATTGCTGAAAATATCGCTCAGGAACATATTGGCTCGTCCGGCCCGGATTACCTTTGGGTCTACGCCATTGGCCTGCATGATCCCAAAACCATAGTTTAAAGAGAAGGCAATGCCCTCTTGTGCTGCCCTGAAAATATGCCCCTGTGAATGATTATTGAAATCAAGATTATGAAAAGAAGACCCTAGAATGCGGTTATTGAGCATACGCTCTGCGCCATTGCCAAAAGGCATGACCAACAGCCCATTGCTGCCGATGGGTACCCCTCCGGCCTGTGTGTTCATGTCGGGGTATGACAGGTCTTTGCCGAAATTATCTTTTACCCAGCGGTTCAGGATTCCGGTGCCGTTGATGCAAAGGAGGATACCTACCCGGTTTTCGCCACCTATCTGGTGGTTGACGTGCGCAAACGAATTGATGCGTGATTGGGGGTCATAAGAAATCTGGTCGCTTACGGCGTATACTACGCCGGATGTGCCTGCTGTAGCAGCAATTTCGCCCGGATTCAGTACATCTAACGAAAGGGCATTATTGGGTTGGTCGCCTGCTTTATAGGTAACAGGTACACCTGCCTTTATTTCTAAAATACCGGCTATCTGCGGTGTTACTTTTCCGTGCTCGCTGAATACTGGTCTGATTTCGGGAATGATGCTTTCATCAAAACCATAATAATTGAGCAGGTCTTTTGATACGCTGTTGGTCTGGAAGTCCCAGAAGATACCTTCTGACAGACCTGAGTTAGAGGTCGTGATTTCATCAGTCAGCATCATGGCGATGTAGTCGCCGGGGAGCATGATTTTATCACATTGCTCGAATATATGAGGTTCATTGGCTTTTACCCATGCCAGTTTTGAGGCCGTGAAATTGCCGGGAGAGTTCAATAAATGGTTCAGGCATAATTCTTCGCCCATTTCGGCAAAGGCCTTTTCTCCGGTTTGAACGGCCCGGCTGTCGCACCAGATGATTGAGGGGCGCAGCACTTTTTTATCTTTATCAACCATTACCAGGCCGTGCATCTGGTAGGCAATGCCTATGGCACCAATCTCTTTTGAATCGAATCGGGTAGCTTCCTGTTTTCCGAGGGCGTTTACACGTTTGATGGCCTCTATGGTATTGTTCCACCACATTTCGGGGTTTTGTTCGGCCCAGCCTGCAAAAGGGGAGGAGATAGGGGCTTCTACATCAGGATATTGTGCAGAGGCAATAACTTGTTGGGTATCAGCATCTACCACAGATGCCTTAATAGAAGAGGTACCGATATCTATTCCGAGCAGTAACATATATGTAGGTTGAATTATTAATTGTCAAAGATACACGTTTGAGAGGGGAAAACAAAATGGGAGGGTGGGCCTTGGAATGGTTTTACTGAAAGCCGTTTTAAAAACGGCTGACACACCGACTAAATGAAGATTATGACTAACAGGGAGGGGAGAATAATAGATACAATTAATTTAGCTCAAATTCACTAACTTGCGTTTCCGCAGAGTCTCGTAGTAACGAAGGGAACTTTGAGGGAAGTAAGTACGACAAAACTTTAGCAATACCCTGTCGTTAGCAGAAATTTTAACAGAAACCCCAAATGAAAAGAATAGCTTTTATCATTTTGACTTTATTGCTAATTTCGAATTTAGGATATTCTCAAAAATCTTTTATCGAATTAGATATTCACGGTAAAAAAATTGATTATTTCCGAAACCTTGAAAAAAAGTTAGGAAGTACCAAATTTAATTCTGACGAAACTTATATTTCCAGTGGTAATGTAGCGCAGCCTGAGATTTTTCTAAGGAAAGAAAAAGACCTTCCTGACTTATTAGTCTACTATACTTATTTTAAAAAAGATGTCACGTCCTGAAATAGCGTTACAATAAAAGTAATGTTATGAAAGAAACCATTGAAAGCCAGTACGTTAAGCGTACACAGAAAGATTACAGTTATGCTTTTAAATTAGCCGTAGTACAAGAGGTTGAGAACGGAGAAT
>CALRLN020000595.1:0-3379 GCA_943368675.1 Chitinophaga pinensis | reverse complement strand
AACAGGAAACTGATAAAAAGACATAGCCCTGAGCCCCTGGCTGTTGGTCAGATGTATTTCCTGCCTTGGTGGCTCAAGTGTAGAGTAAGACGGCAGATATGATATAAAACCACCTTCTATTGGCGAATTGAGCTTTAATACAACCTTGTTTTCTTTTGACCAGCCCTTTTCAACTATGTAATTATTGGTATTGGTAGTAGAGTTTACAAAAAAATAGTTTTTCATTTGCCACAGCATTGAGTGAACACTTGTATCAGCCGGATAATTCATTCGCTGACCTTGTTCAAATTCAAGGGTAATAGTGCTATCCGCTTTTGAGTAATAGACTTTCTGAATATCCGGTGCATGCAATTCTGCATCGGGGCGGGCTCCATAAATGTCTCTTTCAATAAGCCTGAAAACCTCATTGGTAATTTGCTGATTACCCTCTTTTGCATGATGAAAACCATCTACAAGAGGTATACCCAGGGCTGTTGAAGTCTCGATGTCTTCAAACAGGTATCTGGTCTTTCTCATATATTCGCGCAGCTCTCCAGCCTTTTCCGAAAAGCTACAACCGTGTATAGCAATTTGTATATTATAAAACTTATTCCAGCCTCCCAGGTCATACTTAAGATGCGTATATAAATCGGTAAATCGTGCCGGATAACTATCAACGTCCTCCCAATAGCCGCATGCTTCAAACTCTCCCTGCCGCCACAAAACCCCTTTCACTTTTCCAATCGCACCAGCATATTTCACTCGGTTATACAATTGCCCGTAGGTAGTCCATAAGGCATCCGGTTTATTTTCTACCCTGTCGTTTAATTGTCTGATACTTAGGCCTCCTTTCCCACCATTAATAATACAGGTCGGAATACCATATTTTTCAAGAATCAGCTTTTGTAATGGCAAACCAACTCCTCCTACATGGCCATAAGGCTGTAACGCCGGAAACCACTTTAAAGACGACAACTGGTGATCATCATTTTCATAATCAAAATTTCTCAGGAGCCTGTCGTCAAAGCCCATATTCAACTCCTCTATATTCCCTAAGGCCACTATATTAGATTGCCCGTATAAAACATAAATATCTCCACACACTATCCGCTCTCTACTGCAAACCTCGGTTGAGTCTCCAATTGGATTGTGCAGATAAACTTTAAAGCTATATTCGGAAGGTTGCGCCTGTATTTCAACCTGAAACTGAAACGAAAATGGCGGTGAGTAACTCGCAGGTAATAGGGACGCACTATAAAAAAAGAAATTATTGTCTTTTTTTACATATAGGCTTATTTTCTTAAAATCAGAATACTCAATACGGCCTTTGATATTGACTATTGCCCTATTATTACTATCTCTGGGGAAAAGCTGCAAATCGTCCGGTAATTCTGTAAACGTGACCTGGGAATAGCCATATAAATGGAAACAGAGAATGCACATTGACATTCTCAGAATGAGAGAAACTTTCATACTTTTTTAGCACAACAATGCAGAGGCAAAGGAGCACTTCTGCAAGTTTATCTACTTATTTAATTTTTGGGTATATATAATATTTTATTGCTGCAAATGTAAAATTGAATCTTTGAGTAACAAAGTTACCGATGAAAAATTATTCTGATTTAACACAAGTATAATACAAGTAAGCAAGACCCATAAATAGTAAAAAGTACCTTTTAATATTTGACTACTATACGAGATTGCTTACATTTGAAGCATCAATAGACTAACAGATATGACCGCTTCTGAACAAACATTCCGCCGCTCTGGCAAAAAGGACGAATTTGAATCACCTGATTTTTATGAAATAGACGACTTACTAACCGAAGAGCATAAAATGATTCGTTCGGCTGTCCGTGATTTCGTGAAGCGTGAAATCTCTCCTATCATTGAAGATGCAGCCCAACGAAGTATTTTCCCGGAACACCTTGTAAAAAAATTTGGTGAGTTAGGGATATTCGGCCCTACTATTCCGATAGAGTATGGTGGCCAGGGATTGGATTATATATCTTATGGACTGATGATGCAGGAGATAGAGCGCGGCGATTCCGGAATGCGTTCAACCGCCTCTGTGCAAGGCTCGCTGGTGATGTTTCCCATCTATAAATACGGCAGCGAAGAACAAAAACGTAAGTTTCTACCCAAACTGGGAAGCGGTGAGTTTCTGGGTTGCTTCGGACTAACTGAGCCTGACTTTGGTTCGAACCCAAGTGGTATGACAACCAATTTTAAAGAAGATGGCGACCATGTGATACTGAACGGTTCAAAGATGTGGATTTCCAATTCACCTAAGTCGGATGTAGCAGTAGTATGGGCAAAAAATGAACAGGGGCGTATCAAAGGTATAATTGTTGAACGTGGTATGGAAGGATTCAGTACACCTGAGATGCATGGTAAATGGTCTTTAAGAGCAAGTATAACAGGTGAACTGGTATTTGATAATGTGAGAGTGCCCAAGTCAAATATTCTTCCGGAAGCCGACGGACTGAAAGCGCCGATGTCATGCCTTGACAGTGCCCGATACGGTATTGCCTGGGGTGCTTTAGGTGCTGCAATGGACTGCTATGATTCTGCCCGCAGATATGCGATGGAAAGAATACAGTTCGATAAACCGATTGCTGCATTCCAATTGACACAAAAGAAATTAGCTGAAATGCTGACCGAAATCACTAAAGCACAACTGGTGTGCTGGCGATTGGGAAACCTGAAAAATCAGGGCAAGGCTACAACAGCCCAAATATCATTGGCAAAGAGAAACAATGTAGCAATGGCTCTGGACATTGCCCGTGAGGCAAGACAAATGCACGGTGGTATGGGAATTACAGGCGAATATCCGATTATGCGCCACCAGATGAACCTCGAATCAGTTGTAACCTACGAAGGCACCCATGACATTCATTTATTGATTTTAGGGAATGCTATAACCGGGATACAGGCGTTTAAATAATTGGCTGTTTGTGAGATAGTAAATAATTATTAAATATTCAGTCAATTTCTCTAAACTCGCTGAACTCAGAGAGTTCTTTTTTATTGTTGGTTTCCAGTTGCTTGTAGTCAATTTCCCAGTTAACGGCTGCGGCCAATTGATTCATCATTAGTCCAACCTGACGATTGGCTACCTTTGGCAAATCGCTTTCCAGTGCTTTTTCCTGCATCAGTTTTTTGGCCTCGTTCAGGATATTGGTATAATCTTCATGACTGAATTTATTCAACCAACCGTGGTCTATATCATAAAATTTATAGTCGGTATCTATCGAAATCACCTCTGCCATTGGAAATTCCTCTACTATCAATTTGCGGCTTTTCTCTTCTCTCCTGACTTTCATCTTCCCGAAATCAAAGCCTACAGAAACTTTTGCTCTTGAAACAACCAAAGCCTTTTTATTGATTTTGAATAACC
>CALRLN020000594.1:0-3380 GCA_943368675.1 Chitinophaga pinensis | reverse complement strand
GTATTTCAAAAAAAACTTGATTCTCTCCTAAAAGTTCATACTGGAACAGGTGAAGCCGGAGCAGCGGTATTAGTAATTAAAAATGGAAAGACGCTTTATAATGATGGATTTGGACTGGCCAATATTGATGCACAAATACCCATCAGTCCTCAAACAGTGTTCAGGATGGCCTCGGTTTCAAAGCAATTTACTGCCGCTTGTGTTATCCTGCTTAAAAGCAGAAAACTATTGAGCTATGAAGATAATCTGTTGAAATTTTTCCCTGATTTTGATAAAGAGGTAGGCAGTAAAATAAAAATAAAGCATCTGCTTACGCATACCTCCGGTATACTTGATTATGAAGAATTAATACCTGATACTCAGAAAGAGCAAATATCTGATGCCGATGTATTACAATTTTTGAAAACTCAGACTAAAACTTATTTTGAAGCAGGTGCCAAATTCCGGTATAGTAATTCAGGTTTCTGCTTGTTAGAACAAATCATTGAAAAAACATCCGGGCAAAACTATGTCACCTATATAAAGGCCAATATATTTGAACCATTAGGCATGACTAACAGCACTATTTATGAAGCAAGAGGGCCTATGGCAAACAGAGCAATAGGCTATGCCAGGAACAAAGAAGGAAGACTGTTTTTTTCAGACCAAAGCATAACAAGTGCAATAAAGGGTGATGGCTGCGTATATACCTCACTGGATGATTACGCTAAATGGTATCAAGCCATTGTAAGCAATCAATTGATTACTATAGAAAAAGAACTGAAAATTATAAACCATCCTATTGAAGGAGTTAGGGATATTAGCTACGGATTAGGTTGGTTTAATGGTACTAGCGGTAAAGGAATTGAGTTGTATCATACAGGTAGTACTTGCGGATTCAGCAACTTGGTGAATATTGTACCTGCTAAGCGTTTTCTGTTTGTTTGTTTTTCTAATATCGCCGATAACCATGCTATAGAAAAACCAATAAGAGATTTATTAAAAGCAGAGAAGATTGATGAGACCTCTATTGATTTTGGAAGAGCATTGAGTTTGACAAATTGAAATTTGCGACAAAAATCGGATTATTTTCTATATGTTTTAAAAAATGCATTCTGACTCACAGAAATAAAGCCTATTGAAAAAATTATGTTTAGCTTAAAGCAAGAGAGCCTGACTCTTCTAAAGAATCAGGCTCTCTTAATGATTATATAATTAGTTCAACTGTGCTTCTAATTTTGAAGTAAGTATATGTTTCGGAACTGCTCCTACAATTTTATCTACCAATTGACCATTTTTGAAAATCATCAGGGTTGGGATTGAACGGATACCGAAGTTCATTGGAACATTTGAGTTTGCATCAACGTCCATTTTACCAATAATCGCTTTACCTTCATAATCACCGGCCATTTCTTCAACCACTGGTCCGATCATTTTACAAGGCCCACACCATTCTGCCCAAAAATCTACTAATACGGGTTTTTCAGATTTAATCAGTTCAGCGAAATTTGCATCTGTGATTTCAATTGCTTTATGTGCCATTTTATAATGATTTAATGCCTTTTTATGCTCTCAGCGCAAAGGCTTTTTATTTATTATTTTGTTTGTTATAGGTCTAACAAATACGCATTTAAGAAAAGTTCCATCAGGCAAATACAACATTTTCCTCTCCTACAATTTGTTTTAATTCTTTCACAAAATCGTTCGTTGAAGCCACTTTTGCCTTTCTTGAAAGCAGCAGAACATCGAGCCTTTCTTCAGCATCATGTACTGATAATTTAAAATCAAAATTGCCCGGGTATCGGGTAGCCATTGCATCAATTTCTTCAATCAATTGTGCATTTATTTGTTGCAAACCCAGTATTATTTTAACTTCCTTAAACATTTTATTGCGTAGCTCACTCAACAATTCCATGCTCAACGGCTTGAACTCCAGGTCTCCTTCTCTTCCCCATTTATTCTGCAATTTTCCTCTGATGAAAAGAAATAGTCCCACGTTGAGGAACTTAGAGAAGTTAACGTAGTCTTGCCCGAAAAGCATCATTTCCATACTTGAGCCGTAATCCTCAATTTTCAGGATACCAAACGGATTCCCATTTTTTGATTGTTTATGCTGAACCATTGAAACTACTCCGCCTATTGTAATTTCTTTATTCTGATTATTTGGGTCAAAAACCTGATCCAGAGGCACACAACGTTTCATTTCCATATTAAATTCGTCTAACGGATGGCCGGAAATATAAAAACCAACCACTTCTTTTTCCAGACGAAGTTTATGAATATCACCCCATTTTTCAACCGGATTGATTTTGGGTTTCGAAATCTCAAAACCACTTCCTCCTATCGCACCAAATAATGAATTTTGACCGGCTGATGCATTTTCGTGATGTTTATTGGCATATCTGATAAGCTTTTCAATCAGTGATGTACCATCAGATTCGTCAAAATATTGTGCTCTGTGTAAATCGGTAAAACAGTCAAAAGCACCGGCATAGGCGAAAGACTCCAGTGTTTTTTTGTTAACAGTCCTGAGGTTTACTCTGGTAATAAAATCAAAAATATCAGTGAAAGGACCTCTCTTGTTTCTTTCTTCAATGACCGCGTCAATAGCCGCATCACCAGTCCCTTTGATACCACCCATCCCAAACCGGATATCACCTTTTTTATTGACACTAAACTGCTTGTGTGACTCGTTCACATCAGGACCCAGCACCGATAAACCTTTGGCCTTGCATTCTTCCATAAAGAAAGTTATCTTATCAATATTACCTAATTGGGAGGTCAATACGGCAGCCATATATTCCGGCGCGTAATGAGACTTCAGGTAGGCTGTCTGATAAGCTACAAAAGCATAACAGGTCGAATGAGATTTATTGAATGCATACGAGGCGAATGCTTCCCAGTCAGTCCAGATTTTCTCCAGTTTCTTTTCAGGATGCCCTTTAGCTTTCGCACCTTCCAGAAACTGCGGTTTCAGTTTATCCAGGGTCTTTCTGTCTTTTTTACCCATCGCTTTCCTTAAAACGTCGGCATCACCTTTAGAAAATCCGGCGAGTTTCTGTGATAAAAGCATTACCTGCTCCTGATAAACTGTAATACCATAAGTTTCTCCCAGATACTCTTCCATATCAGGCAGGTCATAGCTTACTTCTTCACGTCCATGCTTACGGTTGATAAAGTTAGGGATGTAAGCTATAGGGCCCGGACGATACAAGGCGTTCATGGCAATCAGGTCATCCAGACGGTCAGGTTTCAGGTCTTTCATGTATTTTTTCATACCATCAGACTCAAACTGAAACACTGCGTTGGTCTCGCCTCTTTGAAATAACTCATAAGTCTTTACATCATCCAGCGGTATCTCGTCAATATTTATATCAACATCATGATTCTCTTTGATCATC
>CALRLN020000593.1:0-3382 GCA_943368675.1 Chitinophaga pinensis | reverse complement strand
AAGCTGACATTGGCCATTAAAATGTTTAAGGGTACTTATGAACGTGATTTTTTCCATCAGTTAATCTCAAGCCAGCTTGATATGGACAGAATGGATTATCTGACCCGCGACTGCTTTTTTACCGGCGTAGCAGAAGGTACTATCGGTGTGGAAAGAATAATTAAGATGCTCAATGTGGTTGATAATCAGCTGGTAGTAGAAGAAAAAGGACTGCTAAGTGTTGAAAATTTTCTGAATGCCCGGCGCCTTATGTACTGGCAGGTATATCTGCATAAAACAGCTATCTGTGCAGAAACCATGCTGATTCAGATTATAAGAAGAGCACGGGAGTTAATTAACCACGGAGAGACCTTATTTGCGGGCGGGGCTCTGGAGATATTTTTAAAAAAGAATGTCAGTTTAAAAGAGTTTCAAAACAATGATAAGTATTTGCAAGCGTTTACACTATTAGATGATTATGACATATGGGCATGTGTAAAAAACTGGCAGTTTCATTCAGATAAAATTTTATCTGCCATCTGCAAAGATTTACTGAACCGGAATCTGTTCAAAATAAAAATATCTAATCAACCGATAGAGCAAACACTCATTAGTTCATTAAAACAGGCACTCATTGACAAAGGTATTCCTAACAATCAATTAGGCTATTTCATCACCGAAGGAGACGTAAGCAACAAAGGCTACATCCGGGGTGATGAAACCATCTACATTTGCACCAAAAATAAACAGGTAGTTGATATAGCTGATGCTTCAGATTTGCCGACCATAAAGGCATTGAGCAACATCGTGAAAAAATACTATGTATGTTGGGGCAAAAATGTATATTTGCAATGATTTTGCTATGTTGTGAATTATTTTTGTACTATTTTAAGAATATTTTCGACAAAAATTATTTTGTCGGCACTTTATACTATAAAAGTGTTCCGGTATCCAACTAACGCAAAGTTTAAACACGCTTAAGTATCTTATGCAATTTACGATAAAGCAAATAGCTAACTTACTAAATGGAGAAGTTCGGGGCGATGAATCCCTGACAGTCAATAAGTTAGCAAAAATTGAACAGGGAAATACAGGTGATATATCTTTCCTCGCCAATCAGAAATACGAACAATTTATCTATACTACAAAGGCTTCGGCCGTCATTGTCGGCAAAGATTTTGTTCCTAAAAAAGACATTTCCGCTGCGCTGATTGTAGTTGATAACCCCTATATTTCGTTTACCCAACTACTTGAAGAATATCAGAAGATTTTGAATTTTTCTAAGAATGGGATTGAACAACCAGTATTTGTAGGGCAAGGGTCTGAAATAGGAGAAGGCTCCTATCAGGGTGCATTTTCTTACATAGGAAATAATACCCGTATTGGTAAAAATGTAAAAATCCACCCACAGGTACACATCGGCGACAATGTGGTGGTTGGTGACAATACCATTCTATTTGCCGGGGTAAAAATTTACAGTGATTCAGTGATAGGAAGTCACTGTGTAATTCACGCAGGGGCAGTAATAGGCAGTGACGGATTTGGTTTTGCATTGCAGGATGATGGCACCTACAAAACTATTCCTCAATTGGGCAATGTAGTGATAGAAGATAATGTAAGTATAGGTGCCAACACTACTATTGATTGCGCAACTATGGGTTCTACAATTATCCGTCAGGGCGTAAAAATTGATAATTTAGTTCAAATTGCACATAATGTTGAAATCGGTAAAAATACAGTTATTGCAGCCCAGACGGGAATAGCAGGCTCGACAATAATAGGAGATAACTGCGTACTTGCCGGACAAGTAGGAGTTGTAGGCCATATAACTGTAGCGAATGGCACAAAAGTAGGTGCAAAAGCCGGTGTAAGAAAAAACATTAAAAAAGAAAATACTTCTATAACAGGCACATACGCCTTCGAATTAAACGACTATATGCGGTCAGCCGCGGTTTTCAAAAGACTTCCACAATTAGACAAACAAGTACGCGAATTAGAAAAACGTCTTGAAGAACTGATTAACGAGGGGGTTTTCTCTGAAATATAAAACAGCTGACACAGCAAAATATAAAATTTGCCAATGAACATAAAACAACAAACCATTCAAAAGAAAGTATCAATCACTGGCGTAGGCTTGCATACCGGCGAAAACGTAACGCTTACTATACAACCTGCTCCGATTAACCATGGGTATAAGTTTCAAAGAATTGACCTAGAAAACAAGCCTGTTATTGAGGCAGACGTAGATTATGTAGTTGATACATCAAGAGGTACGGTACTAGAGAAAGATGGTGCAAGAGTACACACTACAGAACATATTCTAGCAGCCCTGGTTGGCCTTCAGATTGATAATGTTTTGATGCAGATTGATGGGCCCGAAATTCCGATTCTGGACGGAAGCGCCATTAAGTTTGTTGAATTACTGGAAGAAGCAGGCATTGAAGAGCAGGCATCACTTCGTAATTATTATGAGGTAACTGAAGCTATCCATTTCCGTAATAATGAACGGAGCATTGAGTTGGCGGCCTTGCCTCTGAACGACTACCGACTGACGGCTATGGTCGATTACAACTCGTCTATCCTGCATAGTCAACATGCCCAGTTGCATGCCATCAATCTTTTTAAAGAAGAAATTGCCCCTTGCCGCACTTTTGTTTTTTTACACGAACTGGAAGCGCTATTTAACGCAGGGCTAATCAAAGGTGGGAATCTGGACAATGCAGTTGTGATTGTTGATAAAGAGGTATCAGAAGATGAAGTAGAGAAACTTTCCAAACTGTTGAATAAGCCAAAAATTCAGGTTGGCAAAACCGGTGTTTTGAATGATGCACCATTGCGCTTTCCTAATGAACCCGCGAGACATAAACTATTAGACGTGATGGGAGATTTAGCTTTGGTGGGCAGACCTCTAAAAGCGCATATTCTGGCAGCCCGCCCGGGTCATGCACCGAATGTTGAGCTGGCAAAGAAAATAAAGAAACAGATGCTTGATGCAGCCAAGGGTGCCCCTGTGTATGACCCTGGTGCAACTCCGGTATACAATGTCAACGACATAGCAAAACTTCTGCCACATCGCTACCCGTTCGCTTTGGTAGATAAGATTGTTTATCTGGATGGGCAAACCGTAATAGGAATTAAGAATGTTACGATGAATGAACCTCAGTTTACTGGCCACTTCCCTGACAATCCTGTAATGCCCGGTGTATTACAGATTGAAGCGATTGCACAGACGGGTGGTGTACTGGTTCTTACTTCTACCGGAAATCCGGAAGCTTACTGGCCGTATCTTGTTAGTATAGATAATTGTCGCTTCTATCGTAATGTGCTTCCTGGTGATACGCTTATCATCAGATGCTCTCTGATTACACCTATGAAACTCGGGGTAGCAAAAATGCATGGCGAC
>CALRLN020000592.1:0-3402 GCA_943368675.1 Chitinophaga pinensis | reverse complement strand
CCAGAAGCGTACTTTTCTGACTTTCAGGTTGTTTTTGCCACCGCCCAGAAAGAACCCTGCTGCCTCTGCCTGGGTTGTAACTTTCGGGCTGATAAAGATACCTCCCCTCAGAATCTTATCTATTACCCTGAAATTCTCCTGCATTCCGTTCTCATACGTCACCTGACAATACAAATACGGCGGCTGGAAAAACAACCTTGCCAGTTTGCCTTTCAGACTATATTCAATATCTGCCGAAAACACAACCGGGTTTTCAGAGACAGGCAGCATAATATCTTCATCGAGTTTGAAAGTGATTTCTTTGGCAGCAATGCTTTTCAGCGCTTTAGAGACTGGCTGATGCTGAAACACAAAGAATGTATCTTTTTCGATAAGCGTTGTATCGGTCAATTGATAATTCTTCAATAAAACCTTTGTCAGGTCAGTTTCTACCCAGAATGGATTCTGCTCACGGAATGACTCTGTATGATATAACACAAATCGGGGAGCCGTTTCAGATAAGTATTTCTCCCCATTTTTCTGCATCAGCCAATCACTATTTGCCTGATACGACTGAATAACAGGCCGGGGATTATAGTTGAGTCTGTTAAAAAACAGATAAGTAATCTGGTGCGGCACGATGTCAACTGTGGCCTTACCGATTTTATCAGTTAAGGCTTCTGGCAGTTTAACGGGAATATCCCTGAAATTATCTTCATAATCATAAGTAAAAAGCCTTTTGAGATAGTTTACCGGGTTTTTCTGTGCCACAATATCTAAAACCTGCGCAGGTCTGACGCCCTCTTTCATTGCCTGCCCCACTGAAGTCGGAGGGTAGGTAAGCGCATATCCTGCGAGCGTATGTCCACCCATATAAAAGCGGATAAGCTGCGTGGCGGTGAGTTGCAGAACAAGTATCACTACAAAAGCCCTGCCTGCCCATATTTTGTGTTTTTCAGCGGTAAACAGGTATAAAATAGCGGCCAGTGGAGGCATAAACAGAAAGAAGCCAAACACATTATAATACCCTACGGCCGTATGTGCCTGCTTAAAACTCAGAAACCAGGTAAGGGCTACAAGTAAATATAAATATAGTGATTTCCACTGGAAGGTCTTTAAAATGAGTAATCCGGCCACTAACAAAATTAAACCTTCAAAGACCAGAAGCGGCAGGAACTCTTCTTTGCTCAGCAGCATGGCTGCCATAGCATCCTGATATGAATCAATGATTTTCATGCTTGCCCCGAGATAGGCAGGTATATCGACATTCAATACGAATGAAAGTGCCCACGTAAGCAGAATCTGGAAAACAGCCAGGATAATAACTGTACGCAATGTAAAATACCGGGCTATATAAAAATAAATCAGTGAGGCGTAGAAAATAAAGTACACCACAATGCTCAGATTAACTTTTATATAAAAAATCAGAACGGACAGAATAAATGCCAGCAATAAACCTACGGAATTGCGGGTTTGCTGTGCATGTAATAGCCAGAACAAAAAGAAGTAGAAAAGAGTGAAAGACGTATCGGCAACAAAACCCCAGGGCATAAAAATAAGCAGTGCTGATATAGCCACCACCCACCATTTAGCACCTGCTCTGGCAAAACAAAGCCGGATAATAATTAGGTAATTGAAAAGTGTAAAAAGCTCAACTGCTACTAATAGAAGATGAGAGACTGTTTGAGGCAGAAGACCTGTATTAAGATAGCCGAGTGGGCCGTAATTAAAGATGAAGTCGCGGCCAAAAACAAAGTTCTTTTCAATGGCCATTACCAGTGCCTCGTGCCAGGAGGCATCAATATCAAAACCAGCGTATCCGGCGGGTATTGTTAAAGAGAAATAAATAAGACTAAAAAAACCAAGAAAGATATTTTGCTTTGTAAGAGCAGATTTTTTTGTTGAAGCCATCTAAAAAATAAAGTCTTTTACGCTATCTGCAAAAGTAGAGTAAAAGACTTCTATTTTAAGTATATAGACCTGAAAATTTTACCTTCCGGCCCGTTTTTTCAAATCTTCTCTTTTCAGCGTAATCAGATGCCCGATAGGTTTGCCATTGCGATAGGTGGCTATCCGTAGGGTGATTTGTGCATCTGGCACCTCAAATGGCTGGGTATACTTTGGAGAGAAATTATCCGGCATGGTGTCGTCTATGGTATAATAAATATCCACATCCGATAACTCAGAACCCAATTCAGCCATCAGTTTCCCGTCTTTATTGCTGGCCTTTACAATGGCATCATATACAGCTTTTGAATACCCCATTTCGGCTGCTTCTGCTCTTTCAAAATGAGTTTCCATGCGTTTAATGAAATTGTTCCAGTCTTTACTTTCTTTTGGCGACCAGAAAATATCTGCCAACGCCCATGCTCTCGGGAAAGTCATGTACTCAGCATAGCGGATAGTCGGAATCTGCTCTGTCCACAGGTTTCCTTGTCCGCCCAGGATATATTTAGGGTCTACACCCTCCTGCACGGGGTCGAAACTATAGGTTTTGCTTAAACGCAAAGTAGCATAAATGGGCGGGTCGATGGTGGCTTCTCCCTGATTATAATCCAGATAAGCAAAAGTGCTTGGCGTCATTACCACATCATGCCCCATTTTGGCCGCTTCTATTCCGCCGTGTACGCCTCTCCAACTCATTAGTGTTGCAGTAGGTGAAATGCCACCCTCCAGAATTTCGTCCCAACCCAACAGCTTTTTACCCTTTGCACTCAGGATAGTCTCTACACGTTTCATGAAATACCCCTGCAATTGTTCCACATCTTTCATCCCCAACTTCGCCATCAGCGCCTGGCAACCCGGGTCTTTTTCCCAGAAACCCTTATAGCACTCATCACCACCTACATGGATATATTTATTGGGGAAGATAGCCGCCATTTCTGTAAATACTTTATCCAGAAATGCATACACGTTTTCGTCAGACGGATTCAGCGTGTTATCAATAAACATTCTGAATTTGCCATTGCCATACCACTCGGCAAAGTTGGTACCGGGGTTTACTTTGGTTTTCGGGTCTTTGGTACACGATAATTCAGGATAGGCCGCAATAGCTGCCATACTATGGCCGGGCACGTCAACCTCGGGTATGATGGTTACGCCTCTTTCGTCGGCATATTTAATAATCTCTTTGATGTCGTCTTGTGTATAGAAACCACCGTAAGGAGTAGGTTCTCCGTCTTCCGGTGCTTTTCTGTCGCCAAATCTGCCGTCTCTTGCTACTCTCCATGCGCCGACTTCTGTTAGTTTAGGCAAAGATTTTATCTCAATTCTCCAGCCGTTATCATCGGTTAAATGCCAGTGCAGGGTATTGAATTTATAACGGGCCATATCATCAATGTAGCGTTTTACATCCGCTTTTGAGAAGAAATGGCGGCTTACATCGAGCATTAACCCTCTCCACCCAAAGCGCGGATAATCGAG
>CALRLN020000591.1:0-3408 GCA_943368675.1 Chitinophaga pinensis | reverse complement strand
TATTTGATAATATTTTTAACTACGCAAATAGAGTGCGTAATAGCTGTCTTGTTTTGTTGCATCGATTAGCACAATGAGGGCTTTGAGAGTAAAACAGGTCAAGTAAAAGTTACTTCTAACAACCTTCCAAGTTCTACTTTCACAATTATCTGCTCAAAGCCGTTACTGGTGCAACGAAGGTCAAGTAAAAGTTACTTCTAAGAACCTTTTAAGTTTTAACTTTTACAATTATCAAAAAAATAAGGTCAAGCGTTTCTTACTTCAATCCTTTTTTAGAAAAACACAGAAACACAATTATCTTTTAAAAAAATGAAACAGAATTTATTAACAATCAGCTTGCGTCAAAACGCTATTTATGTTCCTACTGAAGCTATGACTGAAAACATAGCAACATCCACTAATACTACTATAGCATTGGCAGAGAATGTTGCCAAAATTGGATTTGGTTTTTCAGAGTCTTTATTAAAAGCTTTAAATAAGGTAAATATTCAGTATAAGATTCAAATTCAGGAAACTTTGGCAGAGGTTCTGCAAATTGATAATAACTGGGCTCCGTTAACAAAAAACTGGCGAATACCTACGGGTGAAACTAACGGTGATCATGTTGCGACATTATTTGCCAATATTTTTAAATCTAAGGATGAGCATGAATTACAATGTGGACATATTATTCCCGACAATACTTTCCCTTTAGATAGATATAACGGTTGTCCGTTTTGTGGAACTCCTATTGAGTTTGCCAAAATTGAAAGCTTTAAACAAGGATCTAAATTGAAAGTGTTAGAGTTATGGTCTGAAAAAAATATTAATGAATATCTATTGTCACTTTTGCAAGCTAAAATAGCATTGGATGCTACTCAGATAGATAGTTTGAAAATATTATTAAAATATACTCCGTTGTCAAGTACTGCAATAAGCATGAAGGAAACTTTAATGGTGGTAGTAGATACATTAATTGAGCAGAATCAATCAGATAACGCACAATTGTATTTTTCTTCACCTACTGATATCCTGAGATATTTATGGTATAAAAAAACGGGTTTTTTACAAATTATTGAGCCTAAGATATTCTTGAAAAAAGTTGTTACGCCAGGTTATAGATTTAATTATATGACTGGTGCGGTTAAAACACTGCTACAAGCCAAACTTGAACTTAAACTGAAATATACAAGAAAGGAATGCCTGATGGTTGCTACATGGTTGAATAATTTAGATATTGATATAGACAAGATGTGTGAAATAATGCATCCTAAAAGAGGAATGTGGGTGAGATTTATCAGAGCACTTCGTTTACCGGAGTACAGCAAGAAAAAAGGATTCGAAAAATTGGCAGAACTGTTAGATGTTTTTTATAACCGTCAGTATACAGTATGGCAGGGAAATGTTAATTATTATCGATTAAGAAGTGATGCTGAAAAAACTTTTAGTTTATTAAAACAGCGACCTGGTCTATTTGCCCGTTCACTATTTGCCAATATGTTGTGGTTTGGCTCTGAGCAAACTATTGCCGCATTTGCTGAGATTATAGATAAAGTGCCTGCTCGTTTGGTATTTACATTGAATATGTATGCAAAAAGCTATTTTGATAAAGGTATTCAGAGAAGCGTAAAACCATTGGGTGGAGCAAATAAATCAATTCCATCACATCCATTGGTAGGTATTTATACTAATGAGCAACTGGATGCTATGAAAAGCAATATTGAGGAGTTATGTGTATTGGCTGTGAAAAAGAGATTTACGGCTATAGTAAACACTAACAAAACAATATATATTGATAAAAATTTGTTTAATATGCCAGTTGCTATCGGAGATAGAAGCATGACAATTCAGGATTTACCGATGGTATTGATGGGAACTAAATTTCCGCTTGAAGGAGATAAAGTCAGATTGTTTATGCAATGGGGGAAAGATATGCCTGCTCAACATCTGGATATGGATTTAAGTTGTCAGATAGCCTATGAGACAAAAACAGATATATGCTCATATAGCAAATTGGCAACCATAGGGTGTAAACATAGCGGAGACATACGTTCTATTCCGAATAGAGTAGGTACTGCCGAGTATATTGAAATAGATGTCAATGCCTTAATCGGAGCGAAAGCAAAATATGTAAGTTTTACGTGTAATGCTTACAGCAACGGAAATATTACACCTAACCTTGTAGTAGGTTGGATGGATAGTATATTTCCGATGCATATATCAGCTAAAAATGGTGTAGCTTATGACCCTTCTTGCGTACAGCATCAGGTAAGAGTAACACAGAATCTGGCCAAAGGTTTAGTATTTGGTGTGCTGGATGTTGAAAAAAGAGAGATTGTATGGTTGGAGATGGCCTTTGGTGGACAGGTTGTGCAAAATTTAGATAGCAAGGGCGTTCAGGCTTTAATGGCTAAATTAGAGAGTAAGCTAAATGTTGGAGCCTTGCTATCAATAAAAGCAGAAGCCCAAGGATTGAAAGTAATAAATACACCTGATGCAGATGAGGTTTATGATAAAGCATGGGCCTTGAATTCAGCAGCAGTCACTCAATTATTGGTTGATTAAAAATAAACTGAAATCTTTATGACTACGCAAATATATTGCGTAGTCATATTTTTATTTTGTTGCATAAACAAAAATCAAATGGATATTCAAACACTTCATAAATTAATTGCCAATGAATATATCAATGTACAGAAGCATACCAATGCTGATTTGTATATTTATAATTATTCAGCCAAAGCACAATACGATAGGCTCTGGAATGAATGGACTTTGGCTTGCAGAGGATTAATCATGAATACCGATTATGAAGTTGTGGCTCGTCCGTTCAGGAAATTCTTTAACTGGGGAGAAGTAGAAAATCAGTTGATTCCGCAGGAATCTTTTGAAATCTATGAAAAAATGGACGGTTCGCTGGGAATATTATATTGGATTGATGAAATTCCTTATATTGCTACCAGAGGATCTTTTAACAGCGACCAGGCAAAAGTAGCCACGGAAATGTTGCATACTAAATATGCCGGTGCAATTCCGAAATTGGATAAAACCAAAACCTATCTGTTTGAAATTATCTATCCTGAAAACAGAATTGTTGTGAACTATGGTGATACAAGGGCACTGGTTTTGCTGGGTGTAATTGATACAAAAACAGGAATTGAATGTCCGTTAGAGGAGATAGGTTTTGAGGTAGTTAAATTATACGATGGTATTAATGATTTATATCAGCTAAAGAAACTGGAGGAAAGCAACAGAGAAGGATACGTGATAAAGTTTTCCGGTGGATTACGGCTGAAAGTGAAATTTGCCGAATATCAGCGGGTTCATCAGATTATTACCAGGGTATCAAATATCAATATCTGGGAGAACCTGAAAGACGGGCTTGGTTTAGTGGATATTTTAGACCGGGTGCCTGATGAATTTTATGAG
>CALRLN020000590.1:0-3409 GCA_943368675.1 Chitinophaga pinensis | reverse complement strand
GGCTGAAATAGGTTATCCGATTCTGATAAAAGCCAGCGCAGGAGGTGGGGGGAAAGGAATGCGGGTAGTAGAAAAAGAGGAAGATTTTGATGAACAAATGGACAGAGCCGTAGGCGAAGCCATCTCTGCCTTTGGGAATGGCTCTTGTTTTATAGAAAAATATATAACCAAGCCCAAGCATATAGAAATACAGGTGATGGGCGACCAACATGGTAATGTAGTACATTTGTTTGAGCGTGAGTGTTCTATTCAACGCCGCCATCAGAAATTGATAGAAGAGGCACCATCGGCTGTATTGACACCTGAAATCAGACAAGCTATGGGAGTCTGTGCCGTAAATGTAGCCAAGGCCTGTAATTATTATGGAGCAGGTACGGTAGAGTTTATTGTAGACGAAAACCTTGATTTTTATTTTCTGGAAATGAACACCCGCTTGCAGGTAGAACACCCTGTTACGGAATTAATTACGGGTATTGATCTGGTAAAAGAAATGATTCATGTGGCTGAGGGTAAACCTTTGAGCATAAAACAAGAAGATTTAAAGATAAACGGACACTCGATTGAAGTACGTGTATGTGCCGAAGACCCTACTAATAATTTCCTGCCTAATGTGGGTACGCTGCAAACTTATGTACGGCCGCAAGGCAATGGGGTGCGGGTGGATGATGGCATGGAAGAAGGAATGGAGATTCCGATTTATTATGACCCGATGATAGCCAAGCTCATTACTTACGGTAATGACCGCACCGAAGCCATAGAAAAGATGATTAGGGCCATTGACGAGTTTAAGATAACCGGTGTAGCTACTACCTTATCTTTCTGCAAATTTGCTTTAAAACATGAAGCCTTTGTGAGTGGTAATTTTGATACCCGTTTTGTGAACTTGTACTTTACGCCCGAAGTGCTGCAAGAAGAAGCCGACAAAAACGAACTGGAAATTGTAGCTGTATTAGCCGCTGAACTATTGAAGAACAAAACCAAACCAAAAACAGCCGATAATAGCAATGGATTGGTTAATAATGCCAGCCAGTGGCGAAGAAACCGAGCAAAATTGAGATAGCTAATAATATATGTGACTATGAAAAGGTTAATTATTGCCTTGCTGATGCTTGATGCATTGACTGCTGCAGGGCAGGAATTGAAGAGGTTGACTAAAAAGCATTCGTCTAACCCATTTACAAATGAAAGAGAAGAATACGAAGTATTAGCCGATGCTAAAAAGGTGAAGCATGGTTTTTATAAAAAATGGGTGAAAGATAAACTTGTTGAAGAAGGTTATTATAAAAACAATAGGAAAGACAGCCTCTGGATACGATATGGCGTAGGTCAGACTATATTGACGATGGGGAACTATACCAATGACGAGAAAGCGGGTATATGGGAGTACTACATAAATGCTATTGAGCTGGAACAGGAATACGATTACACCAGAAAAGCGCTCGTATCATTTAAGCCTCCGAAGAAAACTGCTATGTACCAGATAATCATCGATAAAGATACTATGTATTCTTATCTTAGCCGTCCGCCCTTGGTTATAGGTGGGTCTTATGCCTATTTTGAACAGGTCGCAAGGCATCTACGCTATCCTCCTGCTGCAATGAAACATAATAAAGGAGGTATAGTATTTGTCAGTTTTATGATTGATGAAACCGGGAAAACCTCAGATTTTAAAATAGTAAAAAAGGGTAACCCAAGTCTTGATAAAGAGGCCATCAGAGTTTTAAAACTAATTGATAACTGGCTACCTGGCATATTGGATAGCAAACCCGTAAAGGTTATTCATGTAGTGCCTATAATATTTGACAATTCAGCCTCGTAATTCCTGAATGGAAACCTCACAAAATTTAGATAAAACTAATAGCAAGTGACTATGAAAGAACTTATTATCGCTACGTTGATGCTTAGCGCATTCACTGCGGCAGGGCAGGAATTGAAGAAAGTGACCGATACCTCCTCCCCCAGTCCATTTGACAATATTAAAGAGGAGTATTATGTATTGAAAGATGCCAGAAAGGTGAGACATGGCTCATATAAAAGATGGAGGAATAATAAGCTGGTAGAAGAGGGCAACTATAAACTCAATCAAAGAGATAGCACCTGGATTCGTTACGGAATGAATCTGAATGTTATAAGTATCGGGAATTATGCCAAAGATGAGAAAGTAGGTATCTGGAAATATTTTTTAGCCGGAGGTGAGTTAGATCAGGCTTATGACTACACGAATAAGGAAATAGTGTCTTTTAAGGCTGACCCTCCTAAAACTACCTATCAGGTGATTAGTGGTAAAGATACAACTTATGAAACCCTGAGTCGTCCTCCAATGATGATTGGTGGTAGCTTTGCTTATCTGGAAGTAATTGCTAAAAACCTGCGGATCCCGGTCAATGCATTCAGAACCGGTGAAAGCGGAAGAGTATATGTGCGTTTTGTGATTGATGAAACCGGAAAGGCGTCAGATTTCAGTGTGCTTAAAAAAGGAAATAAAGACCTTGATGCCGAGGCAATCAGAGTTGTGAAATTAATTGAGGGCTGGCAACCTGCCCTGAAAGGTGAAACGCCCGTAAAAGTTATTCATACCATTCCGATAAGTTTTATGTAATGATGGTTTTATGACAGGTTGATAGTTTTTAAAAAAAATAAAGATAAAAAAACGGGTCTCAGTTTTGTTAAAATAAAATGAGCCTGTATATTTGCAGTCCCAAACGGGAAAGGAGAGGTGCCTGAGTGGCCGAAAGGAGCAGTTTGCTAAACTGTCGTACGTCTAAAGCGTACCGCGGGTTCGAATCCCGCCCTCTCCGCGAGAATGAGTAGAAATTTTTAAAATTATTTTTTTGATTTAAGAATAAATTTTTCTACCTTTGCACTCTCAAATTTTTGATACCGCCCTCGGGGTGTAGCGTAGCCCGGTATCGCGTCTGCTTTGGGAGCAGAAGGTCGTCAGTTCGAATCTGGCCACCCCGACGTCATAAAGCCCTCTTGAACTAGTTTCGGGAGGGCTTTTTTGGTTTTAAGTAATTGCTATCTTTCCTCTTCGATTCAACTGATTTTGTGCAAATTGCAAAAGAGAGATTTAGAACTTAACAAATACGAACATTTTCATGTTTCTAATATTTCTTTCAAATAACACCTATATTTAACAATTAGAGCCAAAAATATTAGTAATTAAAAATATAATCTGTTTTGAGTAGAAAATCCCACCAGCAAGCCAATGGGTTTCTACAAAATCAGCTCATGAATAATGAGCATACATCTTATTTACTTTTCCGTTATCATCAAAAAACATGACTTCAATTACTCTTTTCTCCATAATTGATTTATAATAGAGGGCTACTGAATTAACGCCTGCTACAGCATCAAACAGTTCAAAATGTAAATCCGGTACTTTTTTCAGGGCTGTTTCCCAATAATT
>CALRLN020000589.1:0-3421 GCA_943368675.1 Chitinophaga pinensis | reverse complement strand
AAGGAGCATAAAGCAGGCAGATTTCCTTTGAAAGAGGGCGAGTAAATGGACATCAAATAGGTTTCAGGTATTTTCTTATTGACCAAAAAAATCAAGGATGCTCTTTTGGCAAGATTTTTGATTTGATTTTATCAGTGTTAAAGGTCAGGAAAAAAGAAAAATTTATGAGGAATCTATACGCAACGTTGTTTGTAAGACGCGTAAAGGTATCTACGTACGCCATCATTTGTTTGCTTTCAGTCTATCTCACTTCTTGCAAGGATAAAAAAGGCAGTGAAGTGATTACTCCTGCTGTTGAATCAAAAAAAACAAGTACATACGATGCAAGTCTTGCCATTAACTGGACAAGCCTGCAATTACGACTGATAAAATCGACACCCGGTTATGCCTCACCTGTGGCTGCCCGTAGCTTAGCCTATACCAGTCTGGCATTTTATGAAAGTGTGGTACATGGGCTGGATGGTTATCAATCATTGACCGGGAAAATCAGTGGTCTTACAAAATTGCCTGTACCTGACTCTACCAAGGAATATAACTGGGGTTTGGCCGCCAATGCTGCCATTTCTACCCTGATTAAAGAATTATATGCCACAACCAACGACGATAATAAGGCTTCAATAGATTCTCTTCGCAGGGTTTCTGAAACTGCCCTTAAAACTGGTATAACGAATCAGCAGATTATTGAGCGCTCAATTAATTTCGGCGCAGATATAGCCAAGGCTATCTGGGATTATTCAAAAACCGATGGTGGCAACGAAGGGTGGAATAATAATTTCCCCGGTACTTATAAAGTGCCTGTTGCGATTGGGTCATGGGAGCCTGTAAGCAATCAGAAAATACCTTTGCTGCCTTTCTGGGGCAAGAACCGGAGTTTTTCTTCGCTTAATAATAGTGTAACCCCTCTGGAACCGATAGCTTTTTCGTTTAAGGAAAATTCTACTATGTATAATGCCGCTAAAGAAGTTTATACAGTAGGCAAAGCCTTGACTGCCGACCAGAAAGCACTGGCGAGTTTCTGGGCTGATGCCTCTATTACACCCGCAGGCCATGGTTTCAGTATTGCCAATATTGCTTTGAAAAAAGATAATGCCAAACTTGATAAAGCTGCCGAAATATATATTAAATTAGGCCTGGCTCTGAATGATGCCTACGTAGCCTGCTGGAAATCGAAGTATAATTATAACCTGATGGCGCCAGTTACTTATATCAGACAAGCGATTGCGCCCTCGTGGTCACCGTTTGTGTACACACAGCCCGTTCCGTCTTATACTTCTGATAATGCTACGAGTGCGGGTGCAAGTGCTGAAATACTGACATCGGTTTTTGGAGAGAATTATGCGTTTACTGATAATACTTATCAGGGAAGCCTGCCAAACCGGTCGTTCAAATCGTTTGAGGAATATGCCAACGAAGCAACAGTTGCGCAGCTATTTGGTGGTACTCAATATAGAATGGCCAGTGAAAACGGACAAAAAAACGGGAAAGAAATTGCAAAGAATATATTAAAGCTTAGTTTTAAAAAATAACCCAGGGAGTAAAAAAGATTTTTGATACACGATAGAATCCCTTTAGTTTACCTTTACTTAAAAGTACGCTCACTTCTCTGAATAGGGGAGTGAGTTTTTTTGTGAATGTTAAATATCTGTATATCAATATTTAAGCAATACTTTAAGGCGAATTGCAACTTTTTCTGTTTAATTTTGTTATGTTTATATTAAACAAAAAAGCTTTTCATTTAAAAAGAAAAAACTCACCGATTTAGTTTAAAAGTGTTGCTGACAACCTTTCAGACGACTTTTAAACTTTGAAACTAAATCACTGAAATTTCACAGATTGCGTATTTGAGCCCAATTCCATAGCTCTTAAATCAGAAAAAATAATGAGTTCCAAACGAGTTGCGGTGTTCAGAAAAGAACATTTCAATGCCGCTCATCGTCTCAATAATCCGAACTGGTCGGATGAGAAAAATGAACGAGTGTATGGGAAATGTAACAATTACAATTTCCACGGGCATAACTATGATCTTGTGGTTCAGGTAATAGGCGAAATTGACCCTGAATCCGGATATGTTATGGATTTGAAGCTGTTAAGTGATTTAATAAAAGTGGAAATTCTGGACAGGTTTGACCACAAAAATCTGAACCTTGATACGGAAGAGTTCAAAGATATTAATCCGTCGGCTGAAAATATCGCTGTCGTGATTTATGATAAGTTGAGGGCAAAACTGCCGGAACATTTAGACCTAAGAATCAGATTATATGAAACCGAACGAAACTTTGTTGAATACCCTGTTATTTGAAGATGATACTAAGATTACCCTTACGGATGATGAAATAGGTGAAGACCACCTGAGCACTTCTGTGGATACCCCCATGCGTGCCAATGCTTTTGAATTGAATGATGATGAGAAAATAGCTCAGATTGAATATTATTTCAGGCAGATAATGGATACGTTAGGACTGGATTTAACTGACGACTCCCTGAAAGGAACACCAAAGAGAGTGGCAAAAATGTATGTGAAAGAAATTTTCAGCGGTCTTGACCCTGCCAACAAGCCGAAAGCCGCCCTTTTTGAGAACAAATATCAGTACAATGAAATGCTGGTAGAAAAGGATATTTCTTTTTACTCAAATTGTGAACACCATTTTGTGCCGATTTTCGGCAAAGCCCATGTAGCCTATATTGCCAATGGCAAAGTAATAGGCTTATCAAAGCTCAATAGAATTGTACAATATTTTGCTAAAAGACCTCAGGTACAGGAACGTCTGACTATGCAGATTGCCAAAGAGTTACAAAGTATATTGGGTACTGAGGATGTGGCTGTAGTAATGGATGCCAAGCACTTATGTGTGGCATCTCGTGGGGTACAGGATGATACCTCTACTACTATTACGAGTTTCTACGGCGGCAAATTTCAACAGGATGCTACTAAGGTTGAGTTTTTGAAGTATATTGGGTAGAAGCTAATAGATATTTGGAAGGAGGAATAGAATATTTGCAATTAGGTAAGAATGGACTTTCTTACCTAATTGCAAAAAATGACATAATAGTATAATAATACTGGTCACTCCAATTTAAAACGTGTGATGCAAAAGTCAACAATCTTTTTTCGTCTGACATCCACGTTTATTTTATTAAAGTTTCCTTTCTGAATTTCTCCTGCCAAATTTGAGATGTCAGTATTTAGTGATTCTAGATAACCATCAACTTTATTTATCGGTGGTAAATTTCCTACGCCTGTATTTAAACTTTTTTCTAAAAGACCAAGATTCGGATCATGCCTAAAAGTTGTGGGGTGATGAAATAATTTCGAGATTTGCATTTTACGAATTAAATAGAAGATGCAAGAGAGCTACGGAGATATTTTAAAGTTATTATTACCAGCCATTATAGTTGAAAATTTTGAGCTTACTTCATACAA
>CALRLN020000588.1:0-3422 GCA_943368675.1 Chitinophaga pinensis | reverse complement strand
AGAATTTATAAAAAATAAGCTCCAGGGTGAGAGATTAATCACCACGGAGCTTAAATATATTTTAAAATATTTATCAGGCTTGCATATATCTTGCCTCAAAATCTTTAATTCTTCGTCTGGAAATACAAAGTTCTTCTCCGGAATTAAGGTACACTGATCCTGTAACTTTATCCAGCTTTATCTTTTCAACGTGTCCCATATTAATGATAATACCACGGTGTATTCTGAAAAAATTGGAAAAACCTTCCAGTTTATTCTCGTAAACCTGTAGATTCCTGGCACTGAGCAGCGTACGGCCCTTTGTAAGGTACAAGATAGTATAATTGATTTTGCTCTCAAGGAAGATTATTTCGTCGGGACGGATGTGCTTTGACTTACCACCGCTAAGAAAGCGTAATGTAAAAGATGGATTCATTGGAAAGTGTGTTTTCATGGTCTATTATGTATATTTCGCTAAGAAAAAGGCAAAGCGATTACCAAATTAAGAAAATAATCATATGATTCTGTATGTGATATAAAATATTTGTGCCACATAATGAATAACCCGAACAAAAGCAGTAGTATGCATGCCGTTTATGTTATTCATATGCAACGCTTACCGGATAGCTGCCAAATAAAAAAGCATATTCTTTTCAGGAAAATCATTAATTTTAAGGCATATCTATTTTTAAACATAAGTCAGCCAATAATATGACCAATTCTCCCACAGTAACACATCAACCTGAAGATAGTCTCTTTATCATAAAAATTGGAGAGGATATGGCTTATCAGGAGTACATTCAAACAAAAACCGACTTAGTTATCAGCCATACAGAAGTGCCAAAAGCTTTAGAAGGCAAAGGACTGGGAAGTTTGTTAGCTAAAAATGCATTAGAATATGCAGAGGCAAATAGCCTGAAAGTAATGCCTTTATGCCCTTTTATGGCAGCCTATGTCAGAAAGCATTATGAAGAGTATAAACATCTGCTAGCTCCTGGATTTAACGTCTGAAAAAATGAAAGTATCACGTAAAACCGCCATTAAATCATTGTTCGGAACATTGATAGGCATACCCGCTTTAGCAAAGGGAGTAGATAAAAAAGACCAACTTGGCTTTAAGGAAGAGTTCAGTGCCGCCTGGAAAAGCTCACTGGATTATACCTTGAAAATCTTTAACCAGATGCCGGAAGATAAACTGGAATATAAATATACCCCTGAGTCTTTTTCTTTCAGAACACAGTTTGTGCATTGTATAACTTTTACTACTGCTCAGATCTGCGGAAGATTAAATCTGCCAAATCCTTATGAGGAGAAAGAAAAGCAAAACGGCTATTGGGCCAAATTGTCGAAGGCTGAATTAGAAGCTGAGCTTAAAGGTTTTTATGCATGGGTTGAAAAAACAGTCATTGAAACCAAACCTGATAAACTGGCACAACTGGAAAGCTATGCCGGAGATAAAATTCCGGTGTGGAGATTGCTGTATGCTTTAGAAAATCATATTATTCACCACCGTGGGCAGGCCATTTGCTATCTGCGCCTCAATGGTGTTACCCCAATAGGATACATAGGCTGGTAATAGCAAAATTATATGCAAATAAAATCCCCTGCAAGTGATACTTACAGGGGATTCTTATATAATGCTATCAAGTTTTTATTTTTCTACACAAGATCCTTCTTTGCCATTTTTACAACAACGGTTGTAAGATTTGCCCAGTTTTTTGTATTGGCTTTCGTCAATGCTTACATACAGCTTGTTGTAATCACCCACCATTACATCTTGTTTTGTAAAGCTATAATTCAATGTTACAGGAATATTAATGTTTTGGTCAGGTAATGGATTGCCATTGGCATCACATACTCTGAAGATTTTTGAAACGTTGCTAAGTCCTGAAGTAACCACTTCGTAGCTTGATTTAACAGGTACAGAGAAAGAACCAAGGCAAAGGTATTTTTCTGGCATTTCGCCGTTGGCAAGTTTACCAGTCTTTTTGTATACACCAATAATTGTTACACTATTAGTAGCACCTTTAATGCTGCCATCCTGAATCTCGCTTCTACCCATGAAATTGATTTTCTGATCAGCACATTTTGTTGCACCGGCTGTACCAATAGTTACATCGCTTGGGCTTTCAGATAAAACTTTTTTCTCAATTGTTTGTGAGGCAGTAGCAGCAGCGGCTGTTACAGCGCAAGATTTATACGCCTTACTTAATGCTTTGAATTGTTTCTCATCAACATTCAGATAAATCTTATCTCCTTCGCCAACCATTACTTCTGATTTTGTGATTTTATAATCTAAATTCAAAGGTAATACCAAGTTCACTGGGGCAGGTGCGGCTGTTCCTTCAACGCATACAGGAATTGTTTTTGAATAAGACATTTCACCTTTTACATTGAAATCATAGGTAGCACGCGAAGCTACCGGATATGATCCAAGACAAAGTCCTTTCTGGCCGTTTACCGCAACGATTTCCATCGTTTTACTTGCATTTAATACATCACCACTTGAAATTTCACCCTTGGCGCTGATAGTTACCTGTTGTTCAACACAAACAACCGGAGGTGTCACTGGTGGAGGTGGTACAAATGGGAAATAAGAAGGAATATGGAATGCGTTACCGCATTTTTTCATTACATATATATAACAATCACCTGTTTTCGCTTTTATTTTGAAAGTTTCAAAATCGCGTCCTAATTCTGACCATACATATTTGTGACCTCTGGCATAAGCACCCATCCAGCCTGTTGCTCCTTTCGGAAGGATTTCAGGGGTGATGCTACTTACAGTAAAGGCAGGGTCGTTAAATCCTGTATAACCTAAGGCAATCAAGAGATCATCCATTTCTTTCTTGATACCTCTTTGATTTTTCTGATAAACCCTCTTCAAATGGTCGTAGGCAGATTTTGCAGTATGCTTAGGAATTTCTCCGAATTGTGGGCTGGTGCCAAGTCTGTTTAATACAACACGTTTTGAATCTGAATTACCTTGAAATACTTTATAAGGCAATGTGTTACAAGGGTTCTGTTGTTGACTGGGCGTTGGATTCTGTTGGGCATACCCCAACAACGGTAATAATACCACAAGTGTGAGAATTCTAAATGAAGAAGCTTTCATTTTTTTAGATTTTTTAAAGTGTCTGAATAAATTTCTAATCCAATCGGATACAAAAATAATTTATTTAAATTAAGGTGACAGAAACGTGTTCTTTATTAAAGAATTATTTCCATCTATTAGGTTTTGTGAGTTTTAGGTCTCTTCAGGTGTTTTAGAGAATAATTATGAGACTCTTTCCCGCAAAAATGGGAATTATTTACTTTAAAAACAAAAACTAATAGATAATGTTATTAGCTCCCATCGGTTTTCTTTACTTTTTTTTGCACCAAACGATTTATACAGGCTTTTATTTTAAAAAAACAGGACAATTAAACTGTTCAGGATTATT
>CALRLN020000587.1:0-3426 GCA_943368675.1 Chitinophaga pinensis | reverse complement strand
AGGGTGAATTTCGTAAAAACGATAACGTGGTCTGTAATTGCCGTGCATGAACAATCTTCCTTCGCGGCTTTCCAGAAGATGGCTTGGAGAGTATAATGGTATTATAGACTGAAACAACTTAAAATTGTTGTTAAGCTTTAATAATCCATAGCCATAAGTGCCAGCCCATATATTTCCGCTTTTATCTTTAAAAATCTCCCTGATACCTTTAATTAAAACCGGCATTGAAGCCAGCGCATTCTGCGCATTTAATTGATCAGTTTTTAATAGTTCCTCCGGTTTAAAAACCCAGATATATTGCTGATTTGAAATAGCAATGCTTCCGTCATTGAACTGATTGACAACAGGTATTGCTCCTATCGGAAATGGAATTGTTTTGATTTCATTCAGACCCTCATAACAATGAATTTTGTCCAGGCCAACCACCCAGTAGCGGTTTTGCTTATCCTGTAAAACTCTGTACTCTTCTTTAGGCCTATCTGCCAGATTTTCTCTCCAGAAAAAATCCTTTAAATATCGTACTCCTATAGCGTGGGAATCAAATTTGAATTGTGTTTTTCTTTTGATTGAAGCATTAGGTTTCAACAGCCAGTCACTAAAATCAGATTGATCTGGGAATCCTTTTTTTGTAATAAAAAATGCTTTGTCAGAATTATCCGTAATCAGCCAGATATTTCCATGTATGTCTTCTTTTATAAAAATGATGATAAAACTACTTTCATTCGTAGTAACAGGAGAGCGGGCATGATAAAACTTTTGCGTAGCAGGGTCAAATACATTAAGCCCGTCTTTTTCAGTACTTACCCAGATTCTACCCTGCGAATCTTCTAAAAGTGCTGTGCAGGTATTGCCCGATATAGTGTATTCTTTGTAGGGGTTATGCGTAAATACCTTGAAATTATACCCATCATATCTGTTCAAACCGTCTTTAGTAGCTATCCACATAAAGCCCTGACGATCCTGCATAATGTCATAAATCATCCCCTGCGAAAGCCCGTCCGCAATCGTGACTGATTTCCATAGGTTTTGCTGGGCAGCACAAGCTATTGAAAGGCACAGTAGTATGATAATTCTTAAATACATGTAAGGGCGTGGTAGGCTTTGAAGAATCAAATATACTACCGTAGGTTGTGAATTAAAAACATTTCTTTAGGTGACTTATTGAATGGCAAAAACGAAGATTCTTGTATAAAAAAGGGCCAGACTAATAGATTTTATTAGCAAATGTAAAAAATGAGGCCAAGTTTGTAATTTTTGCGTTCACTCCTGCAAGGTATCCGGTGCTACTTTTGGAACAGTTTATAAACCCAAAAAATACTTCTGCCATACTATGGAATCTATCAGGCAAGAACCATTTATACGCCTTGGATGGCATCATAAAGTAGACCCGGGAACCATCCTCTTATTAAAAGCCGACTGTAATTATACGCAGATTTATCTCACTAATGGGAGTATGATTTTATCGGCTACTACACTAGGTATTTTGCAAAAAAGATTGTCGGCCTACAAGTTCTTCAGACCCAACCGCTCCACACTGATCAACCTGAATTATATGGTTGATTTTGAAAAAGATACTGCCACTATCAAGCTGGCTAATGACGAAGTTATACACATTTCAAGAAGAAGAGCCAAACAGGCCAGAAGACGTATCAAGCTATAGCAATCATCTGAAAGTTTTCTACCATCTACTAATACAGCTATTGATAAAATCTCTACCCCATGAAAAAAGTATTTTACCTCTTATTGACATTACTGCTCAGCCAGCATGCGTTAGCTATAAACACAATAGACTGGATTGGAGGAGTAAGCGATGACTGGACCAATCCTGCTAACTGGAGTGCCGGAAGGCTTCCTATTTCCAGTGAATTGGTTAATATAAATGCATCTTCACAGCGAAACCTGGTCATTTATAGTGGTTCATCTATTACTGTTACTGCTATTGTTTTAGAAAACACAGACAAATCATTAATTATTAATAGCGGCGCAACGCTAACAGGAACCGCTGGTCATAACTTTATGATTTATCTTGATGAAGGAACATCTTTAACAAATAACGGTACAATAAATTATACAACAATTGGACGTTCTACTGAAGTCCCGTTCTCTGGCGGGGGAACATTTGCTTCAAATTTTATAAACAATGGCACTATCAACGTAAATTCAAATGATGCTGTTTTTGGTATAAGTGTAAATGCGTCAATGAATATTACCAATAATGGTATAATTACTATAACGCAAGCCAAATATGGTTTTTATGGTGAAGCCAACACCACCAATAATGGAACTATAGAGTTTACTTCTTCTATTACCAATCCTTATGTATTTAACGGTTCAGCAGCAACGGTCATAAACAATGCTTGTGGAAAATTTATAGCCCATGCCGGATTTTTCGAAAGCAAGACAACCACTAATGCCGGGTACATGCAAATTTCAGGCTTGTTAAAAGCGGCTACCGGGCAGTCTATTACTAATACGGGTGTGCTGATATATGGGTCAATTAACACAAGTCAGTTAAATAATACCGGGAATAGTGCGGTTATCGTCAATAATAGGCCTTACAATAGTTCGGTATTTACCTTTGCCGGTACATTCAATGGCACTATTCATGGTATATATACTGATTTGGCTGCTACCAATCTGGCAGGGACGCTTAACGCTTCTTATGTTTTCGTAGCCGCGCCTTCGCTACCTTCCGGAGACCTGACACTCTATGCAAAAATTACTCCAAGCGGAGGTGGGTGCGCATATATCGTCCCTTTTACATATAATAAAGACAACGAAATGGAGATCAGAGGCAATAATGTTATTATTCTCGATGGACTTATCTCTACTTCCTCTTCCAATAATACTGATTTTGGTTCTCAATCATTTTTTTCTGGTACAATAGTAAAGACTTTTACTATTTATAATAAGGGGAATCTCACGCTTAACCTTACCGGAACACCTAAAGTAACCATCAGCGGCGCGAATTCGTCTGATTTTACAGTAACTGCACAGCCCGCTTCGCCAATTGCAGCCGAAAATGATTCAACAACTTTTGAAATAACTTTCGATCCCTCAGGAGGCGGGGCTCGGGTGGCAGATGTAAATATTGCCAATGATGATGCCAATGAAAATCCTTATAATTTCAGAATTCAGGGTACAGGCACCTGTGATGCACCAACAGGCGTTTCGGTAAATAATACGGTTATTTGTAATGGTGAAAGTATCAATCTTACGGCTGCCTGTACCATAGGAACTGTTACCTGGTATAATCAGTCGGCAGGTGGAACTGCCATTGGCACGGGCTCACCCCTCAGTTATACGCCAACTAGCAGTAGAAGCTATTATGTTACCTGTAATAGTGGGGTTTGTGAAAGTAGTAGGGTATCTACCAGTCTGGTGAACATATTGTCTTCGGGTAATATTCCTACGGGTGTTTCTGTA
>CALRLN020000586.1:0-3428 GCA_943368675.1 Chitinophaga pinensis | reverse complement strand
AAGCCTAATACTATAATTTCATCAAAAAAGGTCTTTATACTTAATTAAAACTCTCCTGATTTATTGATTACGAGAGTTTTTTTGTTTTTCTGGTGGGGCAAATCATATTATGTGAGTGATTATTTCCACAATATCGGCATAGACACATTTTTTAAATGCCAGGTCATTGACAATTCCCCAATATTCTTGCGGAGAAGACAGAGCCATTTGCCGCTTGAAATCCGGCATTGAGTTGCACATAATTACCCCCCTGATAAATAACATTTGAAGAAGCAGGGATGGTGTTTGTACCATTAGTGCTTACAGTAGTAGCCGCTTTCTGGTTACTGGTGATTGAGCCTGCAGGTGCGAGGCTCTGAGGGCAAGAGTTTTGTTGTAAAACCCAAACGAATACGTCCTGATTACCCACCATGTTCAGGGTAGTTCCGCCGAAATCCGTATTTCCGGAGAAATAGCCTATGGTACAAACATTACCTGAACCATCGACTGAGATTCCCTGCCCACTATTAAACTTATTGGCAGAACCTGCCTGTTTCATCCATTTAAAAGTGCCAATGTTATCATATTTGCATACATAGGCATCCTGCGTGCCTATAGAGGTATAGGTTGTACCACCGAAATCTGCTGATGCCTTAAAAGCACCTGTTACATAGCAATTACCTGAGGCATCCGCTGAAATGGCATAGGTAAAATTACCTTTATTGAGCATTCCTATCTGCTTTATCCAGATCAGACTGCCTGTACCGCTATATTTAGCAGTAAAAATATCTGTACCGACGCCTGATGTTAAGCTTGTACCACCAAAATCCGTGCTTCCAATAAAAGTACCTGTAACAAAAAGATTCCCGGTGCCATCAGCAGCAATGGCTATGCCTCTGGTTGGATAGCTTGTAATAAATCCGGGGTTTTGTATAGATGGATGTCCCACATGTCTGACCCATTGCAATAGCCCACTCGTATTAAAGTTGGCAATAAACATATCCGGGTCACCTGTAGCGGTAACACTTGTTCCTGCTAAATTTGCCGTTCCATAGAATTCTCCGGTTACAAAGATATTTCCGAGACCATCCGCTGCAATACTGCTGGCAAGATTTGAGCGGCCCGTAGTACCTCCTTGTTTTGCCCACAATAAAGTTCCTGCATTGTTATAACTCGCCACAAAAATATCCTTATTCCCAATAGCTGTAAGAGTAGTGCCACCAAAATTTGTCGCCCCCTGAAATTCCCCTGCTATCACTGCATTGCCTGAGGCATCAACAGTAATACCCCGCCCAATAGCATATTTACCTGATGCTCCCGAATTTACTGCCCATTGAAAGGTGCCGCTACTATTATATTTTGCTATAAATACATCATTGTTACCCACGGGTGTAAGAATAGTGCCACTAAAATCTGTTGCGGCAGCAATGTATCCGGTTACATACACATTTCCTGAGGCATCAACTGCTATGCCGTAACCATAGTTAAAAGCTCCTGCACCACCCGCTTGTCTTACCCATTGCAAGGTACCTGCACTATTATATTTGGCTACAAAAATATCTATTCCGAAGGGAGTCAGGGTTGTGCCGCCAAAGTTTGTTGCTCCCTGAAACCGACCAGTTACGTAGATATTTCCTGAGCCATCGGTAGCGATAGCATTGCCATCATTTACTCTGTTCGGAGAACCCAGTTGTTTTACCCATTTTAAAGTCTGACAGAAAGTGCCATTGAAGATTAGGAGAAGTATAAAAGTAAGGCTTAGTTTTTTCATGGATCATCGCATTTATTCTCTGCAAAATTCCTGCGAAAAACAATTCTTGTAAATCGGTAAAAATCTGTATTTTATCTAAGTAAAAACCCTTAGATGAGTTAGGTGGAATTCTGTATTTTCATCAGAAATTTGGCAAAATCAACAAAATGCCATTACATTAGGTCATTATTCTGTATAAAATGAGAAAAATTGCCTTCATTCTGCTTTTGGTATTTTCTTTCGAATCTTTTGGTCAAAACCTGAAAGTTGATAGCCTCAAAAATGTTGTAAAACAACTCTTGACAAAGCCAATCACGGTGGAAAGAGATTCGTTATTGACTGTTTCAATTTATTCCATTTGCAGTACAATTTCGCTGGCTGAACCGGAACAGCGGCAGATATGGACGGATTCACTCAACAGATTCAGTAAAAATTCTAAATGGAGACAAACTGCTGCCTATAATCATCTGGCAAATAGTAGAAATTATCATTTTAACGGATATGTCAGCCTTGCTTTTAAGGAGGTGGAAACTGCAATAAAGTTGTTCAGGCGGTTTCAGAATGAAAAAATGTATTCTGTTGCCTTTACTAATCTGTCAATAATTATCACGAACTATTTTTATAACAAACCAATAGCTGATGAACAGACTGAGAAAAAGTACTTAAGTTATTTATCGGATGGCCTGGCTTTAATGAAAAAGTTGGGGAATCCAGGACAGATTGCCTCAATGGATTTGAGTCTGATGCAATACTACTTTCGACACAAAGACTATAAAACAGCAAAGAATTATGCTGTTGAAGCATGGGAGGTAACAAAAGCAGCACCCGAAAAATATTTCTATTCGCACTTTGTAGGAAAATGGTATGAGGGACTTAGCCTGGTTTATCTTGGTAAAAAGAAAGAGGGGTTCGAAATAATAAATGCGATAAAACCAATTGCCCAGAAACCCAGAAAAGACGGAATGGATAAATATTTTTTAACCAACAATGGTCTGGCTCTGGGTAGCTATTATCTTGAAAAAAAAGATTACCAGAATGCAATAAAGGAAGCGAAAATCGGTGAAGAAGCATTACAAAGCATGAAATTGCCTACTTTTGATTATGCTCTGAACAAAATCTTTTATGAGGCCTATAAAAACCTGGGCAAACCACAGGAAGCACTGACCTACTTTGAAAAAATGCAGGCCTATGAGCAGGATATTCAACACAAAGAAGCGCTGGGACAATACCTGGAATGGCAATTAAAATATGAGGATGAAAAACAGAAAAACCAGATACAAAGTCTGGAAAACCAGCAACTGACGCAAACCAGGAACTTCCTTTCGATTGGAGGATTGTTAGGATTGTGTGTAGTAGGATACGTATTTTTTATAAATAGAAAGCTCCGAAAGAAAAACGAAGAGATTCAGGAGGCGTTACTTCAAGGACAAACAATGGAGCGCAAACGCATGGCATCTGAACTGCACGATAATATTTCAAATAAGATACTTGGTGTAAAAATGCGGATTGAATTACTTGAAAACGAAAATTTTACAGAAAAAGAACGGACTAATTACGACCTGACATTGCGGTTTATTGATGAGGTGTATGCTGATGTAAGGCTGGTTTCACATAATCTTTTGCCGGAAGAACTGGAGAAATACGGCTTAAGTGTGGCTGTTCCGAATCTGGTTAAAAAGTTGAATCTGATAGGAAAAAC
>CALRLN020000585.1:0-3431 GCA_943368675.1 Chitinophaga pinensis | reverse complement strand
AAAGATATAGTTGAAGAAGGCTTAGCCAATGGTGTATTCTTCAAAAAAGATAATGGCAGTGTATGGATAGATTTGAAAGAAGAAGGACTTGACGAAAAACTGGTATTGCGTGCTGATGGTACTTCGGTATATATCACGCAGGATTTAGGTACTACCGACCTGAAATTCCATGATTTCAATAATAATAAATCTATCTGGGTGGTGGGTAACGAGCAGGACTACCATTTTCAGGTGCTCTTTGCCATCATGAAAAAGCTGGGCCGTAGCTATGCCGATGGTTGTTATCACCTGAGCTATGGCATGGTTGATTTGCCATCGGGTAAAATGAAATCGCGCGAGGGAACGGTAGTTGATGCCGATGATCTGGTAAACGAAATGATAATAGAGGCGGAAGTATCAACCCGTGAACGTGGCAAAATTGATGATTTCAGCAAAGAAGAAGCCGATGCTTTATTCAGAATGATTGCGCTGGGTGCCTTGAAGTATTTCCTGCTGAAAGTAGAACCAAAAAAGAAAATGCTTTTTAATCCTGCTGAATCCATTGATTTTCAGGGCAATACCGGGCCTTTTATACAATATACTCATGCCCGTATCTGCTCTATTTTGCGCAAGGCGGCCTCACAGGGCATTGTGGTAGAGAATCAGGTAAAAAATGTGGAGATAGCTAAATATGAGGCTGATTTGATTTTTGTATTGAACGATTATCCGAATATTATTAAAAAAGCCGGAGATGAATATGCGCCGTCGGTAATTGCAAACTATGTGTATGAACTGGCTAAAACCTGTAATCAGTTTCTCCAGAACATTTATATTATGCTGGAAGAAGATGCAGACAAAAAACATTTCAGATTGGCATTAATAAAATCAGTTTCAGAAACAATTCGCAAAGCAACTGCGTTATTAGGCATAGAAGTACCTAACAGAATGTAAGAAATCGTTTAAGTTAATATTGTTTCGTTCAAAAAGATTCTTTTTTACAAATACTTCGTCTCTAAAATCCTCACTTAGCTCTGCTAAGCTCCGGTTTTAGATCCTTGTCTTTGCAAAAAATAATGCATTTTGATTCATAAAATTTAACTTAAACAATTTCTAATACCCATCAGATTTTTCAATTCTAAAAATTCATTCCCAATGAAAAAGAGCATCATCTTAGCAGCATTAGCTATTGTTACCATTATCGGAGCGATGAGTTTCCGAACAATTAAGTATATTTTTTCGAATAAAGAATTAGGTCTTAGTCGTCCGTCGTCGACAGAAGCTAAAGGTTCTTTTTATGATTATTCATTGAAATCGCTGGACGGCAAGCAAACCATTGATTTCAGTAAGTATAAAGGCAAAAAAGTAGTAGTATTGAATGTAGCTTCAAAATGTGGCTATACCCCACAATATGCCGACTGGCAGGCTTTTCATAAAAAATATGGTGACAAAATTGTAGTATTGGGTATCCCGGCTAACAATTTTAAATCACAGGAACCAGGCACTAGCGACGAAATAGCGGCTTTCTGCGAAAAAAACTATGGCGTAACATTCCAGATGTTGGAGAAAGTAAGCGTAGTAGGCGAAGACCAGCACCCATTATACAAATGGTTGAGCCACAAAGACCTGAATGGCTGGAACGATAGCGCCCCAAGCTGGAATTTCTGCAAATATGTAATCAATGAGAAAGGTGAACTGACCAATTTCTTTGCTTCAAAAGTAACTCCAGACAACGAAGAGTTTAAGAAAGCAGTAGGAATTTAATAATAGTTCAGCGAATAAATTCGCCGATTAAGATAACAATGGAATTTTTCTTCATTCAGTGCCGGACTTAAGTCCGGCAATTACTAATAAATACTTCCGCTGTTTTCTTAGCCACCGAATTTATTCGGTGAACATTCAAATATAATTACACATTTACGTAATTTTGCAAAAGAGTGAATATGTCTTCACTCTTTTGTCATTTTTACGCCTGGTGTTATGAAAAACTGGCTCTCTGCTGCCCGCCCCCGTACATTACCCTTGTCGCTGTCCAGTATTCTGATGGGCAGTTTTCTGGCTGCCGCTGCCGGACAGTTCAACTGGCTCATATTCGCCTTTTGTTGCCTTACTACTATTGCCTTGCAGGTATTATCGAACTTCGCCAATGATTATGGTGACACCCAGAATGGCGCTGACCTTGCCGGGCGTGTAGGCCCGCAAAGAGCGGTGCAGTCGGGCGCTATTACACCAAAGCAAATGCTCAATGGAATCATCCTGCTGGCTGTTATATGTCTTGTATTTGGTATTTCACTCCTGTATTTTGCTTTCAGAGATGCTACTGCCAATCAGTTCTGGGGTTTTCTGGGCTTAGGCTTACTTTGTATGCTGGCTGCCTATACCTATACCGCAGGCAAAAAGCCTTATGGCTATGCCGGATTAGGCGATGTATCAGTACTTATATTCTTTGGTCTGGTAGGTGTACTAGGCAGCAATTATCTATACACCAAAACCTTCGACTGGATTAATCTTCTTCCAGCCCTCAGTTGTGGCTTCTTTGCCACGGGTGTACTGAATATCAATAATATCCGTGATATTGAGTCAGATACCCGCGCAGGTAAAAAGACCATCCCTGCCCGCCTCGGTCGTGCAACGGCTATCAAATACCATTGGTTTCTGCTTATTGCAGGCATGGCAAGCATCCTTGTTTTCAGTATCCTCAAAGAACAATACGCCATTCTATATGTGCTTTGTTTCCCATTGTTTTTTATCAATGGCATCAAGGTATCAAAACTCCCGAATCCTGACCCCATGCTGAAACAGATGTCGCTTTCGACTCTGGCATTTGTGTTATTGTTTGGTATCGGGCAGTTCTTTTTGTGAGATATCAAATCTGCTTTAAAATCAGTGCATTTTAAAAGGATGTTCAGAAAATAGGTATTGACAGAAACCTGGTTATTTCCTATCTTTACTTCTGCCAGATGGCAAAGAATAAATGTTCACTTAAAACGCTTTACTGAAATGAAACCACTATTTTCAGCATTTCTGCTGTTACTATTTTTGTCATGCCAATCTGAACCCCCACCTGTTTCTCATGGTTTTTATGCAGATTTTTTTGAAGCCGTTGTTGCAAAAGACTTTCCCGGCTACTTCTTAAAAGATGATAAAGATTTCCTGACCCTGGCTGAAAATTACGATAAGCAAATGTATTCTGACAGCTATGCATCCAAATCCAGAAGTGAAATTGAAGAAATAAATGAAGAGTTTGATGAATCCCTCGAAAAAATCAAAAAAAACTATTTTAGACGAAAAGGCAAAGTTTGTTACTTTAAAGTAGATAGTAATTTTATTCGGAAAAATGATTTTAAGACAGCTTATTTCTCGACATTTCCGCTAAAAGAATACTTTGATATGAAAGACAGCCTTGCCATTATCAATACACTGAATACCCCGATGGTAATTAATTCAAAATCACT
>CALRLN020000584.1:0-3438 GCA_943368675.1 Chitinophaga pinensis | reverse complement strand
GTGATTCACTAAATTGTTACCCAAAACACCTTGGGAAATAGTCTGAATAATCATATAGAGCAGAATCACCGAGCTTATCCCTATTAGTATCCCTAATGGAATTACCCGTCTGGGATTCCTGATTTCTCCGCTTACACTTAAAGCCGCTTCTCCCCCACCAAAAGCGAAAAACAACAAGAGTGAAGCGCTACCAATACTAGTCAATGATGGGGTACTTTGCCATTTCAGATTATCAACTGAAATATGAAAGATTCCTACTACAATTAATAGCATCAAGGGAATAAGCTTGATGATTGTATTTACCTTTACCATTGTATTCCCGTATTTTACTCCCCGGATATTTACCCAGGCAAATCCCCCAAAGATGAGAATAAAAAATAATGCTCTAAATGCAATTGATTTCATTGAAGGCAGATAAATAGCCAGCATATCGGCCATTGCATTGATTACGGCAGCATTCATGAGCACTCCAGTACCAAACCAGAAGAGAGTATTAGCCAAAAAACCTGCGTAATCTCCAAAGGCTTCGTGAATGTAGGCATAAGCCCCTCCGGTATTAGTAATGCGGCTGCCTATTTCAGCAAAACATAGAACTATGGTAAACATCAGGATACCACAAAAAATATAGGCGATTATACTGGCTTCAGCCAGATAAGTTGCTACCAGACCAGGTAAAATAAAAATACCGGCACCGATAATCAGATTTACGGTATTGGCAGCTAAGCCTGGTATATCAATTTCTCTTTTTAGTTTGTTAGGTTCCATTTTTAAAATCTTGAACTGATGAATTTGTGGGGCGAACTTCCTGTTCGCAGTGAACAAACAGAAATTATACTTTTCCAATGCTTCTGTTGTTTTATGAGGATTTCATCTAAAATAATCGGGGCTTTATATAACCCTTCAATTCACAAAATTCTATAACTATTACAAGTTCACGAAAACTACCGGGAACGTTCCCGAAAACGAAACCGATAGAATTCTCAATAAAAATACAAAAAATAGTCAAAAAAGTCTTTGTTTAATGCAAAAATACCCGTAATATTCTTTTGGATTTAGTTTTTTGCTAATGCTTCGTGCGACTTGTTCAATCTCTTAAGAACCTTCGATAATTGTATTTTTTTTAGATTACCTAGCCCCTGAACTATATTTCTGTTTTCAAACTTATCATTCCACCTATAAACCTCAATTCCACTATCATGAAACAATTCTATATATAAGGGGACAATTTTCAAAACGTGTGGCTGTGAACTCAGCCACACAATCCCACATTCTTTCAATGAATACTTCTATTTAACCAATGTAAATTGCATAAAATATATGGCTACTGAAAAAAACACTCATATTTCGAGAAGAAAATTTCTTGATTTAAGTAGTAAAGGCGTATTAGCCGGCAGTACTCTGTTAGCCGGCATACCTACCATAGTCCCCTCTTCTGTCTTTGGTAAAAATGCCCCAAGCAACAGAATTAACGTAGGGGCGATTGGAGTTGGGCGCATCTCCCGAGGGCATGATATGCCCGGTGTTTGGAAACACGATTCTGCCCAGATTATGGCCGTATGCGACCTGGACAGCAACCGTGTCGAACTGGCGCAAAAGCTGGTCAATGGCTATTATACCAAAAAGACCGGAAAAGAATTTAACGGGGTTACAGGCTATGGCGATTACAGAGAATTATTGCTCAATAAAGATATTGATGCCGTGATTGTCAGCACGCCTGACCACTGGCATGCACCTATAGTTGTTCATGCGGTAGAAGCCGGAAAAGATGTATATGTGCAAAAACCAGCTTCTCTGACAATCTCAGAGGGCAGGATGATGGCCGATGCAGTAAAGAAATCAGGTAGAATATTGCAGATTGGTAGTCAACAGCGCTCTACTTCACAGTTCAGATATGCGGTAGAGTTGGTAAGAAACGGAAGAATTGGTAAATTACAAAAAGTATATGTAGGTTTACCGGGCGACCCATCGGGTAATGAAGAGCCACAAATGCCGATTCCTAAAAACCTGAACTATGATATGTGGTTAGGTACAACACCTGAAGTGTACTATACTGAGAAACGCGTGCATCCTCAGGTAGGTTTCGACCGCCCCGGTTGGTTGCGTTGTGAGCAGTTTGGTGCAGGAATGATTACAGGCTGGGGGGCACACCATATAGATATTGCGCACTGGGGTATGGATACAGAATACTCAGGCCCTATTGAAATATGGGGTAAAGCTGATTTCCCGACCAGTGGCTTATGGAATGTACACGGTATTTTTACTACACATGCGCTCTATGAGAATGGTGTGGAGATGATTATCAGTAATGAGATTCCAAACGGGATTAAATTCGAGGGTACGGAAGGCTGGATCTTTGTTTCCAGAGGTGATGGCGCAGTTACTTCAAGTGACCCCATAGCCAAACAGAATGCAGCCAAGAAACTGGATGCCAGCGACCCCAAGATTATTACGTCTGAAATCGGGCCAAATGAATTGCATCTACCAGTAAGTACCGACCATCATGGCAACTGGTTGGAAAGCGTTGCTTCCCGCAAGGAGCCAATTGCTCCGGCTGAAATCGGACATCGTTCGTGTACTGCCTGTTTATTGCACCATGCAGCTATGAAACTGAAAAGAAAATTATATTGGGATCCTAAGACAGAACGTTTCAAGAACGACAACGAAGCTAACGCACTCTTATCTCGTGAACAGAGAAGTGCGTATGCCATAAAAATGAGTAAATAACCATATATCAACCTGATGAGAAAAAAAACATTAGCCACAGGCTTTGCTTTAGCACTAAGCATGTTATTCAATCAAGAAACATCTGCCCAGAGTCGGAAAGAAATTAAACTTATTACCCTTGACCCCGGTCATTTTCATGCAGCTTTGGTACAGAAAAATATGTATCCGGAAGTAAGTCCCGAAGTACGGGTTTATGCCCCGGCAGGCCCAGACCTTGACTTTCACTTACAGCGGATTCAGGGATATAATGCCCGCAAAGATAATCCTACAGCATGGCAGGAAAAGACTTATACAGGCAGCGATTATTTTGAAAAAATGCTGGCTGAAAAAGCAGGGAATGTGGTCGTAATTGCAGGGAACAACCGTATAAAGGCTGATTATATTCAGAAATCAATCAATGCCGGTCTGAATGTATTGGCAGATAAGCCCATGATAATTGATGGCAAGGACTTTGAGAAACTCAAAAAAACCTTTACTACGGCCGCCCAGAAAAAAGTATTACTCTACGACATCATGACCGAGCGTTATGAAATTACTACCATGCTGCAAAGAGAGTTTTCGACCTTACCTGCGGCTTTTGGGAAACTGGAAAAAGGAACACCTGAAAACCCTGCAGTAACCAAAGAAAGTGTGCACCACTTCTACAAATATGTTTCCGGCAGTGTACTTACCCGCCCGTCATGGTTTATGGATGTAGCCCAGCAAGGTGAGGGA
>CALRLN020000583.1:0-3441 GCA_943368675.1 Chitinophaga pinensis | reverse complement strand
AGAAGTAATTATTAATTTAGTACGAATCTGGGAACAGCAATCATAATATGTCAATAGTAGAGAATATAAAAGAAATAGAGAGTCAGATAAGCGGCAAAGGTGTTACACTTGTGGCAGTTTCTAAAACGAAACCTGTTGAAATGCTGATGGAAGCTTATGATGCAGGCTTTAAGCGTTTTGGAGAAAATTATGTTCAGGAATTGACCGAAAAACAAGAGAAAATGCCCAAGGATATTGAATGGCATTTTATTGGGCATTTGCAATCAAATAAGGTAAAATACATTGCTCCTTTTGTAAGTCTTATTCATTCGGTAGATAGTTTTAAGTTATTACAGGAAATAAATAAGCAGGCTGCCAAAAACAATAGAGTGATTGACTGCCTGCTACAGATATATATAGCTGAAGAAGATACCAAAAGCGGAATGACTGAAGAAGAATGTCTGGAGATTCTTCAATCGGATACCTTAAAAAATCTTACCAATGTCAGATTAACTGGCCTTATGGGTATGAGTACTTTTACAGATGATGAAAGCCAGGTGAGAAAAGAATTCAGAAAACTAAAGGCTTTTCACACTTCATTGATTACTTCTTATCCATCCCTGACAACTATTTCAATGGGTATGAGCGGCGATTATCAAATAGCCATTGAAGAAGGCAGTACCATGATTCGGGTCGGAAGCAGGATTTTCGGAGGTCGGTCCGTCCAGACCAGCATTTAGCCCACCTGAAAACACCTCATACTGATGCTTCCCATGTCAAAACCTTCATAAATATATTTGATGGCTTCATTTTTATTGACAAGACCTGCCGTATAAAGCATAGGTAGGTAATGGTCATAGCTTGGATGTGCTATCTGCCCAAGAGCACCAAACGATTTGAAATCTGCCAAATCTGCTAATTGCCTGTTATCTAATTTGTTTTTAACAAGCGTGTCAAATTCTAGTGCCCAATCATAAGGTTTTGAAGGGTCTCCATGCCAGTTGATTTGGCGTAGATTATGCACAATATTGCCACTGGTCAGAATCAATACTCCTTTATTCCTTAGGTTTTGTAATTCCTTAGCCAATTCAAAGTGAAATTGAGGTGGTTTTGAGAAATCAATACTCATCTGGAAAGTCGGAATATCTGCTTCCGGATAGATATGCCTCAGCACTGACCAGGCTCCGTGGTCAAGTCCCATCTTATGCTCTTCAATTATACCTATTGATCTTACTTCTTTAATTACCTCTCTGGCTACTTCAGGCGCTCCCTTAGGTTCATATTTTACTTCAGATAGTTCTCGCGGAAATCCACCAAAATCATAAATAGTATGTGGGGCAGGATTAACAGATACATAGGTTTTATTCATAGTTAACCAGTGCGCCGAAATAACCAGAATCGCTTTTGGGCGTTCGATACTTTTGCCTAAAGTATGTAAGCTGGCAGTAAAATTATTATCCGCCAGTGCATTCATAGGGCTACCATGCCCGATAAAGATAGAAGGCATTCTCTCTGATTTTGAGAAGTCGTCTGTTATATTTTTTAAGTCTTGTAAGTTCATCGCCTGAGTAGTGAAAGGTAAAATACTTAATCTTCTGAGGAAGTCTAATCTTTTCATACATGTACATTATATGTATATACAACTAATTTTTATTCAATAAAATTCAATTTCTTTATATAGAAAAATAAACTTAGATAAAATATGGATTAAGTTATTGATTATTAATGAGTTATACTTTATTTGCCCATATTGTGGGGTATATTCTATTTTTATTGACAATGCTGACTTATTTTTGCCATTATTCCTTAATATATAAATATTGATACAGCAATGAATAAATTTTTCTTACAGGCAGGGGCGCTTTTAGGAGCATTGGGAGTAGCATTAGGCGCTTTTGGTGCTCATGCTTTAAAAGATAGACTAATGGCTTCGGGCAGGATGGAAACATTTGAGACAGCCGTAAAATACCAGTTTTACCATGCTCTGGCTTTAGTCTTGATAGGTATACTGGCCAAAGATATTATTTCAAAAAATCTGACTTACAGTGGTTATTGTTTTTTAGGGGGAACACTTATTTTTAGTGGCTCATTATACCTTATCTGTTTTACAGGAATTAAAACTTTTGGAGCTATTGCTCCCATCGGAGGCACATTAATGATTGCGGGTTGGTTATTGCTTTTCTTGGCGGTGATGAAAAGCTGATAGTATCTTTTATGATTTTGCTACAACATACACTATGTTGCACACTAGGTTATTAGTGTAACTTAGAGTATTCCTTATGTAAGTTGTCATAATCCTATTTTGACAATAGAACTTATTCTACATAATCTAAATCTTTAGAAAAGGTCTCTTTAAGCGAAGCATTAGCAATAAATGCCGCGCCGAAACAGACTATACCTATGATAGTGGCACTCAGAATAAGATTACCATTTAATGCCTTAGTGAGATACTGATGTGCAATTGAAATGGGCACGGCCCCGCCTCTGGCAAAATTCGGAATAGTGGTGGCTACGGTGGCTCTCAGGTTAGTGCCAAATTGCTCGGCAGACATCGTTATCAATACAATCCAATAACCGGAGGCAGCTCCCATTAACAGGCACATAATAAATATAGCAGTATTGGTGGCTTCCCAGAGGTTCAGATAAATCAGGCACATACATAAACAAATGGCCTGAAAAATAAAGATAGTTTTACGTCGGTTCTTTAATCGCTGGCTTACGTATCCACTAATGAGGTCACCGCATGTAAGGCCGATATATACATACATTACGGCTTGCCCGGCAGTAACTTTCCCTTCTATTCCCAGGGCTTTGGCAACTTCAGGGGCTAGCTGCATGAGTATACTAACAATAAAAAAAATCGGGAAACCGATAAACATGCAGGCTATATATCGTTTAAAACGGTCTTTATTTGTAAAAAGGCTTAGAAAATCTCCCCTTTTAATATTCTGCTCTTCAGCGTGTTTAAACATTTTAGATTCAAAGGTACCTACCCTCAATAACAACAGGAGCAGGCCCATACCACCGCCAATAAAATAGGCCGTGCGCCAATAGAAAGCATCGCCTACTAATGCTGCTACTACCGCTCCGAAAGCCCCTACAGAAGCCATGATCATGGTGCCATAGCCTCTTTTTTCTTTAGGCATGGTTTCGGCAACAATAGTAATTCCTGCCCCTAACTCACCTGCAAGACCGATTCCGGCCAAAAATCTTAATATGCCGTATGTATAAATATCAGTTACAAAACCGTTAATAATAGTAGCTATTGAATAGAGTATGATAGAGCCGAATAAAACTGAGAGCCGTCCTTTTTTATCACCAAGAATACCAAAAAAAATACCACCACACAATAAACCAATCATCTGAACGTTAAATAGCCATAAACCGACACTTGTATTACTGTTACCTACTACACCTAATTCAGTAAGACTGCTATGACGAAGCACAACAAATAGAATCAAG
>CALRLN020000582.1:0-3450 GCA_943368675.1 Chitinophaga pinensis | reverse complement strand
ATATTCCACCACCTTATGTGATAGTGGGACACTCGATGGGTGGATTATATGCAAGAGGTTTCGCAGGCTATTATCCTGCTGATATAGCCGGACTGGTTTTTGTGGATCCGGCAGATTTTACAGAAACAAAGGACGATTGGAACCAGATTTTCAGAGAAATAGGAGTGCCGGAAAAGCGAATCGATGAAATGTTGTATAATCGTTTATATAATAGCAAGCCTGCCAGTCATACTGATTCTTTATATTTCGGAGCGTGGAGCGAGGGACAGGTTTTGGGTACTTTAAGACGAACAGATTTTGCAGAAATAAGAAACCTGCCTCTACCTAATGTGCCCATTTATTTTTTTGTTGGGGGTAAGTTTGAAGTGCCTGCTGCTTACCGAAGCAAGGAATATGACCATGAACGATTCTTTCACGTAAAAAATGATAAGAATATGGAGCGATGGAGAGCTTTAATTCATTCTACAGGCAAAAGTGGTGCCTTGATTTACCTGACCAATAGCGGGCATTATATTCATAGAGATGATGCCAGTGCAGTCATTGCCAATATTAAGCTCCTGCTCGAAAGTCTGGGTAAATAGGAAACAGTCATTTGAAGGTAATCAAAACACCAGTTAATTGAATTTGCTAAACAATACCAAAACCCTGTTTAAGTAGATTCAAATCTATCTATCGTGCCTAAAATGGTTTGGCGTTGTTATTTAACTGGAAAGAGAGAAGTTCATAAAGAAAAAACTTTACGAACTCTCTCTATACTTCCATTCTTTCTACCACGAAAGGTCTTTATCTTACCGGAGTCAGATTAAATTCTTTTGAGAAACTGTTTGGCTCGTCTTCTCGATAAATTAATGAGTTCATCGTTCTCCATTCTAATAGTAGAAGATTCTTTCTGAAAACTTGCCATATAATTGAGATTGATAATAACAGAGCGGTTGGGCCTGAAAAACGAGGGGCTATATAAGCGCCGTTCAAAGACTCCTAAAGTCCGGGAAGAGAGTACGGTACTTCCATCGTTCATCAATATATGTGTATAGTTAATGTCAGCTTTGAGCATTAATATACTACCTGACCTGATGGTCATGCGATTGTTGATAGAGATAAGCAATTCATTGTTCATATCGTGGCAGAGTCAATAGATAATTGATGCCACAAAGCTATATTAGATCGCAAAGCGGGTGTTAACTCATTTTTGACTTTCTTTTACTCATTTCGGACTTCAGGAATAAAAAGGGGTTATAAGAGCAGAAAAGGGTTATTTATTACGGTCAGTGTTATATAAACTCCATCGTAACTGCACACCGATGCTGCTATAATGTAGGTTTTCGGCAGTAAAAGCACCGATTGGATACTTGAAGAATGGCTCAACAGACAGCTTGTTTTTTCCTAACGGATAATGTATTCCAAATGAGAAGTTAAGGGCTGTGCCTAGGCTCACTCTCCGGGCATTGCTTACATTATTTTTTACTTCTTTATCAATGAATGTCGTTGCGACTTCCTGAACCTCACCGTTTGAACCCACAGACACCAATACTACTGTTCTGCGGTTTTCATAGAAGAGCTGCGAGGTCTGGTCAAAAGCCCCCATCATAGATATGCCTGCCTGTGTGCTAAAAGCAAAAGCACCCTTTTGCCATACCCGGTACCTCATATTGAGGGGTATTTCTATATTAAGCCAACGATAATTGGCCTGATTTAACTGCGACATACCTGCAGGTGTAGAGAAAGGTATTGTATTATTTATTAAATAAAGACTTTCACGCCCGATGTAGATGCCTGTGCTTAGTTCTGTTTTCCGGCCTAAGGCAATCTCAGTTGTACCTCTTAAGCCGAAGTTCTGTTGAGAGACTACATTTTCAGCCTGATTTGACAAGCCGGCAATAGCAATGCTCAGATTGAAAGTATTGTGTTTCTTTTTATCTTTATTATTTTCGTCTGATGCAGGATACGGCGCAATAAATGGCGTTTTAGGCCTTACTAAGATACCGTTGAAAGTATGTGGTTGTAGCAAGTAAGGCTTAAAATTGTCTTCTTCCGAAAAAACTACTCTATTTAAATTCTCCTCATTCTGAGGCAATAGTATTTTTTCTTCTCTGTTTTTTGTGCCGGTATTTTTCAGGTTTTGAGAACTAATGACTTTTTTTGTTGTGGCTGATGTATCTGCTATTGTCTTATTACGCTCGCCGGACGCTAAAACGCTTAAATGATTGTTCTTCTTCTCTGTTTTGTTAACTGCTGCTTGTTCAGGTCCTGATTCATTGAGTTTCTGTATTTCCAACCCAATCAGAATGCTGATGATTATCCCAGCTGCCATTCTCCAGAAAATGATAACAGGTCTTTTCTTCTTTTTCTTTCTGAACCTTTCAAAGTCTTCCCATGCTTCCTCCTGATAAGAGGTCTCATACGCCTTCAGCTTGTCAATTGTCTGTTTATCAATAGGTTCCATTTTATTGTACTGTTCGGTTATGAGCGTTAATCAATACCCTTAGCTGTTGCTTGGCCCGTGTAAGATATGTTCTTGAAGAAGATGCCGGAATCTGCATCATCTGCGCTATTTCTTCATGACTATAACCCTCTACTTCGTATAAATTAAACACTACTTTCCATAAAGAAGGCAGTTGATTCATTAAGCGGATAATTTCTTCAGCTGATTCTTTATCAAAATAATTCTCTTGTTTTGTGTATTCTTCAGTATCATGGTTGTCCAGATAAAAATGTTTTTTTTCTTTCCTGAAATAATCAATAGCTGTATGAATAATCAGTTTTCGTGCCCAGGCTCTGAACGATACCAGTCTTTTGTATTCGTAAGGTAATTGATTAAAGATTTTAAGGAAAGCATCATTGAGGGCTTCCTGTGCTAAAGTTCTGTCGGGAAGGTATCGCAGACAAATACCCATAGCAAAGCCAAAGAAATGTTTGAACAGTTTTTCCTGTGAAACAGCATTGTGTTGGGCACAACCCTCAATCCAGTCTTTTTCTTGTGAGGTACAATCAGACAAGCATTCCACATTTATATGAATAAAAGCTGGCCTTTATCTTTATAAAGACCAGCAAGGATTAGGTGATTGAATTTTTAGAATAATGATTATCTGTTGCTTACAGAACCGTCAGGGTCAACCGAAATATCTTTTACCTTTGAGCCATTGGCTACATGAACGATCATCTCTGTAGTGCCAAATAGTTTCAGCATGTCTACCTCTAAAGTGAATTTCTTACTGTCAGTACAGGTTTCACCCGGTTTGTCTTCATAGCTTAACACGATTCCGGTTTGCATAGGGTATGACATCAGAGCAATGCCATTCCATACAATCTTGTAATTGGCTTCGTTGCACCCTCCCTCAACATCAATCTTTAATAAGTTTCCATCTCTTGTTACTTTCGTGATTTCAAAGGTAGTTCCACTATAAGTTGAGCGTGCACTGACGATTCTGTTATACTCCTGCTCATTGGTTT
>CALRLN020000581.1:0-3457 GCA_943368675.1 Chitinophaga pinensis | reverse complement strand
ACATCCTGTGCGGTCGGGCCGCTATCAACTTTTGCCGGTAAATCTCTTTTTGCTTTATCTATCGCATCACGTACCCGTTGTAAAGCTGCTTCCACCTGCACATCCGGGTCAAACTCTATAAGAATGACCGAGACATCCTGCAAAGCATTTGATTTGATACGTTTTACTCCTGTAATGGTCTTCAGCTGCTTTTCAATTGGTTTATTGATTACGTTCTCTATATCAGCAGGCGTTGTGCCAAAGTAAATTGTCTGTACATATATCTGTGGTACTTTAATATCCGGAAACTGTTCTTTCGGGAGGTTGAAATAAATTCCTAAACCTGCCAGAAATATCATTGCTGTAAAAATATAGACGGTGGTCTGGTTATTTCCTAACCAGCGAACCATATTGTAGATCATCCCACTACCATGCGGAAGGTCCTGATCTTGTAATTCTTGAAATTTGTCTTTTTCCATAATCTAAAACCTCTGAAAGGCTTTTATGATTGTTTAAATAATTGATATGAAGACACAGAAAAGTAGGGGTTACCTGATCATAATTGCAGATTCTTTCCCATACCTTTCGTTTATAATCAGAAACTTATCGCCTGGCCGTCTACTAAATCCTGATAGCCCTGAGTAATCAGCAAATCTCCCGCTTGTAATCCCGATACAATTTCAATATCACCACCATATGTAAGACCTGTGGTAATCTTGCGGCTACGGGCTACTTTCTTGCCACCCTCTGTTACTGCCACATATACTACATTACCTTGCTCATCTTGCTGAATCAGGTTTCTGTTGATAATGATAGCATTACCTTTAGACTGGTCGTTAACATTCATTACGGCAGTCATATTAGGTTTCAACTGAGGGTCAATTTTAGGAACTGATGCTTCAATCACAAATGTACGTGACGCCGGATTAACAGTCTGGCTCACAAAAGTTAATCTGGCTGTTGTTTCTTTGCCTAAATCAGGAAATTTCACTGTTACTACATCACCTTGTTTGATTGTGCCTGCATAGGTATCTGCAGCCTGCGCTACTACTTTCAGATTGTCTGAATTTACCAATCTTACAATACCTAAACCCGGAGCTGCCAATTCACCCGCACGTTGACGGATTTCATCTATGAAACCATTCATCGGTGCAGTTACTTTAGTCATTCCTAATTGGGTTTGCAATGTAGCCAGACGTTTTTCTAAGGCTTCAACATTACTTTTAGCCTGAATATATTGTACTTCTGTACCAATTTTCTGATCCCAAAGGTTCTTTTGTTTTTGATAGAAAACCCTTGCTGTTTCTAACTGTACTTCAATCTCTTGTTGAGATTGTTTCATCACCGAGTTATCAATAGTAGCGATTGTCTGCCCCTGTTTTACGTAGTCTCCTTCTTTTACTAACAGACTGGTGATAGCGCCACCTACCTGCGGAGAAACAAGAATATTATTTTTTGCGTCTAATCTACCCTGAAATTCAACAAAATGTTTGAAATTTTCGGCCACAACCGGTGTAGTAGTTACACTGATGACTTTTTCCTCTTCCTTACTAGGGTCAAGAATATTCAGTTCGGCCTGTAGTTTCTGAATTTTTTCTGAGATAGTTTTTTCCTCGGCCTGTAGTTTGACCAACTCCTCTTTTTTCTGAGTTACTTTATCGCCACCACCTTTAGAGCAAGAGGCAACCAGTACTATAAATGTTAAGGCAAAAATCAGACTTGAAAATTTTGTTTTAGCCCCGTGATAAATAAAAGATATATTTTTCATACGAAATGTGTTTTATTAATGCTTATAATCGTGAATTGTGATTTTATTGTAATATTATTCAGTCAATAATTTACCCATTGCTTTGTCTAAATCTACTTTTGCGATAAGCAGATCATATAAGGCAGCAAAATAATTGGTTTGTGCTTCTTTCAATGCCGACTCGGCATTAACTACCTCTATATTGGTACCAGACCCCGCCTGATATTTGATTTTAGTAACCCGTACTACTTCTTTTGCCAGATCCATGTTTCGTTGTTGTACGTTCAGGCTTTCTAAACCATTTTTCAGATTAATACTGGCTGTCTTGGCCTGTAAATCAAAAGACTCTCTTAGCAATTGTGCACTCTGATCGAGCTTTGTTAAAGCCAGGCGTTGTTGCTGTAACTGGATTTTTCTTAAACCGCTGTCATAAATAGGTATCTGCACTCCGAGTGTTAAAGCAGAAGAGCCAAACCAACGCTCAAACGGATTAAATCTTGTATTACTATGCCCTGCTCCTAAAGAACCACTAAAGGAAAATTTCGGAAGTACCCCTTTCTGCGTTCGTTCCATATCCAAAACCGACAATTGTCTTTGTATCATCAGGGTAGCATATTCAATACGCCCGGCGTAATCAACACTTGGATACTCAAGCATAGCAAATGGCTTGATGTCTACATCTGACAGCCTATCTGTCAATGCAATTGGTTCGTCCAGTTTCATACCCATCTGAAACTTAAGTAAGGTCTGGCTTAATAAAATAAGATTCTTTACTTTTTGTGTTTCAGTAATCAGGTTATTGCGTTGTACTTCCAGACGGTCGAGGTCTATTTTTTCAATAAACCCTTGTTGATTCATTATTCTCATTTCTCTGATTAATGAATCTATCCGTGCAATGTTCAGATCCAGAATCTTAGCTCTTTCTTCAGCCACTAAAACCGAATAATATGCTTTGGCCACATTCTCGGCTACTGTAATTTTTGAGTTGGTTACACCTTTTCTTGCCAGTTCACGGTAAACCGGAGCCGCCTTCAGACCAACCAGCCATGTAGCATCAAAAATTAACTGATTCAGCCCGACACCAGCCTGCCCTGACCAGGGTACACCAAACTTAAACTTGGTTACCGCGCCATCTGGTGCTGTTGGATCAAAGTTTTTGGCATCCAATAGCTGTGTCGGGATAATTGCGTTGTAGGTATAGGAGAAATTACCGTTTATCTGCGGCAAACCAGCGGCTTTGATTTGTTTGATTGTTAGTTCAGCGCCAATGATATCTAACTCAGCATTTTTTACAGATAAGTGGTTCTTAATTCCATACTGTATAGCCTCTTGCAAGGTGAATTTTTGTTGACCCTGTGCCGAAATCCCACAGATCAGGAAAAATATCAGGTATTTTATTTTCATATAGTTGATTGTTTAATTAATGCTTTATGTGCTCAGACCCTGAGTCCTGCTTGCACTTTTCGTAAAATTCCAAACCCTTAGGGCTGATGATTCCTCTTAAATAATGGTCTATAAATGCAGTGTGCACATCTGTCTGATTAAATTTTTCCGGTGGAAAAACATCGCGATTGAAGGCAAACTCTACTTCTTCCATCCGTAATCGTGCCAGAATTTCAATATTAATATCTGCTCTGTAATATCCTTGTGCTATACCTTCTCTCAGATTGTTCTTGACAATTTCCATGAAATTAACTTTGTTGTACTCCTGAAACAATTGCCACGTTTTAG
>CALRLN020000580.1:0-3475 GCA_943368675.1 Chitinophaga pinensis | reverse complement strand
GTTTAAACTTTTTATTTATTGATGAAAATGGATAGATTTTGAGCGAGACAATTCATTTATTTGAATCGTAGCAGAGCTACGGTGAAAATAAATGAAGCGGTCGTAGCCAAAATATACCATTTTCTAATCCAAAGAAATAAGTTTAAACAGGTTCAATATTATGGCAGAGTTTATGCCAGCTTTATTTTTTACAATATTCACTAATTCATCATTCACTAATTCACAATTGATTCCGGATGTCAAAAGTCGCAATAGTTATTCTGAATTACAACGGGCAGGGGTTTCTCGAGAAATTCCTGCCTGCTGTAATTCAATATTCTGAGGGCTACGAAGTTATTGTAGCAGACAATGCCTCTACCGATAATTCGGTGGCGTTTCTGACTCATACATATCCTGACATCAGGCTTATTCAATTGCCCTATAACGGTGGATTCGCCGAAGGATACAACGAAGCACTGAAACAGGTAGAAGCCACTTATTATGTCTTACTGAATTCTGATATTGAGGTTACACCCGATTGGGTTGCACCTGTCGTCGGGCTAATGGATGCCAACCCAGATATAGCGGCATGCCAACCCAAAATGCGTGACTACCACAAACCCACTCATTTTGAATATGCAGGTGCAGCAGGTGGCTATATTGATTACCTGGGCTACCCGTTTTGCCGGGGAAGAATATTTAATACCTGCGAAGCAGACCTCGGACAATATAATGACACCAGAGAGATTTTCTGGGCTACTGGTGCCTGTATGTTTGTCAGGGCTGAGGTATTCCATCAATTAGGCGGCTTTGATGCCCGGTTCTTTGCCCACATGGAAGAAATAGACTTATGCTGGCGCATGAAAAATGCTGGTTATCAGATTTATTATTCGTCTGCCTCTACAGTTTACCATGTAGGTGGCGGCACTCTCCACAAATCCAATCCTCGCAAAACTTTTCTGAACTATCGCAATGGACTAGCTATGATGTATAAAAACGTGCCATCCAAGCAGTTATTCAGTACTATCTTTATGAGGCTGGTTTTAGATGGTGTTTCAAGCATAAAATTCCTGCTTTCAGGCTCATTCAAAGACATCCGGGCTATTCTGAAAGCTCACTTTGCTTTCTACGCCATGATTCCAAAACTGGAAAGAAAATCTCTGAAGCATCTGGATGATATTTACCCGAAGAGTATTGTATGGGCTTATTTTTTTAAGAAGAAGAAGACGTTTGGGGAGTTGTGAAATTTGCCTTGAGCTCATTATGAATAATTAAAAGATTATTTTTCCCCTATATTTGCAACACACTAAAACACAGTCAGCATTGCTTAAAATAGGTATTACCGGAGGTATCGGGTCTGGCAAGACCATTGTCTGTAAGATGTTCGAGATTCTGGGCGTTCCGGTATATTATGCCGACGAACGCGCCAAGTGGCTTACAAACAACGATTTGCAGCTTCGCAAGGAAATAAAAGAATTGCTAGGCCGGAATGCCTATGACGAACAGGGGCAATACAACCGCAAATGGGTAGCTGCACAGGTATTTGATAACCCCGAATTATTAAAGATGCTTAATTCGCTTATTCATCCCAGAGTATTTGCCGATACCGACCAATGGTTTTTGCAACATAAGCAAGCACCTTATACCCTGCGTGAAGCAGCGCTGATGAATGCCGCAGGCGATAATAATAATTTTGACGGGGTAATTGTGGTAAGTGCTCCGGTAGACATCAGGATAGCCCGTATCAGAAAACGAGACCCGAATAGAAACGAAGATGAAATCAGGGCGATTATAGCACGCCAGAAAACAGAAGAACAATTTGCCTCTATTGCTAACTATACTATTATTAATGATGATGAGCACCTGCTGATACCACAGGTATTGGATTTGCACAAAAAAATCAGCAAGCAGGCCTAGCTTATTTTCTGAATATCTTCAATAATTTATTCACTGCTCCACTTATATCCTTGTCTGTATCCATCAGATCATTGACGGTCTGAATAGCATGAATAACTGTACTGTGGTCACGGCCTCCGAAATGATAGCCTATTGATTTTAATGACAAATTAGTCAGTTCTTTTGCCAGATACATAGCTATTTGTCTGGGCAATACAATTTCACGCAGGCGGCTTTTACCTTTCAGGTCAGGTATCCGTACTTTAAAATGCTCCGTTACAGATTCAATAATGGTATCAATGGTTACTTCCTTCACAGAGTCTTTTACCAGATGGCGAAGGGTGTTTTTAGCCAGATCTACATCAATTTCACGGCGTGTTAAAGAAGCCTGCGCCAGCAATGAAATCATTACACCTTCCAGTTCGCGCACGTTAGTATCAATGCTGTGGGCAAGGTATTCAATTACTTCATAATCAATAGAAATACCTTCGGCATGAACTTTCCTTTGAATAATGGCAATACGCGTTTCAAAGTCCGGCGTTTGCAGGTCTGCCGTTAAGCCCCACTTAAAACGTGATAACAATCGGTCTTCTACCCCTTCCAGTTCACGCGGCGGACGGTCGGAAGTCATCACGATTTGTTTACCCGATTGATGCAGATGGTTAAATATATGGAAGAAAGTCTCCTGAGTTTTTTCTTTACCCGACAAAAACTGAACATCGTCAATAATCAGAATATCTACCTGCATATAAAAATTCATGAAGTCCTGCAGGCTGTTATTTCTGATTGCATTAATAAACTGGCTGGTAAATTTTTCTGACGATACATACAGCACAAATTTACCTGCCGCCTTTGTCTTCATGAAATTACCAATCGCCTGAACCAGGTGAGTTTTACCTAACCCCACCCCACCATAAATCATCAGTGGATTAAAAGAGGTAACTCCAGGCTTTGAAGCAACAGCAAAGCCTGCCGCACGTGCCAGACGGTTACAGTCACCCTCTACAAAATTATCGAATGTATAATTAGGATTAAGATAAGAATCCAGATTCAGCGAGTTAAGGTCTTTCATTTCGAAAGGGTTCCTTACCTGATCTTGGTTAGCAGACTGATTATTGGTATAATTATTAGAATAGCCATTCGAATGATTATTGTCAGCCCTGCCTGCCGAACCGTTGTTCTGAGGGAGGTTCACAGAAATAGGTGGCTCATTTTTTTTCTGATTACCACTGTCAACAATAATAGAGTACTCAAGCATACCCTCGCGCCCGATAGAATAATCCAAAGCTTTCCTCAGCAAATGCACATAGTTCTCCTCCAGCCACTCGTAAAAAAATTGGCTCGGGACCTGTATAGTCAGCTTCTTTCCCTCTAATTTCCCCGGAATTATAGGCTCGAACCAAGTCTTATAACTTTGCTCCGAGATACTATCACGGATAATTTTGAGGCAATTCTGCCATACTAAATCGACATCTCTTTGGACCGTAGGAGTTTCTAAAATTGTCATTAGGCTACTTTGGGATTCTAATGGGGGGTGCAAAGATACTAAAATTTATGAACCTACCAAGAAGTGAATTTTGAGATTATAAATCTATTTTCA
>CALRLN020000579.1:0-3484 GCA_943368675.1 Chitinophaga pinensis | reverse complement strand
AAATATATCTGTTTACGAGACATTGCAAAAAATTGGCTGCTTTGACCCAGCTACTAAAGGTTCAGGGGTCGCAACAGTTATCGCAGGCATTTATTTAGCAGCAAAGTTTCATAATAGTCCGTTAGAAGCAATTATTACTTCTATTAATGCATTTGGCGCTGATACAGATAGTATTGCAGCCTTTACTGGCGGACTCGTTGGAGCTCTTCATGGAAGCAGTATTATTCCGGAAAAATGGAAATCTGTTCAAGACAGTGAATATTTGGATAAAATTGCAGAACGACTTTTAGCTATTTCAGAAGATAGATTTGAAGAAAGTAGTACTTTGAATAAAACCAAAGCAAAGCAACTTATTTCTTCAACAAATAATGATTTTGTGGTTGGAGAATTAATAGAATTTTTTCCTTTAGGAAGTGGGAAAATTACATTTTTAGATAGGCAACCAACATTGACAAAAGGGAAATATAATTTGCTGATTGAAATTGAATTAGATAGTGGACAAAGTATTTTAATTTCTAAGTTGCTTGATGATAATGATTATAAATATAAATTAAACGAATCAAGTGAGGTTGAAATACTATTAGAATTAGCTGAATATAAGCTAAAACCAAAAGCAATGGAAAAAGTAAGAAAATACGTCGGCAAACAGAAGAAACTATCTAAAGAACAACTTGAGATTATTACTATTATATTAAAGAATGAAGAATAGAATCCCTTGCTTTGCTCTTTGCTAGCACACGTCAAAGCGCCCGGTCGGGTACTCTCACGGGATAGTTTAATTGTCTGCTAGCATGCTTCTACTCATTATTTCTGGCAATTAATTGCACCATATTTTTATTGAATAGTGCGAGCCCCGTTTCTAAGGGAGCAAAAAAAGCCAAGTCTGCGTTTTCTACTTCTATGATAGCTTTTTGCAGCACATCTTCACCGCTGGGTGTCAGCCGGATTGTTTTGGCTCTTGTGTCTGTTTCGTGTTCCTGGCGGGTGATAAAGGCTTTTTCTTCGAGAGTTCGTAATACTTTTGATACCATCATTCTGTCGGCATTGCTCTGGTTGGCAATATCTACCTGTGTTACGGCATTGCTTTTTTTTGAAAGCCAGCCTAATGCTGCCAGCAATACAAATTGCGTTTGGGTGAGGTCCAGCGGGTCTAAAACCTTTTTTAGTTTGCGCTGCCATAGCATGGTCAGTTGCCCGAGTAAATAACCCGGGCTATCATCCGGGCTTTTAAAATGAAACTCAATTTCTTTAGACATAATGGTATTGAAGCATTTGTGATGCAATTAAATCAAAATCGTGCTGATTGATTTCAAAGAAACCAAAACGAAATGGATATCCCCAACTTTTTTTGTTTGTAATAAAATCCAGATCGGCAATTAGCGGGAGAATGGAAGTGTTGGTGCATTCAGAAAATTCAATGTTTCGTCTTGATGGACAAAAGTCTTCTGACATCTGAAACTGGTATACTTCATTATCTATTACTTTTCCTAATGCTGTAAACTCCTGGCATTTGTCTGGCTTACCCATCGTTTGTTTTCCTGAATAGTATATTATGAAGTCTCCTTTTTTCATTCTTCTCAGTGGTGAGGATTTTCCGTGGCAGGCTTGTGCAAATCCTTCGGCAATACCCTTTTTTACGTGGTCTTTTGATGCCACAATCACCCAATATTTTGTATCTCTGTTTATCATCGTTGACATATCAGTTAGTTTCCAGAAATGTAAGAATGTAGCCGTCGGGGTCTTTGGCCATCAGGGTTTTACCAAAAGGTGTGCTGTTGATTGTTCCTATAAGTGGTACGCCTTTTTCGGTCAGTTGGCTTTGCAAATCTTCAATGTTTTCGTCAACGGCAAACCAAAGGGAGGTACCGACACCCAGTTCTTTACCGTCGAGGTTGCCGATGGGTTTTCTTATGGCAAAACTTGCCTCACCTTTATTATATTTAAAAATGCAGGCTGCGGGGTTGGACATTTCTGATAATTCAAACCCTAATTTGTTTGTGTAGAAATCTTTTGACACTTCGAGGTCTCTTACCTGAAGAGACGCAAATTCTAATCTTCTCATGTTGTTTGTTTTTTGTTGTCGCAAATATAATATATACGACAACAAAATACTAATCCTTTTTCATTTTTTTATTCTGGTCGATTATGTAGAGGTGTTTATTGGCGAAAGGACTAGTCGCAGCATTAGTGCTAACCCTTACATGTGGGCAAATTGCTATGATTGCAAAGTATGTCGTTTTTTATTAACAAGAATAGATAACAATATGGTAGAGGTTCAAAATTTTGAATCCCTACCATATCGGTACTATGTAGCTTTTAACCGATGGGTGTAATAAGTGAAGCCTGGCGACTCTGACCAAACAGCATCCTAGAATATCTTCATTCTCCCCTTTAATTTCTTCTGAAATATCTTCATAGAGTCAGTTCCTTTGATATCCAATCTTTGTATTTCATAAGCATCATTGAATGATTTGTTCAGTCTGTTTCCTATTCTGAATGCTATTACGATTCCCATTGCCAGCATTTTTTCTTTCATCTGCTGAAGCAGCATTTTGTTTTTTGGCCGTCCACCATAGGGATAAGCGAATGCTGGCACGAATGGCAGGGCATTTTCTCTAAAATACTGAAGGTTATTCTTTAAATCATCTGTTATGCCGTCAATCCCCAGGTTTTTGTAGTTTCGGTGCGTGTGAGAATGTAGTCCGAAGGAAATAAGGGAAGGATTTAAAGACTTTAGCTGATCAATACTCATTAAATCGTCGGCGTTTTTATCCCAGGTGCTTTTGGAGCCAATATAGTTTGTTGGCAGAAAAATGGTGGCGGGGGCATTGTATTCTAACAGTATCGGATAAGCGTATTGCAGGTTATTCAGGTAGCCGTCGTCGAACGTGAGAAAAACAGCCTTTGCGGGCAATTTCTCTTTTGCAGAAACACTGGCTGCCAGACGCGCCATAGGAAGAATCTGATACCCGTTTGATTGCAGGAATTGTAAGTGTTGCTCTAATTGAGAAACACTTACGGTTAAATCATCGGTATGCTCAGGCGTAACTTTATGATACATTAAAACCGGAATACCTCTTTGAGATAGAATGACGAGGTATAAGCAGAGAAAACAGGCTATCGCAACAACTATTAATGTGTATATCATCTGAACCCGGATTTAAGGTTGTCCTGATTAATTTCGTATAGTTTGATATACTTGATAGTTGTACTGAAGGCCTGACCCAACGACCAGACAAAACCACGATAGCCATTCAGGAAATTCAAGCGAAACAGGTACTCGATAAAGAATTTTGCCGGGAACTTGATCACTATTTTTAAAACAGAGACTTTTTTATCTGCTTTATGTAATTCAACTGCGCCTTTGGTGGTATAATTATTTATTTTGTTGAGATAATCGCTCACATCTGCATAGCTGTTGTGCAGCACATGGTTTTTTAACATGCCTTTTTTGCCGTTCAGTATCACATCTTCGTGAATCTCA
>CALRLN020000578.1:0-3486 GCA_943368675.1 Chitinophaga pinensis | reverse complement strand
TCACTGGGTTACAGTTTTTGAAAGAGCTGACGAAGTGGGCGGATTGCTAAGATACGGTATCCCGGATTTTAAACTGGATAAATCTGTTGTAAAGCGCAGAGTAGCCGTAATGGAAGCTGAAGGTATTGTTTTTAAAACTAATGCCAATGTAGGGGTAAATGTAAAAGCAGATGATTTAGTACGTGATTTTGATGCTATTGTTTTAGCAGGAGGCTCAACAGTTCCAAGAATGATTGAGATTAAGGGGAAAGAGCTGAAAGGTATTTATCCGGCTATGGAATTCCTGAGCCAACAAAATAAACGGGTGGCGAATATTGACCGGATTACTGACCACAAAGGTGATGTTTATGGCAATGGTGAATTACTCGCTACCGGAAAAAATGTAATGGTAATCGGTGGTGGAGATACAGGTTCTGACTGTGTGGGTACTTCAAACCGTCATGGAGCAAAGAGTATTACACAAGTAGAAGTAATGCCGGAACCTAGCATCGACGATAAAAAACAACCATATTACAAATTCAGAGCAGAGTCTACACCTTGGCCGAACTGGCCTCTCACCAAACGAACGTCTACATCACATGAAGAAGGTTGTGAACGCTTGTTCAGTGTTAACGTAAAGGAATTTATCGGTGATGAAAACGGCAATCTGAAAGGTATACTTATCTCAGAAGTGGCTATGTTCAACGGTGCAAGAGTAGAAATGAATGAAAGGGAGATTCCTTGCGAATTAGCTTTGATAGCAGCAGGCTTTTTGAATCCTCAACAGGATTTACTACAACAATTAGAGCTTGAGGTTGATGAAAGAAAAAATGTGAAAGCATTAGACTATCAGACTAATAAATCTAAGATTTTCGCAGCTGGCGATATGCGCCGCGGACAATCGCTTGTTGTCTGGGCTATTTCTGAAGGACGTGAATGTGCGAGAAAAGTAGATGAATATCTGATGGGAGAATCATTATTAGAAGCTAAAGCTGTTTCAATGATTTCTCCGGCCTATATAGGTATTTGATTTTATCTTATTAAGATATAAGTAGGCCGTGCCATCAGGTACGGCTTACTTTGTTTTAAAGCCTTATCTAGCTATTCAGGTAGTTTTTAATATTCTCTTCAATTCTCTGAATAATATCTTTACTATCAGCTGGTTCGAACTTCTCTCCTGTTACCTTTTCATAAAGTTCAATGTAACGAGTAGAAATTTCCTCCACTTTTTCATCCGTCATTTCAGGTACTACCTGCCCTTCTTTACCCTGAAAATTATTAGCAATCAGCCATTCTCTTACAAACTCTTTCGACAATTGTTTTTGTGGTAATCCCTGGGCTAGTCTTTCTTCGTAGCCTTCAGCATAAAAATACCTTGAGGAGTCAGGCGTATGGATTTCATCAATCAGATAGATTACACCATCTTTCTCACCGAACTCGTATTTCGTATCTGCTAAAATCAGTCCTTTTTCTGCTGCCATTTGGGTACCTCTTTCAAAAAGAGCAAGAGCATATTTTTCCAGTTGAATATATTTTTCTTCTGATACTAAGCCTCTTGCAATAATCTCTTCCCGGGAAATATCTTCATCATGCCCCTCATGGGCCTTGGTTGATGGTGTAATAATTGGTGTCGGAAACTTCTGATTCTCAACCATGCCTTCTGGCAGGCTTACCCCACACAGGGTTCTTAAACCGCTCTTATATGTACGCCAGCCATGTCCGACCAGATATCCTCTTACCACCATTTCCACAGGAAAGGTTTCACATTTAATTCCGACAGATACGTTTGGGTCTGGAGTTGCCAGAAGCCAGTTCGGAACTATATCTTTTGTGGCATTCAGGAATTTTGACGCAATCTGATTAAGTACTTGTCCTTTAGAAGGAATAGGTCTGGGTAAGATTACATCGAAAGCTGAAATTCTATCAGAAGCAACCATCACTATTTTATCTTCAAAATTGTACACATCGCGTACTTTACCTCTATAAAACCCTGTCTGACCGTCAAAATTAAAATGTGTTTCTTTAACAACTGAGTTATTTGTCATGCTTATGAATAATATATTACTTTAAAAATCTTGTTCTGGTTTACCAGTCTTTTTCGTTTTTGTTATTTTTTTTGTTTGCCTGTTTGCGCTGTGGGTTATATTGCAATTCGTTGGTCTTCATAGCCTCTAGAATCTGCAAAGCTTTTTCCTTACTCATTTTTTCAGGATTATTTGATTGCAATTCATCTTTTTTCTCCTCCGATTGCCTGGTTTCATTATTCTGTGGCTCATTTTCCTGATTTTGCGACGGAGGGGGTGGTGGATTACTATCTGGCAGACGCTTCTTCAATAATTCGTAATTATATCTGGCTGTCAGATTATCAGGATTCTTCTGCAGAGCCTCTTTGAATAAAAGCATGGCGGTCATACTATCTTTGAGCATAGCATTAATTACACCAATCTGAATTAATGCACCCGTAAAAATCTGCTCATCTTTTACTTTTAGCAACCTTTTATATTCTATCAATGCCCTGGCTGTATCCTTAGTATAAAAATAGGCATGAGCCATATTGAGGCGGGCTTCAGGCTCCAGATTAAAAGACAAATTGGCAAGGGTCTGGTACTTATCTCTGGCAAGTGGGTAGTTCTTTTTTAAAAATGCTGTTCCGGCCTCTATTTTCAGCCTGTTGCGTTCTGAAACATTCGTTAAAGAACGGATATTCAGAAAAAGCAGGATAATATAAAAGAACCAGGTATTCATTATAGTTTAATTGTCCGGATAGTTATAAGAATATCAATAATCATTAATATAAGCGCCAGAAAGACAAAATAGAAATATTTATTATTAGCCACTGTCATTTTCCGGGTATCAACCCAGTTGTTCTCCATCTGGCCCACTTCTTTTAAAATAGCGGGCACATCATTTACCTGATTGGATAGTTGAAAATACTTGCCACCTAATACTCTTGCTAGTTGTTTCAGATAATCGGCATCTAATTTAGAAACAATCTCAACGCCTTCTTTATCTTTCTTAAAACTGTCACCTTCACGAATTCTTCCTCCTTGTGGAGTACCTACACCCAAAACTAAAAAATTTATTCTGTTCTTTCTTAAATCCTGAATCACCGTCGATTCCAATTCTCCGAAATCCTCTCCATCGCTTACCATAACTATCACTTTGGCTTTCCGGTTCTGGCTATTTGAAGCATTATATTTGGTTTGTATCAGTTTAAGTGCTGTACTGATGTCTGTTCCTGATTCGGAAAATAAATCACTGCTTAACTTCTGAATGAACAGATTTAATGCATCTCTGTCGTAGGTAAGTGGTATATGAACATACGCATTTGATGAAAAAACGACTATCCCTACCCTATCTGATTTCAACAAATTCAGATTTTTTATGAGTTCAAATTTTACTTTTTCCAATCTGGTAGGTTCAATGTCTATTGCATCCATTGAACGGGATACATCAAACGCAAAATAAACATCTTTTCCGCTTGCCTGTGCTTCAATTTCACTAACT
>CALRLN020000577.1:0-3489 GCA_943368675.1 Chitinophaga pinensis | reverse complement strand
AAATTGATGATGACCGCCCTTATTTGCACGAAATGAATGAAATTGTGCAGTCGGAAGACTATAAAGCTTTGATGGCGAAAGACGAAAAATATTTTGGGCATAAGTAATTAATAATATATGAACGGATTTATGCAATGGGCAAATGAAACTATGTTTCTTTGGAAGTCCCTGATAATTTTAGTGATTTTTGCAATTACTCTTGGCATTGCAGCCTATTCAACCTGGGCAGAGCGGAAAGTAGCAGGTTGGATTCAGGACAGAAGCGGCCCGAATCGTGCTGGCTGGGGTGGTTTATTACAACCGCTGGCAGATGCAGGCAAGATGTTCTTCAAAGAAGACTTTATTCCGGCACAGGCCGATAAATGGCTCTTTATTTTAGGCCCTTGTCTTTCTATGCTTACAGCCCTGATGTCAAGTGCGGTTGTGCCTTTTGGAGACTCATTTTTGATTGACGGAAAGGTTGTTGCAGTACAAGCCATAGAAATCAATATTGGTATCTTATATGTATTCGGTGTAGTGTCTTTAGGTGTATATGGTGTAATGATTGGAGGTTGGGCGTCAAATAACAAATTCTCTCTACTGGGAGCTATTCGTGCCGCTTCTCAGAATATCAGCTATGAGTTGGCAATGGGTATGTCAATCATTGCTATCCTGATGATTTCAGGCTCATTATCATTGCGTACAATTGTTGAACAACAACATGGTTTTAACTGGAATATTTTCTATCAACCATTAGGTTGTTTGATTTTCATCGTATGCGCGTTTGCTGAATGTAACCGTACACCATTCGATTTACCAGAGTGTGAAACCGAGCTGGTTGGTGGTTACCATACAGAGTATAGTTCCATGAAATTAGGCTTCTATCTGTTTGCCGAATACATCAATATGTTTGCTTCATCAGCTGTAACGGCCTGTCTGTTCTTTGGCGGATATAATTATCCTGGTATGGATTGGGTGCAGACTAAATTAGAAGCTGGTTTAGGAACAGCCATCGGGCATAATGTTGCTACTTTCATTGGTATCGGTTGTATGTTTACGAAAATTCTTTTCGGTATCTTCTTCTTTATGTGGGTTCGCTGGACAGTGCCACGTTTCCGTTATGACCAGTTGATGAACTTAGGTTGGAAGGGTTTAATTCCATTAGCTGTTGTTAATATGATTATCACAGCCGTAGCGTTACTTTCAGGTTATAAACTGGCAGGAATCTGGATTGGCTTGGCAGTAACGATTCTGATTATATCTATTTTCTGGGCTTTGCGTCCGAGAAAAAAGGCAGCAATTTTAGGCGCTTAAAAATAACATGCCATTAAGGCCGGTCAGGTCAATGGTTTGTGTTGAAATATTAAAATTATGCAATTAACTAATAGAGCTAAAAAAACAGATAAGACTGAGCTGAGTTTATTCGAGCGCAGCTACTTACCATCTTTAGCAACAGGTTTGGGAATTACGATTCGTCACTTTTTCATGAAAAAGCCTACGATTCAGTATCCTGAGCAAAAGAGATATTTAGGTCCTGTTTTTCGTGGGCACCATATATTGAAAAGAGATGAAGAAGGACGTGAGCGTTGCACCGCCTGTGGGCTTTGCGCAGTAGCTTGTCCGGCAGAAGCTATCTCAATGGTGGCACAGGAAAGGAAAAAGGGCGAAGAACATTTGTATCGAGAAGAGAAATATGCAGCAGTGTATGAAATCAACATGCTACGCTGTATTTTCTGTGGCCTTTGCGAAGAAGCTTGTCCGAAACAGGCAGTTTATCTGCGGCATGATAAATTTGTACCAGTCTTTACCGATCGTGAAGACGTAATTTATGGCAAGGATCAACTGGTAGAAGACCCGAATGACCGCTACCGCCGTGATGCCTGGACAAAAGAAGACGCAATGAAACTTTGGAAAAATAACGCTTAAAGAAATAGGTACGAATAACTGTTTATTTAAGCAGCTTACCCTTATCAGCAACTTAAACAAACAGGTACGAACAGTTTGAGACAATCATATTATGGAATATCTTAAAAATATATTACACCTTCCGCCCATTTATTACACCTTTGCGATTCTATCGGTGTTGACCCTCTTCGGGGCTTTGGGTACTGTTATGTCGCGCAATCCAGTGCATAGTGTCATTTATATGATAGTGACCTTTTTTTCATTATCTGCACACTATATTCTGTTGAATGCGCAGTTTCTGGCAGCGGTTAATATCATCGTATATGCAGGGGCAATCATGGTCTTGTTCTTATTCGTTATCATGTTTCTGAATCTGAGACAGGAAAGCGAAGAAATGAAAAAAGATAAAGTTATCATTACGGCAGTAGTAACTGCGGTTATTCTGGGTGGTGTACTGATTATGTTTTTGCGCAGAGCCGAACGTGAGCCTGTGAATCCTTTAACTTACAATTCACAGAGTGGAATGGTTGAAGTACTGGGCAAGTCCCTATATGGTGAATACCTTTTACCTTTCGAATTGATTTCGATACTTCTTTTAGTTGCTATGGCTGGTGCTGTAATGCTAGGTAAAAGAGAAACAGGAGAAAGACATTTTTAAGGGTTTGAATAGATTTTTATTGGTTAACCCAATATGTAAAAGACCTTCCTCATGCAGAGAAAGGTCTTTTTTTGTGAAAGTATTGCAATAGGCCTGGAGAACTGACTTTAAACCTTTTGCAATGTGTTTAACTACTCACTTCTTAAACTCTTCACCGGATTAACCAAAGCCGCTTTAATCGTCTGATAACTAACGGTCAGAATTGCAATTGACGTCGCTAACCCTCCTGCCAGAACAAAAATCCACCACTCAATATCTATTCGATATGCAAAATCCTGAAGCCATTGGTTCATACCATATCTGGCAATTGGGACAGCTATTAAGATAGCAATTAGTATCAGCATAAGGAAATTTTTCAGTAACAAGGCTACAATACTTGCTACAGATGCACCTAATACTTTGCGGACACCTATTTCCTTGGTACGTTGATGGGTTGTAAAAGCAGCAAGTCCGAATAGACCCAGACAAGATATAAAGATGGCTAAGCCTGCAAAAATCCCGAATATCTGACCTATTCGTTGCTCAGACTGATATATTTTGTTAAATCGTTCATTTAAGAATGAATATACAAAAGGATTATCCGTTTCAGCCTTCCACAATTTTTCAATATTATTTAGAAGAACAGGCAAATTGTCTGTCTTGATACGAAGAGCCAGTTGAGAATTGTCTCCACCATGAAACATAATCAATGGACCAATCCGATGGTGCATAGATTCAAAATGGAAATCCTTAACTACTCCGATAATCGTATATGTTCGTTTGCTTCCCTCTGAACCATCGCCAGTTATAGAAATTTGCTGACCAATGGGTTCCTTAAAACCATAAGCTTTGACAGCAGCCTCATTAATAAGGGCAGCGGTATTATCAGTTGGAAGTGATTTAGAGAAATTGCGTCCCTGCGCTAAACCAATTCCCAGGGTTGGCAGGTAGTCTTCGTCAATAAAATA
>CALRLN020000576.1:0-3503 GCA_943368675.1 Chitinophaga pinensis | reverse complement strand
CTAAAAACCCCTTTTCTTCAAGCTTATTCACAATAGATAAAGAAAAATCCTTAGTTATCTCAGGCTCTAATAAATATTCAAAAAAGAATTCTCCAATCAAATTATATCTCCATTTGAAGTGGAAAAAAGGTCTTGATGCGGTAACTATTATAATCTTCTTATCTTTTGGAATCGCTTTAATTAGTAGTTTTAATGGGCTATAATAGTAACTTGCGTTGTCCACAATCAAAGCAAAGTTATTATAACTCGATTTCCTAATGTATTGTAGGAATGGATAATAATTAAAATTCTTACCGGTAAAATAGAAAGTTTCATACCCATCAACTCTTAAATTACTTCCAATTCTTTTAAGAAATGTACTTTTGCCAATATAGGGTTTCCCGTATAAAGACAAAACACCAGCATTTACATTTCTAGCACTTGAAATAAATTGTCTATAAATGTTTTGAATTCTATTATCAATAAAGTCCCAATCACTAAAAATATCTTTCCATTCAGGTTCATATCCTAGATAGAGTCTACTATCATATTTTTTTGTATCTGTAAATGAAGCACGAATGTTTTTTATATTGATAAATCCTAAATTATGAATATCCTTATCTAAATCATATTGCGTCAAACTTTTTTTGTTTAATGTTAATGAATCTATGAAATCAAAAAACTCATTACTGTCCCACTCAATTAGTATCCCTTGAATGCGTTCAATTTTGCTTCTTAAAAGAATCGAAGGCTTAGGATTAATTACAAAAATTTTGCCTCTTGATGATGCATAACCGGTATTCTCATACAGCTTAAAATAATAATCCAAATTTATTTCTTCAAAACTGCTTCCTAATAGAATAAAGTTCTCTGAATGCATATCAGATGAAAGACTACTAAATCGATAATCTTTTGATTGAATCATTGTATCAACATAATCTTCAGTGCTAAAAGTAAATCCTTCAGAAGGATTGTTTACACTGCCGTGTAGTTTAAAATATTCTGTCGCATTGTCTTTTTTATAAGTGAATTTGCGAACAAACTGTTGAACAATTATATCCTTGTTATTTTCTCTGAAAACACTTTCAACTAAATCATCAATATTTGTAGAGTAAATTTTCTTCCAAAAATAATTTGTCAATTTAAAATGATTTGAAGAAGGTTGAACTTGAGAAAAGAAATCAGTTAAAAAATCATTTAAGTAATGAGGAGATTGTTTGTTTGAACAATATTGACACACTTGAGACAAGGAATAACCCAGCAATTCATCATAATCACGATTTGATGAGTTGTATTTTAAAAACTCTTCGACAATAATTCTTTTCAATTCACTTCCCGTAGGAATGTTTCTTCCAGTTTTAGTTTTTGCACCAAGTGAAAAACCAGCGCCAAGAAATAGAATTGGAGTCTCATTAAGTAGTACACTTTTAAGCCTTTCTGTGTTGTCATTACTCATTAGTGCAAGAATTATTTGGTTTTTGTGTAATTTTAAACCTTAAAGAATAAAAATAATTTTTGAAAATTAAAATATTTTTATTTTCCGGTACCTATTTGTCAGAGAAAAATAAAATTATTTTGGGAGTTGCCTTGTTAAGTAAAACGGTATTCCACCAAAAAAAACTCTCGAAACAAGTTCATGAAGGTTTTTTGACGTTGGGATGACCAGATGAACCGCAAGCGCACCGTTTTCCTTTAAATGTTCTTTAGACAACCTTTTTTATGGATAGTTTTTATGGAGACAGCGTTTCATTAATAAGGTTTTTTCTTATATTTAATAATAGTTTAGATTTTTTGTGATAATGAAAAAACCAACATATAAAGAACCGGAGGTGGATATTTCAATTTGCTCAAAGCCATTAACTAAAGAGGAAGAAAAGGAAATTTCAGAATTTATAGCTAAGGAGAAAAAAAGATTACAGAGAAAAGCAAAACTGGCAAGTGTTTGAAATTTCAATAAATTACACCTGCTAAGAGAATCAAAAGATATTATAACTTCCCATTGGCAAGGCCAATGGGATTTTTTGTGTAATTGCTCTCTAATAAATGAAATAAGAAGTTTTAATTTGCTTTTTTAAATGCTCAAAATTATATTTGATTAATACCAAAGGAGTACCTGACAATAACCAGCATTTGAAAATTATGGAAAACATTGATGCACAAAAATTTGCAGAGGAATGGGTTGTCGCATGGAATTCGCATGATATGAATAGAATCATGAGCCATTATAGCAATGACTTAACTATTACAACTCCGATGATTAAAACCATCATGGGAATTGAAGACGGTTCATTATCAGACATAGCGGCTATCAGAAATTATTGGGAAACAGCCCTGAAAAAAGTGCCGGATTTACATTTTGAACTGTTTGATGCAGTAGCAGGCGTTAATTCAGTTGCCCTCTATTATAAATCTATCATGGAAAAAAGAGTAATAGAAGTCATGTTTTTTGATGATAACGCAAAAGTAAATAAGATGTATGCTCATTATTCATGAGCCGAGTTTGTAAAAAGTATAACAGAATCCTATTGGCTTGCTAGTGGGATTTTTTTGTGATTTTGGAAATCGTTTTTCCGATAGATTTGGTCGGTTTTTCCATATCTTTTATAGCAAAAGCTACTGCTGTTTGTATTAATTCTTTTACTTCTTCATTTCTGTATTCGCTTGGCTCCTTTATCGGAATATGTCTTATCAGGTTTCCTGTTCCTTTCAATAATTGATGAGAATCTTTGAGAAGTGTTCCTTTATTGAAACCCAAATTCAGATGATTGGTATAAATGGGTATCATACAAAAGGCATCACTTAGCTTGTCAGATATGGAGAAAACGGCTGTTAAGGCATGGGTATGATATAATATCTCATTACTATCAGGATAAATATCAAGAATATAGGCTCTTAAATCACAAAAGAGGTCAATCAGACTATTTTCTTTATGCTCAAGCCAGAAAAGAAAATCAGGGTGTATAGGTCTGGATTCGGTCATTTGGGCGATAAGTTTAAGATTATTGATATTAGATAAAGTTAATTTTTTTTTGATTTGTACCATTGCCATGTTAAGAATTATTTCTTCACAAAAGTTTAAAGGTATTTATTACTCACCCAAAAACGAAGATTGGGAAAGCGTATGGAATAGGGTTTAGGGTTATTTGCTAGGTACGAAAATACATTATCACTATGAATCTCATTGGCAAGGCCAATGGGATTTTTTGTGTAATTGCTCTCTAATAAATGAAATAAGAAGTTTTAATTTGCTTGTTTAAATGCTCAAAATTATATTTGTTTAATACCAAAGGAGTACCTGACAATAACCAGCATTTGAAAATTATGGAAAACATTGACGCAAAACAATTTGCAGAAGAGTGGGTTGCCGCATGGAATTCGCATGATATGAATAGAATCATGAGCCATTACAGCAATGACTTAACGATTACAACTCCGATGATTAAAACCATCATGGGAATTGAAGACGGTTCATTATCAGACATAGCGGCTATCAGAAATTATTGGGAAACAGCCCTGAAAAAAGT
>CALRLN020000575.1:0-3515 GCA_943368675.1 Chitinophaga pinensis | reverse complement strand
TTCTTTTGCTACATCAATCTTCTTCTGGCCAAGAACAATTGAAGAAACAAAAAGTAATAAAATAATCAATTTAGAGGTAAGTCTCATTGTAAGAAAGGTTGAAAATTAAATAATGATATTCAATAAATAGACAGATACTCAACTAACGTAACTCTGAAACAGGAATAAAGTCCATATCTGCAAAAGATTGATTCTCGCCTGCCATACCCCAGATAAATGAATAATTAGAAGTACCACAACCCGAATGCACCGACCATGGTGGTGAGATAATTGCCTGGTGGTTACTAATCCATAGATGACGGGTTTCCTGTGGTTGTCCCATAAGATGCATTACACCGTGATTTTGTGGTACATCAAAATAACAATATACCTCCATGCGGCGGTCGTGAGTATGAGAAGGCATGGTATTCCAGACACTGCCTGTTTGTAATACGGTCAGGCCCATCACTAACTGGCAACTTCTGATACCATCCAGATGAATATACTTATAAATTACACGCTGATTAGCTGTTTCAAGGGCTCCCATACTTGCCGGAGAAGCCTCTTCTTTAGTCATCAGACGGGTAGGGTAGGTAGCATGTGCCGGAGCTGAAAGAATAAAATATTTTGCAGGATTCTCTCCATCAATACTTTCAAAAACCACTTTTTGTGCACCTTTGCCCACATATAAGCAGTCTAATTTATTGATATTAAAACTTTCACCATCCACTGTAATTTTACCATCTCCTGCCACATTGATAATGCCTATTTCTCTTCTTTCCAGAAAGAAATCAGACTTCAATTCTTCATAAGTTCCCAGATGTATAGCCTCATTTTTAGGCATCACCCCGCCTAAAATCATGCGGTCATAATGCGAATACGCTATGTGAATCAGGTCGGGTGTGAAAAGGGTCTCTATCAGAAAATTATCTCTTAGTTCTTTAGTAGTCATTCCGGCTGTTTCCCTCGGACTACTCTCATATCTTGATTGCATATATTTAATTTGATTAATTCAGTTATTTATTTATCATCTGCCCATCCATCCCCCATCAACAGTCAGAATAGTACCATGAACATAGTCTGATGCAGATGAAGCAAGGAATACTGCCGGGCCTTTAAAATCTTCTGTTTCTCCCCAACGTCCTGCCGGTATGCGAGCCAATATTGAGGTACTTCTTTCAGGGTCATTTCTTAAGGCTTCTGTATTATCAGTGGCAATATAGCCCGGTGCTATGGCATTTACATTAACGCCTTTTGAAGCCCATTCATTTGCTAATGCTTTAACAAGACTACCAATAGCGCCTTTACTGGCGGCATAACCCGGCACATTGATGCCTCCCTGAAAGGTTAGGAGGGAGGCAGTAAAAATAATCTTTCCTGATTTTTGCTCTACCATCCTTGCACCTATTTCTCGTGCCAGGATAAACTGCGAATCAAGATTAATAGTCATTACCTTGTCCCAGTATTCATCCGGATGCTCGGCAGCAGGTTTACGCATGATAGTTCCGGCATTGTTTACCAGAATATCAATGGTCGGGAAGTCTGTTTTTACCTGATTGATAAACTGATAAAGGTTTTCACGGTTGCCGAAGTCGGCCTGATACGCTTTGAAATTTCTTTGCAGCCCTTTAACAGCTGTTTCTACAGCGCTGTTTTCTAATTCAATGCTGGCAGAAACCCCGATAATATCGGCACCTGCCTCAGCTAGTCCGATAGCTATTGCTTTGCCAATACCTTTATTACAGCCTGTTACAAGAGCAACTTTACCTGAAAGATTAAACATTTTTGTGTATGTTAATAGAATTATTCTAAGATAGAAACTTAGCCATTTTCTGTGTATTCAATCAAATATACATGCTAAGATGCAAATGTAATATAGGAAGAAACAAATAAGTAATTGACTTTATTTATGCAATCGTTATCGGGAACGTTACCAAAATGGTATTTTACTGGCGCAGGTACGGATAATTTTAATATCTTTGGTTGTTATTAACAGACATTTCTGCTAATTAATACGGATACCAACATTTTAAGAAATTGTATTTTTTGTATTAGTCTTGGAAGCTATCACGATAAAAGATATTGCCAAAGCCCTTAATCTCTCTACTTCTACCGTTTCGAGAGCTTTACGGGGTAGTTATGAGATTAATGCTGAGACAAAAAAGCTGGTATTAGAGTATGCCGAAAAGATGAATTATCACCCGAACCCGATTGCTTTGAGTCTGAAAGAAAACCGAAGCAAAGCCATAGGGGTGATTGTGCCTGAAATAGCCAATAATTTCTTCTCACAGGCTATTAATGGTATTGAAGCTGTGGCTTATGACAGGGGCTATCACGTAGTGATTTTCCAAAGTCATGAATCTTATGAAAGGGAGCGCAGCAATATCCAGCATTTAGTAGGTAGAAAAGTAGACGGTGTGCTGATTTCACTTTCAGGCCAGACAACAGAAGTAGGGCATCTGTTAGAAATACAGAACAGAGGGGTGCCATTGGTGATTTTCGACCGCATTTCTAACGATATAGCATCAAATAAGGTAATTGCTGATAATTTTCAGGGAGCCTTTGAGGCAACCGAACATCTGATTCTATCAGGCAGAAAAAAGATTGCTCATATTACCAGTCCTTCCTTGCTTTATACTACTGCCGAAAGGCTTGAAGGCTATAAAGCAGCTTTGGACAAACATGGAATACCATTTGACGAGAATCTGGTGCGCTATTGCGGATTTGCTCCGGAAGAGGCCAGACAGGTAATTTTTGATTTACTGGATTCTCAAGAACCAGATGCTATTTTTACAGCCAGCGATCGCCTGGCTCTGGATAGTTTTGCAGCCGCAAAAGCCAAAGGTATCCGTATTCCGGAAGAAGTAGCTTTTATCGGATTTACTAATTTAACAGTGGCCGATTTACTGGACCCACCATTGAGCACAATAGTACAACCGGCATTTGAAATAGGTAAAACAGCAGCAGAAATATTGCTCAATACCATCGAAAATAAACATAGTACAGCTACAATAAAAACTGTAAAGATACCAACAGAATTAAACCTCCGTACATCTTCAAAATAAAAATCCGCAGGTCAATGACCCCCGGATTTATTACCTAAACTAAACTATATAAGATTAAAAAGAATTTTCTTATTGAATGCTGATATTGAAATCCAGGTTCACATCATCACTACCCGGGGTTGGGGTGCCGTCTTTTACATCTTTACCATTTACAGGTGGCTGATGGCGCAATTGCACTTTTAATTTACCTGTACCTGCCGCCCCTGTTTGTACTGTTCCCGTTAAGCCGATAGGGAAGTTACGGGCATCTTTGTCTCCATAGGTATAAGTAAGGAGACTTGAAGGTGACGGAGTAAATACAAATAAATGTTCATCACTTTCTTTGGCAACCTCGTTAGTTATGTTATCTGCCGGGGTTTTAGACTCATCTAATAACTCAACAGTAAGCGTATAGCTTGTGTTAGGTTTCAGACTGATATTGTCGAATTTAACCGGAGCATTCCCGCCGTCTCCGTCGGGGTCATTGAAAAC
>CALRLN020000574.1:0-3533 GCA_943368675.1 Chitinophaga pinensis | reverse complement strand
TAAGCAGTGGTCTCATTAATAGGATATTTCTTAACCTTATTTTTATAATCAGCCCAATACTTTGTGCCCTTAAAATTAACAGAGATGATTTTTAGGGAGTTAACAGTATGATTAGTTTTGTCAATTAATCGCTCCGGGAAATTCCACATTCCAATATTCAGGCCTTCATTTTTCTCTATATGTACACCATTATAGAAATTTGGTACATGTTCTAACCACAATTGGTCAGCATTAAAACCTTTGCATAAATCAGTATGCCCTTTTTTCGCTGTGTTATTTCCCCACCAATCAACAAAATGAATCGCTTCTTCAGAGTTTTTCAGTGCCAGAAAACCTGAGTGGAAGATTCCTGTATTAAGAATCTGTTTTTCATCCGGATGCACTCCGGCATGAATCAATTGCGGAACTATAATAATAGTATGCGTATTTAAACTATTTTCGATAAAACTTATCGGGTTATATAATAATGATGTGCAGTCGAAATACACAACTTTCTCTGATTTATTTAAGAAATGTTTAGCAAAGAAAGGTTTACAATTGGCCAATAGTTCGCTCCGGGTATATTGCTCTGCCATTTCTTCAAGAAACTCAATTTTTACCTCATTTATATCAATTACGGTAAAATGGGTTTTAAAGTTGCCCGGTATTCTATCTTTTTTATCAATTAACCCGATACGAAAATCGGCATTTGGGTGATGCAGTTTGATAGAATCCCCCAGCACATGTGCCTCAGGAAGTTGATTAATATGACAAAGGGTGAAAAATAACATATGGGAAATTTGCTAAGCGTATCGGATAAGTCTTAGCCTAAAGAATGAATAAATGGAATCAATTTATGTTGATGAATAGCTTCAATTACTCTCTCAACCGGGATTTCTGAACTTGGTCCTTCGGTATTGCGCAAAATTAATGCGTTTTCTCCGGATTTATATCTTCCTGAATAAGGAATATGGTTTATGAAATTTTCAAGCTTGCCAATCATAATAATGCCATAGGTACCTACAGCATTTGCTAAATGTGCAGGGCCGCTATCTATTCCGATAAATAATTCTGCTCTTCTGATTACTTCACCTGTTTCGAGGAGATTCAGCTTTCCGCAAAGGTTAATGAAACGGTAATTATTGATGTTTAAATCGCTTGAAAGTCCGATTTCCACTATATTAAAATCTGATTTTTCAATTATATAGTTAATTAGTCTTTCCCATTTATTGCTATCCCAGTTCCGACTGTTCTGTGCTGATTGGCAATGTACTACCAGAAATTTATCTGGCAATTGTAACGCATCTACTTTAGCACGATGAGCATCCGTAATAAAAAGACGCGGAGCAATATCATCAGTTGGTAATCCGGCTATTTTTTGCTGTACAGTAAGCAGATTCCCCTGAAAATAGTAATTATGAATGGTTACATCCCTGGCATCGGCTATCGGATTTTCTACATATACATTACAAATAGGGCAATAGCTATTATTTCGGAATTGCAGGTTGTATAAAACATCAAAAATGCCCGAATTAATCAATAAACGTCTCTGATGGGCACAAAATTCTTCTAAAATATCATCCAGACTGGGGTTATTTGCCAGCAATTCTCTGAATATTGGTTTTACAAGCCAGATAATAAAATCATCAGGGTGTTTAGCTCTTATCTGGCGACTGATTGGCTCACCGGCAACAATGTCACCAAATTGTTGGGTAAGTATAATACCAACAATTTTCCGCTTACCCGAAAATCTTATTTTCAGGGCTAAAATTCTAAAATAAGCCTTTAAAAAATGCAGATAAACTTCAAAAAGATGCGTATATTTTCGATAACGATGTTGCCAGAGTGCAATAAATTTTTGCATAAACATTAAGACTCAATTAGCTGCGCTAATTTTTCGAGAGGCATTTTTAAATATTTTCTTACGCGCAAATATCGTTTTATTTTAGGAGGTTTAATATAATCGCATCGAAAATGTTTCCAGTATAGTTCATTGTTTTTCAGTAGTTCATTTTTGTACAATTCAAATAATGGAACTATATCAGGCCTCTCTTCAAAGCTGATTCTATTCTGATATTTTGATACTTCATGAGGTTTCGCGATCAAATAGCCGCTGTAATGAAAAAACTGGAGAGGTATGGTTTCATTAATAAACCATTTGCCTTTAATCTCTGTGCAAAATCTCTCATGTAGATTCCAGTAGGCCACATTATAGCCCAGGTGCTTGTTAATAAATACTTTATCAAAATAAACCGGAAAGAACTCTGCCCAATGCTGGTCAACAAAAAGCCCGTTGCAAAGGTCTATCAGACATTCTTTTTCCAGTTTTGCACACCACCAATCAACCATTTTCTGAGTGGTTTCAGAGCGATGCATAGCCACAAAACCAAAATTAAAAATCCCAGTATTCACTACATCTTCTTCATTCTGCCATTTGGTGTCATTATAAGGAGTAGTGATGTGCGGGGTAACAATGATATTGTATTTTCCGAGGTTTTCTTCTAAATGAGTCAACTTGTCAAAAACGATAATATCAGGGTCAAAGTAGATGATGTTGTCAGCCTCCGGATTGTTCTTAAGAAAATAATCAATATAATAAGGCTTTACTGCGGTGTTTAGTTCTGTAATGTCGTAGCGTTCACACATACCGGGTAAATCGGCTATATTAATCTTGTCAAGCTCCAATAAAGGGTATTCCGGTAATTTTCTGGTATCAATATCTTTGGTGTCAAGTTTATCTACCAGACCAATGATAAACTTTATATGTGGATTATTCTTTTTGAGCGAATCGCCGAGAGTATGTGCCTGTGCAAGATAATTAACTGAGCAAAGTGTGAATGCGAGTGTCATGGCAGATTAAATCTTTTAAGACAGATTTTCTAATAATTTTTCAATTTTCAGAATCGAATTTTCGAAACTGTACTGATTAAGAACCTTCTCTTTGGCTCTTTCTCCCCATTTTGCAGAGGGTTTCTCTTTAAAATTGGCAATAGCCTGAGCCATACCCTGAATATCGAGATAGGGGAATAACAAACCAGCATCACCTTCAATAAATTCGGAGCATCCGCCTGTGTTTTCAAATCCAAAAATGGTTCGTTGCGAAAGCGCAGCTTCCAGCATTACAAGTGGGAAGGGGTCTTCTCTGGAAACAATAGTAAATATATCAAAACAATTGATTATTTCTATAGCCTCCGGTGTTGGCTCTATAAAGGTAATATTATTCAGAATCCCCATTCTGCTAGCGTCAAAAATAACCTGTTCATAATACTCTCCCTCTTTTCTGACTCCCACCCAGGTAAAATGAATATTTTCTGTTACCGACAATACACTTTTAGCAAGCTGCACAAATATATCAAGCCCTTTTCGCCATTCGGCATTACCACAGCCGCCAATCAGAAATGCATTTTCAGGGATACCATATTTTTTTCTGATAGAAGCACAATTTGCATTTGAAGCTCTTATCAGGACATCTTCGTTCTGGACAAAAGAGTGGATTACCTCAACTTTTTCTGAAGGTAGCTGATGATTTTCTATCAGGTTTTCCGCAACTGCCT
>CALRLN020000573.1:0-3541 GCA_943368675.1 Chitinophaga pinensis | reverse complement strand
AGTATTGCCTCGGGAAAAGTATAATCATGATTGCCAGAATTGATAATGGAGAATGTACATGGGAAGACCCTCATAAACGCAAATTTTTCTCAAGCCTGTTAAACGTGACAAAATCAGATGCGACGAATAGCGGGGTTTATAAAGTTACTGCGGTAGCTTATAATTCAGGTTGTTCTGCAACTGCCAGTACAGCAATTATGCTTAAAGAGTCTAATTGTGGTTCTATAGAATTAATACAGTCAAAAAAGAAATTGTGCCAAAATACAGAGAACGAAATAGAATTTAACACAGATGGTTTTTTTACCCCTGATGAAAAATTTAACCTGTATGGCCTTAATTATTATTCAGGGGATAAGGTACTATTAGGCTCTTCAGACAAGAGTCCGATTAAATTTAAACCTGAGTATAATTTCTTTCCTGTGTTAATGATTGAAGGTTCTAAAAGTAAGATTTATTCAAATATAATCAATGCAGAGTATAGCTGGCTATATTTTAATATCAGCTACGGTTCTACCAAGGTTTGTACTGGGTATAGCGTACCTCTGAAAATAGATTCGGTCAATTATAAATTTGATAAAATTCAGTGGTTAAAAGATAATGTGGCAATTCCCAATGCCAATCAATATACTTACAATGCTACTGAATCAGGCAGTTATTATGTAAAGCTTGAAAGAGACGGGTGTGTATCGATAGACAGTGTGCGTAGACATGTAAATGTAATAATAGGCGAAATTGAGAAATCTAATATTCATTCAGCTTCGGGATATAATATAGAATACATTTGTAATGGTTTTTCAAGCAATTTAATTGCCTCAGAAGAAAAAATTGAGGGTATGCAATACCAATGGCAATTAGATGGTAAAGATATTCCGAACGCAACACAAAACACCTACCTGGCAAATAGAGCCGGTACTTATTCCCTAAAGAAACGCCAGAAAACTTGTGAAGCCATATCTAATAATGTAAGACTTATCGTAGGAGATTTAAGAGTACCTTTAATTTCTTCTTATCCTTACAATAAAATCAGTAAAAAGAATATTGTAGAAATATGCGAAGGGGTTGAAATTAACCTGAGTTGCAATGGTTGTAATTCAGGTGAAGTAAAGAGTGTAGGGTTTCAATGGCAAAAAGATAATATTGATATACCTTTAGCTACCAAACCTACGCTTAATACAAAAGAAAGCGGCACCTTTAGACTTAAAGTTTTTCAGGGAGATTGTATAGCGTTCTCTAACCCTATTATCGTAAAATATGGTAATCCGCAGGTATTAAATCTTAGTAGTAATAACAGAGAATACTGCATAGGAGAAGAGGCTTCAAGCTATATTTCGTGGTCAAATGACATTACAAGCGATCGGATTTATGCCAAAGTCTATAAAGATAATCAGTTTTTTGTTGAATCACAGGGATATAAATACATTAAATTAAATGAATCTGGCAACTACAGTGCTGTGTTAAGCTATACTATTCCCAATTCCACTAAGACTTGCACAGCATACTCAGATACACTTAAAATTCAATTTAAAGATAAAGTAGCCAGTTTCAATATATCAGGTGTTGGTACTTCAACATGTTTAGATAGCGTATTTATACGAACATACACAATCATTAGTGATAGCAAATCCAGATATCAATGGAAACTGAATGGCACAGATATTCCCGAAGCTAATAGTATGAATATTATGGCTAAACAGTCAGGCGTTTATCATTTGGAAATCCAGTCCAATTCCGGATGTACGTATTTATCTAATCCTTTGCCTATAGAATTTAAAAAGCTGGATGTCAGGATTACTAAATATGCGGAGGTATGTTATGATGGCTCATTTGCTTTATGGGCACCAATAAATAGTATAGTATCATATTACTACAAAAATGAAAATTATGTTTATAAACCATTTACTTATGAGTGGAAATTAAACGGTAAGGTTTTAGGCACTGAATCTTCTCTGCCCATAACGAATAGCGGTAATTATGTATTGACATGCAGACAGGGTGCCTGTGTGGCTTCTGATTCATTGAAAATAGATGCCAGTGTTTTAGAACCAATTATTCCTAAAATCCTCAATCCTGATCGGGACAGCCTATTTATATGCCCGAAGGGCTCTGTGAATATAGAGGCTCCTAAAGGCGATTTTACTTACTCCTGGTTGAAAAATAACCAGGCATTGAGCAATAATCAGATGCAGAATATTAAAGTAGTATCAGAAGGAACTTATAAAGTATGGATGGAAAAAGGCACATGTGGAAGAATGAGTAATGTGATAATTGTAAAAGAAAAAACTATTCTTCCTACGGCTATTATCAGTGGTAATAATGATATAATGCCAGGAGATTCAGCAAAAGTAAAGGTCGATTTTACTTCTTTACCACCCTGGACAATCAAATTAACCAATGATCAGGAGTTTATAGCCAATGCCACACCTTTCGAGTTTTCAGTTAAACCTTTACAAACGACTGTTTACGAACTGGCCTCTGTAAAAAATGATTGTGGTGTGGGGACTGTAAGTGGCAAAGCCGAGATAAAGATTATCATATTGGGGAATGAAGAGCTTGCAGGAGCAAAAATTAATTTATATCCTGTACCTGCTCAGGGCATTTGCCAGTTATCGGTCGAAACCAACGTGCCTGAAAAACTCGGGTTTCAATTATATAATGTTGAAGGTAAAATGCTCATGAAATCAGAAGAAAGCAAATCAGGTAAATTGTTTACTGAAGTGATTAATCTGGAAACAATGCCTGATGGGGTGTACGTATTGAAAATTAAAGTTGGGGCTAAGGTCGTGAGTCGGAAGATTATTAAGGGGAGTTAAGAGAGATTGAATAAACAAATGAATTGAAAAATAACAGAAAAGCATCTGTTTAACTTCTGCCCTTGATAAGTCAGATATTTTATTCTTGATCTGTAAAAATAAAGACAAAGAAAGAATGAAATAAAAAAGTTAAGGATTATATTAGCCGTTCTACGGATAAGGATAATAGGGGACTTATAATGCTTTGGTATCAGGTAATTCAATAACCTAATTATAATTAACATGAACAAAAAGACAATCAACATTATTTACTGGATTTCAACAGGACTGATATTAGCTATGATGCTATTTTCAGCAGTCTCTAGCTTCATAGAAAACCCTGAGAGCGCAAAAATGATGGAGGCAATAGGGTATAGGCCTTATGTATTCCACTTTTTAGCGGTTGCAAAAGTATTGGGTGCAATTGCTATTCTTACACCTGGTTTTCCACGGCTTAAAGAATGGGCTTATGCTGGCTTTACGTTTGATCTAATCGGTGCCATCTATTCTTTTTATGCTTCCGGCTTTGCTGTTAAAGACTGGGCATTTATGCTAGTCTTATTGGCCTTTTTGGCGTGTTCGTATATTTTCTATCATAAACGATTAGAGTTAAAAGGTGTTACAGCCTAGAACGGGATATAAAATTTCAATAACGAAAAAAGCACATCCGTAAACCCGATGTGCTTTTTTCGTTAGATATCTTCTGTTAATCAATACCTCTTAAAATCATCATCGCCATCCTCATCATCAAA
>CALRLN020000572.1:0-3541 GCA_943368675.1 Chitinophaga pinensis | reverse complement strand
TCTATTACTTTTACTCCCCAGTCAAACCGGGCGATGAAATAATCCAGATCTAAGCGGATACCTGCACCTGTACCTACGGCAAATTCTTTGTAGAATCGTCCCCAATCAAAATTGGCCTCGTTGTACTTGGAGCTAATCTGATACCATTTCCATACGTTTCCGGCATCGATAAACAGCCCGGCGTTCCAGTTGCCGATAAATCTGAACATATATTTGCGATACTCTATACTGCCTTCTAATAAAATATCGCCAGGCTGCTGAAAAAACCGATTGCCCACCGTTACCCCCTGAGCAGAACCCGGCCCTAAAGAACGCGGCCGCCATGCTCTGATACTGTTTGGCCCACCAATAAAAAAGTTTTTTTCAAAAGGTAATGCCTGATTGTCGCCATAAGGATGCGCAAGGCCGACATTTACCCTATAAGCCCATGAGTCACGCGCATTGATCGGGAAGTATTTTCTGAAATCAACATTGACCTTTATAAATCTGAAATAGGCTCTCTGAACAGTATCCAGAGGGAATAACTGGTCGATAAATTTGATTTTGTTTTTATCAGGGAAAAAATTCAGGGTGGTTCCGCCCGATTCCACAAAAATGCGTAGATACTTTGCCCTGATATTTTTGCCCTGTACCTGATTATTGAAAATATAAGTACCATTAATACTTGAAACAAACTGAGGGTCAAAAAGTACCTTCAGGTTATTGCCCCTGTTTGCTTCTGATGTGAGTATAGAATCGAAAGCAAAGCTTTTATATGGCGTATTAATGAGATTAATATCAAATGGTGAAATCTGAATGGTTTCGTACTTTGATTTTAACCATGAATAATTGCCTGTTAATCTGAACACCTGCCTGCGATACAACTGCTGTGCAGAATTATTATAACTCAAAGCCACCTGCGTACGGGGGCTTTTAAGGCTCAGCGTATTGGCAAATTTGTTGAAGAAAATAATTTTAGGAAAATTGAAAGCCAGATTTGCTCCTAATTCACGACTTCGCTGAACTGTGGTGTCCAGACCTGGTTGTCCTTCAAGATTGGCTCTTAAACCCAACTCAGTGGTTTCTAATACACTTAAGAGGTTTCTTGCCCTCAGCGACACGTTGGCACCTCCGCCAAGAATACCGTTGATATTATTAACATCAAAATTATAAGCTGCTGTATATTTAGGGTTGGTAGGTGCGATAATATCGGTGCGAAGCCGATTATCGGGTAATTGGGTAAACCTGATATTAGCAAAAGCAAATTGGTCCAGACCATATAATTGCCGATTGGTTTCATTCACTAATGAAATCCTGAAAAGCTGATTCGGACGAATCAATATCTTTTTATCTAATAATCTTGCCGGAAACCTTTTCCCGATAAAAGTGTAGTTAATGCCATTGTAGGTTGTCCGTGTGGTATCGCCGCCAAGGCTCGGGTCATTGGAGGGATCGGCCGAAATAAAGTTTATTGATTCAAAATGAAATTGTTCATGATTATTTCTGGCTACCGGATTACGTATCAGCATCTTTATATTGACCCTGTAATTCCGTTTGATGTAATCAGTTGTATCAATTTCTGTAGAAATATAGTTTTTAGCTATAAAATTATAATAACCTTCGTCTTTTAACAGTAATTCTATGCGGCCTTTTTCGAGTGTTATATTATTCATATCTACCCGCTCACCCTGCTTTATCATTCTCGAAGGCATTGTAACTTTGATGATACTGTCAACCCGGGCATCTTCAACAGCATAGTTGATGCTATCTATAAAATAAGCATTCTTTTCATCAATAAAATAAGCCAGTTTTATTCCCTTTTTGTTACTGACAGAATCAATCTGATAGTTTACGGTATTATCAAAATAGCCCTTATTATAGATATATTTCTGAATAGTTTCGGAGGTTCGCTTAATTGCCGCTTCTGTAATTTTTGCTGGCGGTTCACCCACATTTTTCATCCACCAGTTTTCTTTTGTCTCTAATCTGTCGCGATAAATATTCATTTTTCTCTGATACCTCGCCCGCTTCTTTTCTATATCTGCATCAAAATTATCAGGAGTGGGTAAAGCCTTCAATTTAGCTTGCCATTTATCATGACGCTGCTGAATTTTGTCCTTATTATAAAAGGTTTTCCCTAAGTTATATAAACCCACATAGGGTGTTACTGGCAGATTAAACGGACGACGATTGGGTTTTTGTGTGGGCGGAATGAGGTATTCTAATTCCTCAGTTGAAATTTGTTTATTACCTTTGAAGGCCAGACTATGTAAACGGTATTCGTCGCGTTCTAACTGAACTTTGCGAGAACACGAAATAAAGAATATAAACAGCACTGGTAGGTACTTTATTTTATCACTCAAGACATTCGTTTGTGCTTTTCGGGTTCCGGTATGTCCTGATGATAAATAAGAAAAACGCATAAATTAAAATTGATATGTTTTCAAAGGCGCAACAAAAATACGTCCAATCGTTGCAAATTAAAAAAAATCGGCAAGAACACCACGCTTTTTTAGTAGAGGGCACTAAAAGTGTTCTTGAATTAATGGATTCTGAATTCGAGATTGAGCAGTTGCTATGCACGCCTAAATTCTTTGATGAGAACGAAAAAAAATTAAAAAAAATATCCGCTGAACAAATTTCTCAGACCGAATTAGAGAAAATCAGCACCTTGCAAAGTAATGATTCAGCGGTAGCAATAGTAAAAATGAAAGCCAATGCTTATTTACAGGCTGATGATGAAGAATTTGTGCTGGTTTTGGATGATATACGTGACCCTGGTAATTTAGGCACCATTTTACGCATTGCCGATTGGTATGGAATAAAAAAAGTGGTATGCTCTGAAACAACTGTTGATTTCTATAATCCGAAAGTCATAGCTGCCTCAATGGGGTCATTTACCAGAATCCAGCCGTATTATACTGATTTGGAAGTATATTTTGAAAAGATTTCAGCGCAAAAACCTGTTGTTATAGGTACTTTCTTAAACCATGATAACCTGCACGAATTTAGTTTTCCAAAGGCAGGCTATATAGTTTTAGGGAATGAATCAAATGGTATCGGTGATGTTGTTGAAAAATTTGTTACCAATAAAGTAACCATTCCCCGATATGGTCATGCAGAGTCTTTAAATGTTGGCATTGCTACAGCTATTGTTTTAGATAATTTAATGAGAAGAAAATAAGATGAACAAAGCCTATTTTGATAGCGAAACTTTTGAAAAAGTCGATTTTACAATTAACCCTTTGGCAAAGGGTGAGTATGAAAACTGTACTTTCAATTATTGCAATTTTGTTGATTTGCATTTATCGAACTATACCTTTTCTGAATGTACGTTTAAAAACTGTAATCTGAGCACTACTACGCTCTCAGGCACTTTTCTGAAAGACATTCAATTTAAGGATTGTAAGCTTTTGGGCATTCACTTTGACCTATGCAGCCCGTTTTTATTTCAAGTAAGTTTTGAAAACTGTCTGCTTAATCTTTCTTCTTTTTATAAACGGAGTTTAAAGAAAACAAGATTCAAAAACTGCACTCTACATGAGGTCGATTTCACGGAGGC
>CALRLN020000571.1:0-3543 GCA_943368675.1 Chitinophaga pinensis | reverse complement strand
AATCAGCCGCTTTTTGCGGCTGATTAATATCTAAATAGGTACTGGCAATCTCATTATATAAATACATTTCCAATTCAGCCGAAGCCAGTTTTTTAGCATTAGCCAGAGCTATAAAAAGATTTTTCTGCGCCTCTCCAAACTGGCCATTTACACTCAGTGTCCTTGCCAGGTCTGTCTGGTAATCAATCAAATCTTCACTTCTTGTGTTTTTAGATTTTTTCAGGAAACCGATGGCAATCAGGTTCTGCTTAATTGAATTAGGGTAGTCGCCTAAAGTCCTGAGAATCAAGGCATAATATAAACGTAGCCGGGCATGATAATGTTCAAAGCCTTTTACTCCTACCGAATCTGCATACCTCAAACCATTTACACAATACTCAAGACTTTTCGGGTAGTCATGAGCATCACTCATCGCATCAATCTTGAATAGCAAGCCATCAAAAACCACTTGTTTATCATTATTCTTCTTACCTAAGCCTATTAGTTCATACGCATATTTTAAAGTAGAATCGGCATTTTTATCAGGATTATTATTATTCCCATATAGTTTACATAACTCATTAACAGCTTTTATTTGTAGTGCCTGAGGCGTTTGCGAAGAATGATAATAGACTTTTAAAAGAGTGAGCAGGCTATCAGAATTAACTCTTTTATGTTGAAGAGAGGCTTTTTTAAACTGATTGGCAACATCAGGAAAGGGTAAATTCTGGGCAAAAGTAAATGACAGGTATAAAAAACCTATAAAAAAGGCAAGCACTTTTTTAAGTATCTTTTTTTTCATCCGGCCGAAACATTCATTAACAAATATAACAACATCTGCTAAAAAAGATGCGTAAATAGTCTGAATCTTGCGCATACTATTATTTCTTAACGTATCTTTGCAAAAAAATCTTCCATTAGTGCGATTCGACAACAGAAAAAAACTAGGCATACTTGGTGGCGGACAACTAGGCAGAATGCTTATTCAGGCTGCAATTGATTTCGACTTGAATATCAAAACCCTTGACCCTGATAGTGATGCCCCCTGCAAATATATTTCTCACGAATTTGTCAACGGTTCTCTGAATGATTTCGATACCGTAATGGCGTTTGGTCAGGACTGCGACATCATCACGATTGAAATAGAAAATGTGAGTATTGAAGCATTGGAAGCCTTAGAACAAATGGGTAAGGCTGTTTTTCCTCAACCTTCTGTATTGAGGATCATTCAGAACAAACGTATACAAAAACAGTTTTATCAGCAACAGAATCTGCCAACAGCAGATTTTGTTCTGACTGATAATCAGCAACATACCACTACTTATACCGATTTTCTACCTGCTGTGCATAAACTTGGGCAGGGAGGATATGATGGAAAAGGTGTTCAGGTTTTAAAGACACCTGATGATTTTCCAAAAGCGTTTGACCAACCCGGTGTGTTAGAAAAAATGGTTGACTTTGAAAAAGAGTTAGCTGTTATTGTAGCACGTAATCAGGATGGAGAAACGAGCACGTTCCCTGTAGTTGAGATGGTTTTTCACCCTGAAGCCAATCTGGTGGAATACCTTTTCAGCCCTGCTGATATTTCAGCAGAAACAGAACAAAAAGCGGAAACAATAGCTATCGAAACAGCTAATGCAATGGGGATTATTGGTCTGCTGGCAGTAGAGATGTTTCTGACCAAAGAAGGGGAAATTCTGATTAATGAGGTAGCTCCCCGTCCGCATAATAGTGGTCACCAGAGCATAAGAGCCAACGATGTTTCGCAATTCGAGCAGCATCTTAGGGCCATACTTAATTTACCCCTTGGTAGTACCAGAGCACATGCAAAAGCCGCTATGGTAAATTTGCTGGGTGAAGAAGGATATTCAGGTGAAGCTATCTATCAGGGTATGGACGATGTACTTGCCATAGAAGGTGTACACCCTTTTCTGTATGGCAAACGCTTTACAAAACCTTTCAGAAAAATGGGACACATTACGATTGTTGACCAGGATTTTGAAAAATTAAAAGAAAAAGTCATTTTTGTAAAAGAAAAATTAAAAGTAATAGCTAAGAAACAATAGGCATAAGCCTAAATCATTAGTTAAACAGAAGGAAATGGTAGGAATTATTATGGGCAGTTTCTCTGACTGGAAAATAATGGCAGGGGTTGCAGAAATTTTAGACGATTTAGAAATTCCTTATGAAAAAGAGGTTGTTTCGGCGCATCGCACACCACAAAAAATGTTTGATTATGCACTTTCGGCCCGTCGTCGTGGTTTGAAAGTTATCATTGCCGGAGCAGGTGGTGCCGCTCACTTACCTGGTATGGTTGCATCAAGCACAACACTTCCGGTAATTGGTGTTCCTATCAAATCAAGCAACTCGATTGATGGCTGGGATTCGATTCTGTCAATTTTACAAATGCCTAACGGAGTGCCGGTAGCTACTGTTGCTTTAAATGGTGCCAAAAATGCAGGTATTTTAGCAGCCGAAATACTAGGTGTAGGAGATGAAGAAGTTGCCAAAAGATTAAGAACCTACCGTGAGAGTTTAAAAGACCTGGTTGAGGAGATGAATGAGGAATTGAAAAAAAGTATTTAAGTATATACAATTAAGTGTGTCATCATTTTGTTTATTATAGCGAAATGATTGTATATTTATGCCAGATACACTGGCTATTTTGTATTAAATTCATTAAAGAATTTGTTTTCCTATATAATTCATAACTAAATTTCCTAATACCATGCAGTTCGAAGACCGCGAACAACATAATAAACGTCCCAAAGAAGCCTCACGAAATTTACCAATGGCGGTGCTTTTGGTACTTGTGAGTGTAATCTGTGCTTTGCTTTACATCGGTTGGAAATACATGTCTGATGATACATCTGCTGCCGATGATTTAACTACCGCCCCCGCTGACTCTGTGGCTAATGCTATCAAAACGCAGCCCGCAGAAGAAGAAGCAACCACTGAAACTGAAGAGACAAGCCCTGCTGCCCTCCCTGATGTTTCTGTTCCTAAAGTAGGAGATAAAAAGGAAGATGCCACCAAAGAAACGGCTACCAAAACAAAAGAAGAAAAGCCTAAAGAAGAAAAAGCAGCCGAAGAAAAACCTAAAGTGGAGATTCCGACAGGTGGTGAAACCTATACTTATACTGTTGGAGAAGGTGAAACTTTTTTTGGTATTGCCAATCGTTTCAATGTAAAGAAAGAAACTCTAAAGGCGATGAATCCTAACGTTGAAGAAAGCGGTATTAAGGTAGGTGTAACTAAATTAAAGGTAAGGATTAAAGCTATTCATACTGTTGGCCCAGGCGATATTCTGCGTGTGGTTGGCAAAAAATATGATGTTTCTGTTCCTTTAATTATGCAGGCCAATAAAAAGACCAAGAATTTTGCAGAACGAGGTGAAAAATTGATTATCCCGTATGCGAAAAAAGAATAAAATGAAGAGGGCCTTTCGGCCCTCTTTTGTTATAAAGTATTATAATACTGGAATATCTTTGCGAGATGAACCCTGTCTTTCAGATTCAAACGATTGTCTTTTACAAACTTCTCAATCACAACTTTTTTATCTTC
>CALRLN020000570.1:0-3556 GCA_943368675.1 Chitinophaga pinensis | reverse complement strand
GGATACTTATTTCCATCACCATACATTACCCCCATTTGGATATTATTAGGTGGCCTTGCTACCGCTTTGAAGTTTGGTGAGCAGGAGAAAATGAAAAAAGAACCTATCAGAATTGAGTGGGGAAATTTCTTTTTGTGGTTAGGCGTGTTACTGTTTTCAGCAGGCTTGGGTGCCTTTACACATTCTTTACCTGTTCGTTTGTTTGAAAACTTTTATCGTAACGGAAGCCTGACGTTTGGTGGGGGACATATCCTGAAACCCCTGTTGTATAACGAGTTTGTAAAATTTAAACATTATTTAACTGCCGACGAGTTTCTGTCGGGCCTTGCCATTGTAGAGGTTGCACCGGGACCTGTTTTTTCCATTTCTTCGTTTGTTGGTACACTTTCCATGAGGGACTGGGGGATTTCAGGAGAACTTTTAGGGAGTTTTGTAGCTACCGTAGGTATTTTTCTGCCGGGTACTTTCCTGATTTTCTTTGTTATCCGATTCTGGGATCAGCTAAAAAAATACCGTGGCATACGTGCCTCACTGGAAGGTATAAATGCCGCCAGTACTGGCCTTACGGCAGCGGCGGCATTCTCTCTCTTTCAACCTATGTATGTGGATTTAGTATCGGTTATGACTATTGTACTGACTTTTATTCTACTCCAGACCCGGCTCGTGCCTGTTTATTTAATTATTCTTGGTGGTTTAGTAATGGGTTGGGCAAGTGCCTGATCGTGGTTGTGAAAGCCGGAATAACTTGTGTGTGGATTTAGTATCGTTTTATGAATCTATTTTATAGCAAATCTTGCTGTTACGGCTACATCATCAAGCCAGAGCCCCTGGTAGCCAATCAGATTGATGGCTGGCTTCCAGTCAAGACTCATGTTGAGCGGTATTTCTTTAAATGTATATTCCAGACCTAGTATCCCATCTCCTCCGATGACAGTATAAGAACCTGAATTATCAAACCACGGATTACCGTATCTGGCACCATCACCCCAGACACCTATGTGTCCGCCTACTCCATAATACCAGCGCCATCCGGCAGTTTTAAACGCAGGGGCATGAATCTCATATAAGCCTGTAATATTAATGCCTCTCCATCGTGTATATACAATTCCCTCAACCGATTTTTTCTGAGTCATATTGTACTTGATGCTCAATCCATAGCCGTAATTCAATCTTACACCTACACCCAATTTATAAGGGTGCTGGGCAGAAGCCATAAATCCTGAAAACACAATTAAACCTGTCAATAAAAAAAACTTACGCATCATTTTAAATAAGTGGTTCGCAGAGCGGTTAATAATGATAAATAAGACGATTGTCGTATATAAACGTTAAAATCCTGTTCCATTCTTTATTATACGATTCTTAGCGCTATGGAAATGACAATTTTGTGGAAATTTCGTTGAATTATGGGGAATAAAATCTACGAATCTGTTAAACAAACCAGGTAATAGAATATTGGTACATACTTTTTGCTTTATGGCCTGGCTAACCTTATCAGTACTTTAAAAAGAATAATATACGTATGAAGCAGACTTGTACCTTTCAGTTTATTTTTTCACTAATTCCAAATTTTTATGAAAGTTTCAAGAATGTTTTTTAGTGCAATGCTTATTGGTGCATTAGGTTTTTCTCAGTTGTCTTGTGATGATGCAAACAATGACCCGGATCCTGCTTCTGGTGAAGGCACCTTAAAGATTGCTATTACTGATGCTCCTATTGATGCCCCTGATGTAAAGGGTGCTTTTGTAACCATTACGGAAATAAAGGTGGATGGGAAAACATTTGAAGGCTTTAAAGGTCCTAAAACTGTAAACCTTCTGGAACTACAAAACGGCAATGCGCTTAATCTGGGCGATGGAAATTTCAATGCAGGCACCTTTAATAAAATTACGCTTGTATTAGATTATGAAAAAGACCAGTCAGGAGCGGCACCGGGCTGCTATATACAGAAGGCCGATAATACAAAGCAAAAATTGCAATTAACGGGTAGCACCCAAAACTCTGTAGATTTAACTACAAAGGAATTTATTGTGAAAGAAGGTACTACGACGGATCTTATACTGGATTTTGATTTAAGAAAAGCTATTAAAAGCGAGACTTCCGGTAGTCAGACAAACTACTCATTTGTAAGCTATGGCGAACTACAATCATCCATTCGCATAGTAGAGCGCAATTCGGCAGGTAATATTACAGGTAAAATAGACAATTACAACGCCACTACGATGGGAAATGTGGTTGTATATGTATACAAGAAAGGCACGTTTAATCAGACTACTGAAACGCAGGAGCAGGGTGACGGCAAAATTCAATTCAAAAATGCTATTACCAGCACTAAAGTAGATGCCAACGGCAATTTCAAAGCGGCATTTCTGGAACAAGGAGATTATGAAGTACATTGTGCTTCTTACAATAAACCAACAGGTGGTATATTCGGATTGATAGCTTTATTGAACCTGACAAGCAAAAATAGTATTGATTTATCTAATATAGCGGTGAAATCGAGCAGCGATGTCAATTTGTCAATTTCTGCCAGTACTTTATTAGGTTTTTAATATTAGTTGATTAACTATATAGCCATGAAAAATAAATTGTGTTGCATATGTTCGGAATAGAACACATTTAATTATGAAGTAGAATTGTTTTAACGCACACATCGGGCCGCTTTTAGCGGCCTTTTGTGGTTATTGAGCGAATAAGTAAGTTGATTTAAAAAATAAGCAGTAACCGGCGGACGATTTATGCAGACACTATTGTTTCAGTGATACCAGATGATAGCGGATTTATCTGGTATATTAAATTTTTAAATTCTTTCAGGAATGTAACCCTCTGATACTGACTAAACAGAGAGCAATTTCTGTATCTGATTAGTATTAACAAGATTAGGCGTTTTAGGAAAGAACAGGTGGAATCGTGCGCCCTTATTTAACTCTCCTTCAGCAAAGATAAAGCCATTATGATTACCCATTACTCTTTTGCAGATAGCCAGACCAATGCCTGTGCCATCGTAATCCAGCCTGCCGTGTAAACGCTGAAAAATAACAAAAATCTTCTCTGCATAGGTAGGCTCAAATCCTATACCGTTATCCTGAAAGCATATATGAAAAAAAGTACTTTCTTCTCTGATGCCCTCAATAAAGAAAATATCCTTGCCTGCCATCTCTTCTGAAGTTATCTCAATAACAGGCGCAACACCATTTTTTGAAAATTTGATAGAATTACTGATAAGATTGTAGAATAACTGTTTGATCTGAAACGAAAAACCCATAATAAGCGGAAGGTCTTCAGTAATAATTCTGGCATTTTTTTCGTCAATTGAAATCGAAATGTCGCTCTCAACTTCTTCTAATATGGCATTGAGGTCAACAACTTCAAAATCCTGGTCACGATGGTTAACGGTGCGGGAGAAAGTCAGTAAATCATCTATTAATTGCTGCATTCGCTCTGCTGACTTTTCTATTTTATTAAGTGACTCCTGTCCGTCCTGATTAAGTACCTCATAATGCTTTTTCAGCAGAATACCACTAAAAGCCCTGATTTTTCGTAGGGGTTCTTTTAA
>CALRLN020000569.1:0-3571 GCA_943368675.1 Chitinophaga pinensis | reverse complement strand
AGACCAGACCGTTGCTGAAGTTTTTATCGACCACCTTATTAACGCCGGTGAGGGAAAAGACAAACGCAACATAAAAGCCTTTGAAAAAATAATTGGTGCGGAAGAAGATGGGGTGCTGTCCAGAGCTGATATACAACTGGCTAATTCTTTTGAAAAGGCAGAGGATATTGTAAATCCTTATGTCGATTATCGCCTGAGATATTACAGAACCCGCAAAGATGCTAAAAAGAATAAGGGTTGGTTTAAAAGGGCCAAATCTTTTTATATTGAGAAGGATACTGAAACTGAAGTGGCTGAAGAAGAAAATGTGATAGAAGATTATATTGTTTTGCCTAAGGCAAAATAGTCACCCACAAGATAATAAAATCAAAAAGGCTCTTTAATCAATCTAATGTAAAGAGTCTTTTATTGATTATAAGACTCAAGCATTTGTTCAATTTGTTTTTTTCCGATAGGTTTTATCAGGAAATCTGACACTGTTTTATATTTTTTTGCCTTATTATGGTCTTGAACATCAATAGAAGAACTCACTATATATAGCTTTATTTTTTTTTCAAGCTGAAATTTCTCAAATTCATCGAGAAACTGCCAGCCATCCATAACTGGCATATTTAAATCTAGTAGAATGATGTCCGGAAGGGCATTGGAATCTTTTGTGACATTAGACAATTGATTGATGGCTTCTTTCCCGTTCTGGAAGATTTCTATATTTTCGCAAAAATCTGCTGAGCCCATCATTCTTTGCAAAACATAAGAAAGTATTTTATCATCGTCGATAATCCAGGCGTTATTTATTTTTCTCATGGCTAAGCCCCTCATCAAAAGTTTATGGGTCAATAATTATACAATCACCTGATTGATTAGCCGGAATACGATTAATAGAAATATAGAATTGCTATTGATTTTTAATGAAAACTTTAAAAGTGCTTCCTATATCAACTTTACTCTCAACTTCTATTTTCCCTCCCATAGCATCAACCTGGTTTTTTGTAATGAACAGGCCAAGCCCTCTGGCATCTTTGTTTGAATGAAAAGTTTTATACATGCCAAAGAGTTTTTGTCCATGTAAATCTAAATCAATTCCCATGCCATTATCTTCAATTTGAAGAATAATATATTTCTCATTTTTTTGGGCTTTAATATAAATGACAGGATTCCGGCTATGGTGGCGATATTTGATAGCGTTGGTAATAAGATTTAGGAGTATCCCTTCAATATATTCAGGGCTATAATTAATATGCAGATTCAAAGGGATTTCATTATGAGTAACTGCCGAAGTTTCTGTAATAACAGCTTTGAGGCTTACCAATACTTTTTCAACTTCAGTATGCAGATTGATCTTTTTTACCTGTTGATTAAGATTAGTTTGTATTTGCAAAACTTCGTTCAGGTAATGAACCGTTTCCTGCAGGTCGTTGGCAATTGTTATAAGAAACTCAATCAGTTCTTTCTTCTTTTGCTCATCGGTTTCTTCCGGTAGTAAATTAAGCAACATCTGAAAATTACCAATGTGTGACCGAAGATTATGAGAGGTTATATGTGTGAAATTAAGCAAGCGTTTATTTTGTTCACTCACAATATCAAGCGTATGTATAAGCTCCTGTTCACTGTTTTTCCTTTGAGTAATATCTGCATGAGTACCAAGCATCACAATGGGTTTGTTATCAAATGACCAGTCAATTACCTTTCCCCGGTCATGGACCCAGACCCATTCACCGTTTTTATGTTTCATCCGATATTCACATTCATAATATTCAGCCTCCCGCTTAAAACATACCTCCAACGCTTTCTTTGCAATCACCAGATCATTCGGGTGTACAAAATTATACCATGTTTTCTTACTTACGGGTTTCAGTTCTTCAAGAGTATATCCTACAATGCCCGCCCATCGTTCATTATAGGTAATTATATTTTCCTGTACATGCCACTCCCAGGTTCCAATATTTGTTCCCTCAATTGTCTGAAAAAGCCTTTGTCGTTCTCGCAGCAGTTCTTCTGAATATTTCTTCTGTTCGGTTATATCATTAATCTGAGAGATAAAGTAAAGTGGTGAACCATCATTATTCCATACTAAAGAGACTGTCAGGTGTACCCAGACGATATGCCCTTTTTTATGAAAATATCTTTTTTCCATTTCATAATTATCAATTTCTTTTTTCAGCATCTGTTTTAATAGGCTCAGGTCTTTTTGCAGGTCGTCAGGGTGAGTAATATCCTGAAAAGTCAGTGACGCTAATTCGCTTTCCTCATATCCTGTTATTTTACAGATGTGCTTATTTACTTTTATCCAGTGTCCTTCAGTTGACACAAGTGCCATGCCAATAGGTGCAAACTCAAATGCTTTCTGAAATTTTGCTTCATTAAGTTGAAGCTTATCCAGTATGTTTTTCTGGGCAGTAATATCCTGGAAGGTGCCAAAAATTAACTTACATTCATTATTCTCAAACTCGGCATCTACACTGGTTTCAACCCACTTAACCTTTTTATTATTGGTTATTATTTCAAATTGCTCAACAAATGGTTCACCTGTTGTAATGAGCTTTTGGATTAAAATTGCCATTCTTTCCCGATGCTCTTCGGCAGCATAAAAATTGATAGCAGATTTATAGTCGGGAAAATAATTTTCAGAAACTTCAAGTACCGACTTAGTAACAAAATCCCATTCCAGGATTCCGGTTTTAAGATTCAATTCCCACGTTCCGATATTTGGTAATACGTTTGCCCTCTTGTATTTCATTAGTCAGTAAACAAAATAATATAATGAATCACTCAATAAGTAATTGATAAACTTTAAGTTAAAAAGAGTAAAAGTATTTTTTATTTTTTGGGATAATGCATCAGTATTCTCAATAAACACATTGTATGCGAGGTAGATAACAAATTTACCATCATGAAAACATGATAAAAATTCATTCTTTATAATCGTGCAGCTTTGTTGCTTGCCCAAAGATATTGAATTTTATTTTAGAAATACTATATATACGTAATTAAAAAAATCTTGATTTTATCTGAAACATGAGTATTCAGGTGGCGGTGAGTTTATAAAATTACTTCTTTTTTGCACTTTGATTTACCAGAAGCAGTATAGCTTTAGCCCTAATCCACTCTTTCAGTAAGGTACCTGGGGTACTGCCAATTGGGTGATTCCCAAGAATAATATCTTCATCTCCATCGCCATCTATATCTCCGGTATCCATCACCAGCCACCTCCCATATTTCCTGATATTCAATGTTTTAGCGGTAAATTCCTCCTTATTATTTTCAAAAAAAACAAAGTCTTTTGGTTTTTTCTCAAAATAGTCTACAAAAAACGCAATAGCCGCAATATCAAGGTCTCCATCTAAATCAAAATCCTTTGCCACAGCTTTATAGGCACCATTCATCTGAAAAAAATAGGTTTGCTTAAAGCTATTTCTCCCTTGATTAGTAAAAATATGCACCCCATGATATGGCTTTAATTCGATAGAATAGTCAGAATTATCTCCTGATGTGTAGAGTATGTCCAATAAGCCATCTTTATTCATGTCAGTTAATTCGAAACCTGATGAGCCATAAACAGGAGGGAAGCGCA
>CALRLN020000568.1:0-3578 GCA_943368675.1 Chitinophaga pinensis | reverse complement strand
TATTACGCACCCCGGTTTTTTCGAGCAGGTTATTCCGATGCCCGTCAACGGTTCGTGTACTGATAAATAATTTTTCAGCAATTTCCTGAGCGGTATATTGTTTGCAAATAAGATCCAGCACTTCCAGTTCTCTTTGGGTAAGTGTCGACGGAATATTGTCCTGAATCAATAATCGTGGTTTTTTGCCAAGCATCCGGTTTTTCATTGCTTTAAGAAATACTTCGTTAAAATAGAATCCTTTTTCGATTACTGTAATAATCGCTTTTTCAACTTCAGCAGGCTCAACATTTTTAAAGAGGTAAGCGTTTATGCCCAACTCCATCAGATGCGCCACAAAGCGCTCATCGCTATGCACCGATAAAATAATAATTTTAATGTCCGGATAATCACTATGAAGAATTTTGGTAGTTTCTACACCATTGAGTTCCGGCATAGACAGGTCCAGTAAAATAATGTCTGGTTTTGTTTCACAGGTTTCAATTGCTTCAAGTAGGGCTTTACCATTGTCAGCTTCTATTGTTATTTGCATATCAGAAAGGCTGTTGATAATAGCGGCCATACCTTTGCGGAACAGAATCTGATCGTCAGCAATAGCTACGTTAATTTTTTTCATAAAATAAGGTTATTCAATCCAATACAGACGATTGATTGTTAAATATTATCTGGGTTAAGACAGCAACAGCGTGTAGTAAGGTTTGGACGAGGTATGTTTGTTTCAGAAGAAATATATATGATAATGCCGTAGCTTTACCGGAAATATACTCTTTAAAACAAGGTTCAATCAAAAGTTCATAGTTGCACTATTTAATGGGGTAGTGGAATCTCAATACTCACTTTTAATCCAGCATTAGGTGATGTCTCAAATTTACTTGTACCATTCAGCAATTTGGTACGGGTCTCGATATTTTTCAGACCAAGGCTTCTTTTCTGATAGGCCTGCATAAAATCAAAGCCCTTGCCGTTATCCTTATAATTAATCACGAGGTTAGATTGCTCTTTTCCCAGATCAATAATTATTTCAGATGCCTCAGAATGTTTTACGGCATTATTCAATAATTCCTGTAAGAGACGATAAGCAGCCAGATTAATAGTGTTACTGATACCATCCAGATTCCCGATGTTCAGTTGAATATCGGCATCTGATACCTCCAGAATTTTTTCACATAGCCCTTCGATTGCATAAGCCAGACCAAACTCTTCTAAACCTTGCGGTAATAAATCGTTCGAAATACGCCTTACATTATCAATGGTATTGTCAATTAATTGCTTATACTTATTACCCGCTTCTTCCATTTCCGGCGTTTTCCTGGCAGACATTTCACCTACCAGTAACCGCATCACGGATAGAGAAGCACCTACTTCGTCGTGCAGGTCACGGGCCAGACGTTTTCTTTCACCTTCAATAGCTTCAAGTGTTCCATAAAATAGTTCCTGCTGATGTTTTGCCTCAGCCGCCTGCACGCTTATTTTATGCTCAAGCATACGCCGTTGGTATAATACCATAAAGATAATAATACCACCTGCCAGTAAAAAAAGCATGATAGTGCCACCGATAGCCATAACATAGATATCAACCGATGCACCTACAGACGGGGACTGTGCCATAAACCGATTCCGATAAAGATATACATTAAGCCTAATATACCTGCATGAATTGCCCACGTAAGCATACTGAGATGTAAGTCTTGAGTTAAGATGAGATTGCCGAGAACAAATAGAAACAGACTACCTGCAAAGTAAAACAGAAATCCGGCATTAATCCAAAACAAAGGCGATTTTTCTATGGAAATTATTTCTAAGGATTTAAGGGTTTTATAATAGGCCGTAATAGCATAAAATACTACAAACAGACATTCGAGGCCACGTGGATAAGCGTTTTGTTCATAAATAGACTGAATAAAAAATGCATTTATGATTGCGAATATTGTAAAGAGAATGAAAATCCCATAAAAGATTCTTTTATTAAGAAAATCTCCAAGATACTCTTTATAAAACCATGATATTAATCCAAACTCGACAACAGTATAAAAATGTAGATATGGAAGATTATTATCGGTAAAGAAGACTGATACCGTAGCCACAAGTTGCGAAAAAAGAGCAAAAGCCAGATAATATCCTATTGGTTTCAGTTCTTTTTTCAGAAACTTCCACCGATATATAGCAATTGCTACCGGAAAAAGTAAAACAAAAGACACGTATGTTACTAAAAAATTTCCAATTGTTTTTAGCATTTCGGGTAGGGTATTAGGTAAAGATTAGCTCTACAAATATAGGAATTTGCAGAGCTAAGTTGTTTAGTGAGAGCAAAGGTTGTTTTGAGTAAATCGGGGACAGCATTCATCTTAAAGATAAAGTGTAATCGCAGTGGAGGTCACCAGAAACCCGCACATTGCAAATTTCCGGTGCATACCTTTTTACCAGGGTTAAAGGTTACAAAAAGTATTTTCATTCCAGAGCGATACTATTACCTTTTACTTTTTGAGCAATTGTCAGTTATTAAGTTCACTATCCGGGTCACAGTACGGCGGACAAATCTTTGAATAATCATTTACATATTGTCCTTCTCCATCTGCCAAAGCAGCAGGGTCATAATTAATAAGGTCTTTAATTTTCAGTCGTGTAACAGGACTTACATCTTCAGGCCCTATTGCATTTACCATTAATAAATGTGGTTGGTAAACGCCTGTATCAAGCAGTTCCAATCCTATATACATACGCATCCAGTTCGCATCTTCAGACTGATTCCAGAGGTCCTGAATATCTTGTCTTCGTACTGCAAAAGCTTTCATTTCGCTTGGTTGAATTTTCACCTGGTGTAGGTCAAAATCAAGCCAGTTTTTTACCCATTCCTTTGCGGTGGATAACGGAATTTTGTAAGGATCTGGTGTTGGGCCATTTACCGGAGCATTCGATAGTTTAACATCTGTGTTCATAATAATTAATGGTTAAGCAAAGCTAGGCACTTTTTGAAACGCCCATATGCGTAAAAATACCTGTTTTTGCGAGTGTTAATAATTACTTGAATACATTCAAAAAGCAAGCCAAATTAAAATCTGAATTTTTTAAAAAAGTAGGATAAGTTTAAAAACAGGTATTTTTACGCATTTCTGATTTTGTTTTTCTTGCCAATTTTGGACATTGATTTTTAGCACGATAAAGGGCTATAATTTTTATAAAGTTGATATTACCTAACCACTTATCAATTCTATAAAAACTAATGTAGTGAAGCTATACTATTATTATTAATAACGTTTGCTTGACTATCATATGAGAATACCACAGAACAAAAGATTTTAGTAAGAATAAAATAGGGTTTGGCCTAAACAACACCAGCAAATGTCTACTTATTATTAGTAAAACATTTCTCTCTTTTTATTTCTTTCTTTTCATTTGTTTTCTCCCTCATTTCATATTGATCATTTTTAATTCTTTTCTGCATTTGAAACGAGTTACCTTGTTGTATTCTCAAGTAGAGAAATAGTTCTATCCTGTGGGGCGAACTTCCAATTCGCATTTTAGCCGATCTTTACTGAAAGCAAGATGCCGTTAATTTTTAGTTCATTTTCATCAGATGATAC
>CALRLN020000567.1:0-3587 GCA_943368675.1 Chitinophaga pinensis | reverse complement strand
TCTCCGTAGTTAAATACATTTGATGTTAACTTAGATTTAATGAATATTTAAAACAATCGCAAAGATAATACTTTATTTTCAAAAAAAAGTGACACTAATAAAAAATAAGGGCTTAAAGTCAAAAAAAGCACATCTCAAAAAGTCATGTTCCGAATATAGAACATCAATCTTAAGCATAAATCTTATAAGAACAGCTTTAAAAAGTACTCCTGAATCAATTAGTTTCTTTCTTTTATCCTATAATTTAAAGTATTAACACGGCAAATACTTAGACCACACTTAGAATAATTATATTACTAATATTTTCTTAATCATATCTGATGAATTGGCTTCACAAAAAAAGAAGATATTTAAAGTATGCCATAAAACAAAAAAATACCTGTAAATCATCGATAAACAGGTATCCAATAACAAATGTTCAACTTAAACTTAATTCTTAAACGTGACGATGGCGAGATTCGAACTCGCACAGGCTAACGCCCACTACCCCCTCAAAGTAGCGTGTCTACCAATTCCACCACATCGCCTTTTGAATACGCAAAATTATGTAAGGTGATAGATTATTCCAAATAATAGCCTTTTTTAATTCTGGGCCGGACCTTCTCAATTTATCTCGACAATTAATAATTGCTTTACAGGACGCCCTTTGAAAATTAAACAGCTATTTTTTCTTTTTTGGTTTTAATAATTCGGTCTGAGTGTTTTCCTGAACCCTGAATGTAACTATACCTCTTATTAGATCTAAAGGAAGAGCTTTATCGTTAGGGAACTGAATGGCTGACTTGCTTACTGAGTATTCACTTAATTGCGTTTCAAACTGCGCTAACAGCTCCTTACTGTAGGGATATGAAAGAGAAATATGCTTGGCAAATGCAGCATAATAAATCAAATAGCCCTTATACTTAAAACAGGGTATCTGATAACTTATCACCTCTTCTACTTCCGGAACAATTTCATGTATTATATCCCGGATGGACTGCATTCTTTCCTGGGCTCCCGCCGGAAACACACTTTGGTACTCATCAATCGATTGATAATCTGTCTTAGCCATAGGTCATAAAAGTTTGTTACTTATAATGAAAATACAATTCGAATGTATTAAATTTTCAGAAAAGTCGACGATTTTTAATAGAAGTTTTTATTAATCCATTCTCTTTCAGGCCTTTGTCAAATCTACTATCCAATTATGAATAATATGGGCGAAAAAAAAATATGAAAAATTTGTGTAGCCAAATAACTACATATATATTTGTAGTCAAATGACTACGCAATGAATTTAAGAAGAGATGTTTTTCAGGCCATAGCGGATCCTACAAGGAGAGCGATACTATTATTGCTGGCTTCCCATTCAATGACAGCAGGGGCAATTGCTGCCAACTTTGACACAGCAAGGCCAACAGTGTCGAAACACCTGCAAATTTTAACAGAGTGCGAATTACTTGAACAAAAGCAAAATGGCAGGGAAATTTACTATAGCATCAATGCCACAAAAATGAAAGAAGTGGCCGATTTTATTGAGATATTCCGCAATATGTGGGATGACCGGTTTAATAAATTAGAAACCATCATGAAAAACTACTTACCTAAAAAATAAATCATTATGGAGCGAAAAACTAAAGTACGCGCCGAAGACAACAAGCAGGAACTGACTATAACACGGGAATTTGATTTACCTGTTGAGCTACTTTTTAAAGCATTTGAAGAACCAGAAATTGTTGAACAATGGATGAGTACGAAAGTACTCAAACTCGAAAACCGAAAGCATGGCGGCTGGCAAAATGAAACCCGAGACCCGGATGGCAATGTGGTATTCAGAGCTAATGGGGTATTTCATGAGTTTGTTCCTAATCAGAAAATAACAAGGACTTTCGAAATGGAGAACACTCCCTTTGATGCGCAGCTTGAATTCCTGACATTCGAAAAACTTACTGATGAAACAAGCAAATTAACCATGCATGTGATTTATAAATCTCTGGCACTTAGAAACCAGCTATTGAAATTACCTTTTGCTCATGGTATTAATATGGCACATAACAGATTGCAGGATGTTGTCAGTAAATTAAAATAAGATATTAGCATGATCAATGACACTATGAATCCTAAAGTGGATTTCTTCTTCAATAAAGCTACGCAATGGAAAGAAGAATACGAGGCATTGCGAAATATTGCCCTGGAATGTGGTTTAGTTGAGGAGTTAAAATGGGGTACTCCGTGCTATGTCTTTCAGGGCTATAACATAGTTTTAATACATGGTTTTAAAGAGTATTGTGCCTATCTCTTTTTTAAAGGTGCCTTACTAAGTGATGCCAACGGGATTTTGATTCAGCAAACAGAAAACGTGCAATCTGCCCGTCAGATTCGATTTACCAGTCTTCAGGAAGTAATAGAATTAAAACCAGTATTAAAATCTCATATATATGAGGCTATTGAAGTAGAAAAAGCCGGACTGAAAGTAGATTTTAAAAAGACTGAGGATTTTATCATTCCTGAGGAATTTCAAAAGAAACTGGAAGAAATGCCAGCGTTGAAATCAGCTTTTGAATCTCTAACGCCTGGAAGGCAGAGAGGTTATATATTCTATTTTTCTCAGGCCAAACAACCCAAAACCAGACAGGCAAGAGTCGAAAAGTATTTAGACAAAATTCTTGCCGGAAAAGGATTTGAAGACTAGCATATCTATTTCAATTATAAAAGATCATTTTAACCATTAACACTCAATCAAATATGCAAAACGCTAAAAGTGCATCTAAGCGAAACAAAATTATTTACTGGATTGCCACAGTATGGCTTTGCCTGGGAATGGTTTCAAGCGGTATCGTGCAATTTATCAAAATGAAAGAAGAGGTAGATCTTTTTACTCACCTGGGCTACCCTATTTACTTTCTGACCATATTGGCTATCTGGAAATTCCTTGGAGTTATAGCGGTGCTTATCCCTAAATTTCCATTGGTAAAAGAATGGGCCTATGCAGGTTTCTTTTTTGCAATGACAGGCGCACTATTTTCTCATATAGCTTTGGGTGATGGCTTTCAGGAGTCATTCGGGCCTGTATTATTGATAGTACTTACTGTAGTATCATGGTATTTCAGACCTACAGAAAGAAGATTGGTCCCTATAAATTGATAAACATGTTTATTTTTATATTTATAAGATTTGAACTTTGAATTAAAAACATTTGCTAATCAATCCGGAATCCCTCTCTCAATTATTTCTTAATAAATCGATTCAAAACCATGAATATCATAAAAACAGAAATCCCTGCACAAGAGCGTCAGGAACTACTCAAAACATTGAGAACACGTTTTGAAAAAAACATGAATCGCCACAAAGGACTTGAATGGGCTAAAATACAGGCAAAACTCGATGAAAATCCCGATAAGCTTTGGTCCCTCAACGAAATGGAAATCACAGGTGGTGAACCTGATGTGGTTGGATATGATGAAAAAACAAACCATTACATTTTCTACGACTGCTCAACTGAAAGCCCTAAAGGCCGCAGAAGCATCTGTTACGACCACACAGCCCTTGAAGCAAGAAAAGAATACAAACCAAAAGATAGTGCCATAAATATGGCTAAGGATATGGGA
>CALRLN020000566.1:0-3588 GCA_943368675.1 Chitinophaga pinensis | reverse complement strand
CTGAGCGCAGATTCAATCAGATAAGCAGGTTTGGCAATAAATGATGCTTCGAACAATAGGTATTTCTTGTGATTACCGAACGACAGTATTTCGCCCCGCTCAATAGATCGAAATAAGTTATCTTCTAAATAATATTCGGCTGATGCTTCTAATTCTACCGGAATATTATATCTCTTTAAAATGCTTTTCAACAAATGCAATGATTGCAGGATGTCTTCGTAGGAGTTGTTATAAAAACCGCTCATTACATGCGGTGTGGCAATAATCTTTTTATACCCAAGCGCCTGAAGACCCCGTATGATGGCGATGCTTTCTTCAACACCTGACGCTCCATCATCTAAATGAGGAAGTATATGTGCGTGAACGTCTACAGTAAGCGGTTGCTGAGAAAAAACACTATTTTTTCTTAATAGAGGTTTCTTGAACAATGTTTCAAACATTGATTTGTCGTTGTTTTGTGGCTTAATTCAGGATTCAATCATTTGGATTTCTCCATGATTACAAATGTAAACCAACACCGTGCCAAACCACCTCTTTGTCAGAAGAAAAATACTAAGCGGTAGCAAATGCCTAATATCAATAAGTTTTAAAAAAAATATCCGGAAGATGATAGAATTGGTACTATTTATGCCAAAACAAGCGCGCGGTTTCTTACCGGAAAATATCTTTAAACTTAGGTAATTCAAGGTCTTTCTGAGAGATATTAGGGTTTTCAATTCCCCAATCTATTCCCAGGTCAGGGTCATTCCAGATAATACCCCCCTCCGAAGCTTTATCGTAAAAGTTTGTGCATTTATAAGTAAAAAGACATTGCTCCAACGCCAGAAAACCATGAGCAAAGCCGGCAGGAATATATACCATATTATGTGATCTGGCATCTAAAAGGAACTTCTCGTGTTTTCCGAAGGTAGGAGACCCGGGGCGTAAATCAACTGCTACATCTAAAGCTTTTCCCATAATAACCCTCACCAGTTTTCCCTGCGCATGAGGGTCTCTCTGAAAATGTAAACCTCTTAGCACACCTGCCGAAGATAAAGACTGATTATCCTGAACAAAATCAAAGGGGATGCCATTGTCAGAAAAAGCCTTTTTATGATAAGATTCTAAGAAATATCCTCTTTCATCACCAAAAATACGAGGCAAGATCTCTATTAAACCCTCGATAGATGTCTGTCTAAACTCCATTATGCTTTGTGTTCTATTTTTTAGATTACCTGATAGAAGTTTGTTAATTCCCGGAGGTAGCAATTTTAGCCACTCTATGAGTTATCAATTAACCAATAAATTATGCAAAAGTAATATTTATTAAATAATTTCAAGGTACTTTCTCATTAAATCAACAGAATTAAAGAAATTTGCCAAAATTTCTTAACGTATGACCAGACAGGAACTCTTTGAACAAATTCTCAAAAAGAAATCTTACTTGTGTGTAGGGCTTGATACCGATATTAAAAAAATACCACCACACTTGCTGCAAACCAAAGACCCGATTTTTGAATTTAACCGCCGGATTATTGACGCAACCGCCCCATATGCAGTTGCATATAAACCCAATATAGCCTTTTATGAGGCAATGGGAGTGAAAGGCTGGGAGAGCCTTCAAAAAACAATGGAATATATCCCTAAAGAGTGTTTTACTATTGCTGATGCCAAAAGAGGCGATATAGGTAATACTTCAGAACTATACGCCCGTACTTTTTTTGATAAAAGCTCCTCAGGATTTGATTTTGACTCTGTTACTGTAGCCCCTTATATGGGCAGAGATTCAGTGCAGCCGTTTCTGACCTTTGAAGGAAAATGGGTTATATTGCTTGCGCTTACTTCTAATATAGGCAGTAACGATTTTCAGCACTTGCAAGTGGAAGTAGATGGAAGTCAGAAGTCTCTTTATGAGCAGGTATTGGCGAAGTCGCAGGAGTGGGGGAATAGCGAAAGGATGATGTATGTAGTAGGAGCCACCCAGGCGGATAAACTGGCAGAGATCCGTAAAATAGTGCCGGATCATTTCCTGCTGGTGCCGGGCGTAGGTGCACAGGGTGGGAGCCTCGAAGAGGTGTCACGCTTTGGAATGAATAAACAATGTGGCTTATTGGTTAACTCGTCCAGAGCCATTATTTATGCTTCAAACGGAGAGGATTTTGCTGAGAAAGCCGCTCAGGAAGCTAGAAAAGTACAGGAAGAAATGGAAAAGTATCTTTCAGAAATACTATAAAACCATATCAGATTAGTCGATTATGACCGAATCTTTTATTCACTACCTGTGGCAATTTCAACAGTTTGATAAAACTTTGCTGCAAACTACCAATCGCGAGCCCATCAGGGTTCTGAAAACCGGCATATTAAATACAGATGCCGGGCCTGATTTTTCGCAGGCCCGGTTGCTGATAGGAGAGATAGAGTGGGTAGGGAATATAGAGATACATATAAAAGCTTCAGACTGGAATAACCATAACCATCAGACTGACGCCGGTTATAACAACGTGATTCTGCATGTGGTCTGGGAGTACGATAAATCTATTGTAAGAGAAGACGGAAGTGAGGTACCGACCCTGGCTCTGAAACCTATAACAGACCCTGCATTATTAGAGAAGTATCAATTATTAATCAGCAATAAAAACGTAATCCCGTGCGCTGCGCAGTTTAAGGAGGTTTCAGATTTATCAAAAATTGCTGTTTTAGATAAAGTTCTGGCCAGACGGCTGATACAAAAATCGAAAATTGTAGATGAACTGCTGGAGGAGAATCAGGGTGATTGGGAAGAAACAGCTTATCAGTTATTAGCCAGAAACTTTGGTTTTAAAATTAATTCAGAGGCCTTTCTCAGGCTGGCAAAGAACCTGCCCCTGAAGATATTACAAAAGCATCGGGATAATATCACCCAGATTGAAGCAATTCTTTTCGGGCAATCAGGGCTTTTAGCCGAAGTCGATGATTATTCGAAGAAACTGAAGCAGGAATATGATTTTTTTGCCGCCAAATTTTCGTTGAAAGACCGACGGTTACAAGCCCATGAGTGGAAACTGCTTCGTACAAGACCCGCCAATTTCCCTACTGTCAGAATTGCTCAGCTGGCACGCCTGATAACCTTGCAAAAGAGTTTTTTCTCTTTGTTTACCCAAACTGAATCAATTGAAGATTTGCGTAAGACATTACAGATACAACAATCTGAATACTGGCAGGAGCATTATCATTTTTACAGGAAAGCAGCCCGAAAAAGTAATGGATTGGGTAAAGACTCAATAGATAATCTGCTGATCAATACTGTTATCCCTCTGTTGGCCTGTTATTCGCAAAAGATGGATAATCAGGTTTATATGGATAGGGCTGTTGCTTTTCTTGAGTCGTTTCCGGCTGAAAGCAATTATATTATAGACATCTGGAAAAACCTTGGTCTGGATATAAAGACAGCATTTGATGCACAGGCAAGTATTGAACTTTATAACAATTTCTGTAACCAGAAAAAATGCCTGCTATGCAATGTCGGGATTGAGATTCTGCGGAGGTAATAAAAATATAACAAGCCGTGTGGCATGCACGGCTTGTTGCTTGTTAGCTTCAAAAAAACTAGGTACGGTTAATCAGACTGAT
>CALRLN020000565.1:0-3589 GCA_943368675.1 Chitinophaga pinensis | reverse complement strand
CAGAAGGCAAAACATCAACTAATCCATTAAAAGAATCCTTTGGTAATCGACTGAATTTTAAATTCGTCCTTCTAGCTCTTTTCGGTGCTACTATGGGGCAGGGCGTAGTATGGTACACAGGCCAGTTTTATGCCCAGAGCTTCTTATTGAAAACCTGTAATATTGATGATGTGCAGGCCAATACTGTGATGATGTGGGCATTGATTATGGGTACGCCTTTCTTTATTGTATTCGGAGGTTTATCTGATAAAATCGGCAGAAAAGGCATTATGCTTGCCGGTATGTTTCTGGCGGTATTGTTGTACAGACCAATTTTTGATAAAATATACCAGACAGTAAACGTTGCCAATAAAGTAGAAATTAATACTACTGACAAAACAACTGTACAGGTAGAACGCATGTCTAAAACAATTGCTGACTCTGTAATTACTACTACCACCATTCATGATTATGAAGACGGCACCATTATGAAGGAGGTCGTAAAAACTATCAGTCTGGCAGATAAATCTGTTACCCCTCAAAAACCGGAAGTTAAAAAGACCATCACTATTAACAGTGCTGATAAATGGACATTGGTACTCATGGTATTCTGCCTCATTATTTTTGTAACAATGGCCTATGGCCCCATTGCAGCTTTTCTGGTGGAGATGTTTCCGACCAAAATCAGGTATTCATCCATGTCTTTGCCTTATCATATAGGGAATGGCATATTTGGTGGCCTCATGCCTGCCATTGCCACTTTTCTGGCTACACAGGCTAATGACATAAACGCCAAAGCCAGAAGTATGGGCGAGGTAGCAGTGATTGACAAACCTTATCTGCAAGGTCTGTATTACCCTATTATTATTGCAGGCATCTGCTTTTTTATAGGGCTTATTTATATCAATGGTAAAGACAGAAAGATAAACGACTAAACCATTTCAACTATGAACTCAATCAGAAAAGCACTAGGTATTCTGTGGATATTAATTGGCGTAAGTGCCGGAGTTTATCTAATCTATTTTCAGGCATTACCTCTCTGGAAGACCGGAGGCAATGACTTGGTTCCTGCCATTATTTATACTTTTATTCTGGCCCCTATTATTACTTTAGGTATGTCTATATTTGGCTATTATGCCATGCAGGGTGAATACAGCACGAAGAATGGCGAAAAACTATGAAAAAATACTGGGTAACTAACCTGCGTGTATTTGCAACACTTACGGTTATTTTATTGCATGCAGCGGGTTTCGGTTCGTTGCATGTAAAAAAAATAGCCATTTCAGACTGGTGGATTTGCCATATTATCAATGTATTTGGCCGATTCGCCGTTCCGGTGTTTGTGATGCTCTCTGGCTATTTACTCATTGGCAGATACGAAGAGCTGAGCAGTTTTCTTAAAAAACGTTTTTCCCGCATCTTTGTTCCGTTTCTTATCTGGAGCCTGGTATATATTATCTGGTCTAATTTTAAAGGTTTAGCCAATGAACGTACACCCTGGACTGTGTGGGATTTTGCAAAGAAACTTCTCGCCGGAGGCGGAGGGGGTGCAGGACATCTATGGTTTATATACATGCTTTTAGGTATTTATGCTTTTACACCAGTCATAAGCAGATGGGTGAAAGGAGCAGAAAACAGCCCGATACCTGAAACCAGACGAAATGAAATCTTATACTTTATCTCACTCTGGATTGTGGGCAATGTAGTTTATACGCTGGTTAATAAGTGGTTTGGCTTTGAAATAAAATTTGACATCAGATACTTTACAGGTTTTGTGGGTTACTTTGTATTGGGGTATTGGCTGGGTAATACTGGCACAAAACTCTCAAAAAACACACTTATTCTCTTATTTTTAGCTTCATGGGCATTAACAGGGTATATTTGCTATACAGTTTCGTGGCAGGCCGGCAAATATGTATATGATTATACCGATTACCTGAGCTTGCCGGTTATGGCTATGTCGACAACGATATTTCTGTTATTTCAGAAGGCTTTTGATGTAGATTTTATGCCAAAGGTTATGGCCGAACTGGATGTTACGAGTTATGGTGTCTATCTGGTCCACGCCCTTATTTTAAGGATATTATCCAGACAATATCATATTAATTTTACATGGATTCATCCATTAATAGGCATTAGTGCGCATTTTCTTATTACGGCAGTTGTCAGTTATCTGATAGTCAGAATTATCAACAAAATTCCTAAAGCCGGTAGTTGGATTGTAGGATAATTATCTGCGATATTTGTGCCGAAAAAGAGTTCCTGACTGTGCGACGGTCTCCTCTGAAGGAGCGTTTAGGATTGAATCTGTTTCAGAGTATCAACAAAATATTATACGTAATACAATCATTATTTCTAATTACCCTCTATTTCAATCATGCTTATTCAAACCTACGAAGAGTATCAAAAAGCCTATGAGACGAGTGTGCAAGACCCTGAAGGCTTCTGGGCTGAAATTGCTGCCAATAATTTTGAATGGAAAAAGCCCTGGACAAAAGTATTAGACTGGAATTTTAAAGAACCTAAAATACAATGGTTTGTAGGCGGCAAACTCAATATTACCGAAAACTGTCTTGACCGCCATGTAAGAGAAAAGCCTCAGCAACCAGCCCTTATCTGGGAACCTAACGACCCGAACGAAGACAGTATCACGCTAACCTACCGCCAGTTATTTGACCGTGTATGTAGCTTTGCCAATGTGTTGAAACGCAATGGGGTAAAAAAAGGCGACAGGGTATGTATTTATATGCCCATGATACCAGAGTTAGCCATTGCTACCCTGGCTTGCGCACGCATCGGTGCTATTCACTCGGTAGTTTTTGGTGGTTTTTCTGCTTCTTCTATTGCAGACCGCATCAATGATTCGCAATGTGTAGCGGTAATAACAACCGACGGTGCCGCTCGCGGTAATAAGGCAATACCGATGAAAGATACCGTTGATGATGCGCTCATTGGGTGCCCTTCTGTTAAGAAAGTAATTGTGGCTACCCGTACACGCACACCTGTGAGTATGATTAAAGGTCGTGATGTATGGTGGGAGGAAGAAGTAAAATTTGTAAATTCTGACTGTCCGGCGGAGGAAATGGATTCAGAAGACCCGCTGTTTATCCTTTATACTTCAGGCTCAACCGGAAAACCCAAAGGAGTGGTTCATACCTGCGGTGGTTATATGGTTTACACGGCCTATACTTTTATGAACGTGTTTCAGTATAAGCTGGGCATGATTCATTTTTGTACAGCAGATATAGGCTGGATAACCGGACACTCTTATATAGTTTACGGCCCTTTGGCTTGTGGTGCTACCTCTCTGATGTTTGAAGGCGTTCCTACCTATCCGGATGCCGGGCGTTTCTGGGAAATTGTAGAAAAACACAGGGTTAATATTCTATACACCGCCCCAACGGCCATTCGCTCATTAATGGGCTTTGGTACTGAATATGTTGAAGGCAAAGATTTAAGTTCACTTAAAATATTGGGATCAGTCGGTGAGCCCATCAACGAAGAAGCATGGCATTGGTATTCTAAAAACATCGGTAAGGATAATTGTCCGGTGGTTGATACCTGGTGGCAGACTGAAACAGGAGGTATATTGATTTCCGCATTGGCGGGC
>CALRLN020000564.1:0-3591 GCA_943368675.1 Chitinophaga pinensis | reverse complement strand
TCAGTCAACATCTTTTTGAAGTTTTCCTGTATCCCGGCTGAGCTCCCTCTCCGTACTACTGCCTCATCAAGCAGGGCATTCATTTTGGAATAAAATTCCATATCGTAGTTAGGACGGTTTTTTGCAACTGCCATATAATGCGGCAATGCCTTGCCTGTCTGATTTATAAGGTCATACATTTGTCCCAATGCATAGTGTACCCGGGCTTTCTGCTCATTTTTCGGCATCAGTTTAAGGGCTTCTTCTCCAATTGCCGCCGAAGTGGCAAATTCTCCTCTTCTCTGGTGTAAATAGGCCTTAGTGAGGTAGAAATGACGCGTATTGTCCTTATTTAAATCAAGCGTTCTGATTATTTCTGATACTTTCAGAGCTGTTTCATAATCTTTCTGCTCGGTATATGCACGCATCAGCCAGATCAGAGCTGTATGACGCCCGGTTTCATCTTTAGTAGTTGTATTTACGTACTTAAATACTTCAATGCCATTGATAAAATCGCCTTTCATCAGGCGGGCTTTGCCCAGTAATATATAGGCTTCTGCTAAAAATTTTGAATTGGAATGTCTTTCAGCAATAAGGGAGGTTTTTTCGATAATCTCTTTCAGATTGGTAGCTACAGCCTGACTTTTGGTAGAATCCATCGGCAAAAGAATCGGCATCAACGCACTATAATTTTCTTCACGGGTAGCAAATAACTGCTTGTCTGCCTCTTTCATGTTTTCCCGGGCAATAATCAAGGAGTTAAAGAGCGCATTGGTATTATGCCATGCCTTACTGGTTGGCGAATTACTGAACTGCGAACACCCTGCCGTAATGATTAAAAATAGTATAATTATGGATAGTCTCTGCACTTTTGAATATAGTTTCTGGATAATACGTCTGGTTTGACAATAGTCAGTATCCCAATTTTAAACGATAGCACGGTTAAAAAATTATGCTAATATAAGCAGAATCTCTAAAATCAATCAATTTATATGCCAGATGAACAAAAGCGCTTGATTGATAATTTATTTGGGAGAGAGAAAAAAAATCTTGGGAAATTGCAGAGGGGAAGGAAGTAAGAACGAGTTTTTAGATAGTTTTTGCTATAACCCGGATACTTTTTAAGTTTTTAAGTGGAATTGAAAAATTAATAAAACCGTGTCAATAGAATGAGTTCAATATGTGAAACTCATTCCATTGACACGGTTTGGCTACATTTTGCTAGAATAAACACTTAGTACATCTACCGATTAATTCTGGCATCCTTTAATTTCTGCCATAAATACTGCACCCGGTTTTACTTCAAAGCCTGAGTTCAGTACGATAGCATTGCCAGCCTGATAACTGACCTGAGAGTTTTGTAATTTGTTTTGAGCAATAATGGTATTGCTTACCTTCTGGGTTTTGGTTCCTGAACTAATATCATCATCGGCGCTATTCAGATACCTGATACCCGGGCTGAGGTCTATCATTGACATAGCGGGATTTCCGGCGTGCGTCTGGTTAGACGACACAACCCTGATAAGGTATTTGCTACTCTCCGGTGTATTGGCTGGTATTGTACAAACAACATTTCCGGCAGTGGCACTACTTCCTATGACCGTCGGAAATTCAAAACTACCGCTTGGTTGTGACAATTGAACAAAAAACTGATTATCAGGATTAAAAGTACCGGTAGTTGAAAAACTTACATTAACTGTACTACCTGCACATAGGCTGGCACTTGAAAGCGTAGGCATAGAAATAGTTGCCAGATTGCCCACTACCGTAAAGGTGGTTACTAAGGGGCCATAAGTTAATTGCCCTCCTTTGTTGTCTTCAGAATAGCCCGTTACGGTCAGGGTATAGTTTCCCGGTAGAAAATTACGGCCATTTACATTATTTTCGAAATTATCGAATAGAGCATTGGGCGTTACATTCTGTATAATATTCCAGTTTAATTCCGGCCCCTGTATATTCATTTCAAAACTTTCGATTGTTACATTATCGCATACATCTGTCACCAGAATACTCACCTGCTCGGGTATCTGGTCTATCACCATATTGTTAGTGAGCGGAAACAGTCCCTTATAAGGGTTACCTGCTTTTACATAGCGATAATCAACCAGACTCAGGCAAATATTCAAATTCTGCTGAAAACCCTGAGACAAAGACAAGGCTGGTGTGCTTAGTGGCGCAATGAAAGTTTCGCCCAGTGTCCAGGCTATCTGTACATTGCCTGCCGCAGCATAGCCACCCGCGGCTGCTATTACCTGCGGGCCTGCATTTTGGGCAAAGCTTACGGAACAAAACACATCGCATATAGCTGTGATTAATATAATTGTGCGTTTCATGGTTAATTGAGTGGAGTGGCTCGGATAATAGACCCTGCTAAAAGCATTGTTGAATTATTATTAGTATTAGTCTCTTTTGACCAACTAAAATTTAAAACCCCTGAGGATGTAGTATGTATATAAAAATTAATTGGAATTGCGGTAGCAGCAATCTTAGAATAAATGGTTGTGTAAATTATATCATTAAAATAACCCGGACCCTCTACTTTACTGCTTTCACCATTCGAAGCAATAACTAATATTTCTGAACCTGTGTAGGCAAATGTTCCTTGAAAGCCATCAGAAGAACCCAAATCAACACTTTTTACAAGAATAATACCTTGTATATGATATATTTTTCCACCTGCTAAATTCAATGCCAGATCCTCATCCAACACCATTGTTGTTGCTGTTCTGCTTTCATTGTTGTTTTTCGTAGCGAACATACCAGAAGTAACAGGTGTTTTCCATTCCAGCGTTGCCGCAGTAGAGGTAGGAGAAGCAGCAATGCTTAATACATCTCCTGCGTTGCCAATTGTAGCAGGTAAGGTATAGGTATTATCATTGGCCAAAGTAGCAGGTGCTTTAAAAGCCACATGATTGGTGCCACTACCAGAGGCTTCTTTGAGCCTTATTTCATTGGCGCTATTATCACCGTTTGAGATTGTCAATGGCTCATTCAACACGCCAAGTCCGCCTGTCCAGATATTGTTTGTAGCAAGATTAATACCTAATGGAGAACCTGAAGTACCGTCACCAGTAAGCGTATTATTTTTTGAAACGCTGGTAATACCGCTTTCTCCAGCATCACCTTTAGGCCCTTGCGGTCCTGTTAATCCCTGTGCCCCAGTTGCTCCGGTGTCTCCTTTAGGTCCTTGTGGTCCAGTAGCTCCTGCTGCTCCTGTGTCACCTTTAGGTCCTTGCGGCCCGGTAGCACCTGTTAATCCCGTTGCACCAGCTGCTCCGGTATCGCCTTTAGGCCCTTGTGGCCCTGTAGCACCAGTTAGTCCCGTAGCACCTGTTGATCCGTTATCGCCTTTTGGTCCTTGTGGCCCTGTAGCACCAGTTAGTCCCGTTGGACCTGCTGTTCCGGTATCACCTTTAGGTCCTTGCGGCCCTGTGGCACCAGTTAGTCCCGTTGCACCTGTTGTTCCGGTATCGCCTTTCGGTCCTTGTGGCCCTGTAGCACCAGTTAGTCCCGTTGCACCTGCTGCTCCGGTATCGCCTTTCGATCCTTGCGGTCCTGTGGCACCTGTCGCTCCGGTATCACCTTTAGGCCCTTGCGGCCCTGTGGCACCAG
>CALRLN020000563.1:0-3607 GCA_943368675.1 Chitinophaga pinensis | reverse complement strand
CTCGATGCCAGCGGCCATGTTATTGATGAAAATCAGTTAGACTGGAATAAGTATAATTCGAAGAACTTTCCTTATCGTTTCCGGCAGGTAACGGGTTGCGACAACTCATTAGGAATCGTAAAATTTGAAATCGAAGATCCTTTCAGTATATATATGCACGATACTAACAACAAACGATTATTCGGAAGAGATAAACGCTTTTTAAGCCATGGGTGTATACGTTTAGAAAAACCCTATGAGCTGGCTACTATACTTCTGGAAAATAAACAGGTGGTAGATGATTTTTTAAAACAGCGATATAATAAAAACCTGAAGCCTGTTACACTAAAACTAAAAGAGACTATTCCCGTTTTTGTTTCCTACCTTACGGTTGACGTGAACGATAAAAATGAAATTGTTTTTTATGACAATATTTATCGCAGGTGATTATTGTGTGTAGAACCCGTTTAAACTTTTTCTGTCGCCCGGCAGCAAGGAAAACTGCCATGAAGAGCCAAAAGAAATAAGCTTAAACGGGTTCTGATTACAAGACTAGTTAAATCTCAACTTTCTGAATGCTTTTTCTTTGTAGAATAGGTGCTGACTCCCAAAAGCCGGTATAAAGGGCAAAAACCAAAAAATGAAGTGAGAAGCAAGACAGCGGCTATCGCTAACAATACTATGCCTGTAACTCCTGTAATTACATTGTTCAGATAGAGAATACCAATCAGAATAGCGGCTAGGGCACGTAAAGTGCTATCGAAAATGCTGACATTTTTTTTCATAATCATAATGCTGTTTAAAAACATGATTTAATAGTAATTATCATTTTAAAAGCAGTATGGATTCAGTCTTTTTTGTTATACTATTTTCCTGAGTATATAAGTTTAGGTTAATTTATCAATCAATTCAGAGACAGAAAGTCTCTTTCCTGGCTACTTCTTCTTTAATGCTATCATAAATACTTATGAGTGGAAGGGTAGGATTAAAGGCAAATTTGCGCGTAACAGAGCGGTTAAAAATGACATCATAGAAAGAATGATGACGGGTTAGCATAACCAGTAAGTCAGCACTTTTGAAATGAAGATACTGCATAATTCCGGCTTCAATATTAGAGGCCTGAATATGATCTGTAGTAGTACTTAAAGGCTCAAAATAATCAATATAACTGTATCTGACCAGACTTTCTCTTTCAGCATTCAGGGTACTGTCAGTCATTACTGTTAATAAAGTCAGTCTGGCATCTCTCTCAATAAGAAATTCTTTCAGGGTATCAAACTGATTAAAAGATTGTACAGGTGCGTAATCTACTGCCAGCACAACGTTTTTTACTGGTTCTATTTTTGCTTTTGCTGGCACAACAATAGTATTTAGAGTAGTATTGAGTATAATCTCGGTGGCAGTGCTGCCAAGAAGTATATCGCTCCCCTTACCGGTTGCACCTACTACCACAAAATCGTATTGATGCTTTCGGTTCAGAATCTCAATAGCATTTCCTGCGGATGTGGCAATAAACTCTGCCTTGAACGTATGGATTTTCCGGGTATCAAGCTTTTTTATTTCTTCCAGCTGATGAACCAGATTCACTTTTGCCCGACGATACATTTCTCCCATCAGATTAAAAGCTATTTCAGACGAACCACTCAGAGGAACTGTATCATAGCCATGCATAAGCGTAAATTCACAGGGATGATCGCCAAATTGATTAAAAGCGTATTGGATTGCTTTTGCTGATGAGTCAGAGAAATTTGTAGCCAGGAGAATCTTTTTCATTCGATGCTTCTTTTAATGATTAACAAAACTAGATTACCTTTTAACACTAATTTATGAGCATACATATAATATGCTTATGATATATATCATATAGCAAGCGGCAGATTAAAATTCAAAAAAAAGCAGTACCAATAGTACTGCCTTTTCGGGGTTTTCTTAGCTTTTCTTACTTATTCAATAGAAATTGTTTTCTTTTTGTTCTTAACCTCTTTCTCTATTTTGGGCAGATTTATGCGCAAGACTCCATCTGTATAGGTAGCATCAACTTTATCTGCATCAATGCTATCCGGCAATGCGAACTGTCTTGAGAAAGATTCAAAGTTATACTCCTTACGATAGTATTTTTTTGTTTCTTTTTCTTCTGTGTTTTCTGCTTCACCCGAAATCGTCATAATTTCATCTGCAATTTCCAGTTTGAATCCGTCTTTTTTAATACCCGGAGCCACAACCTCAAGCTCAAAAGCATTATCGTTCTCTTTCACATTTATTGCAGGAAAGTTATCCTTTGTAAGGAAATTAGAGAAAAATAAATTATCGTTAAAAAACGATGCTACATCAGGAAATGATTTTCTAAGTACTGGTTTCATGATCGTATGAATTATAGTTTATTTAAAAAATTTGCTGAATGAGTTCTGGTATTAACCAAAAGAGATACTAAATGCCTATTCTGCCAGCGGCAGAACTCAGGTATGATTCCATTGTTTGCATGAAATTACTCGTGCCTGCTTTTGGATAACCTAATTCGGTTAATTTATCACTGATTGATTCTATATCCGTAAAATCCTCATGTTCTACTTCTACCCATCCCTCTTCCGGATTAGAATAAACAGAAAGCACACCCGCCATATTCATAAGAGAATCCTGAATAGTTTGTGCACCGCCATCACCTTTAAGATTATCGACAAATATTTTATCAATTACCGGGTTCATGATTCTTGTTGTTTAGTATTGAGAAATATATGAGATGCTTTACACTATCATATTTATACGTATGCGGTTATGATCTGTCATGAAATAGCCATCAGAGGTAAATTGCTCTTGAAAATCAACTCTTCAGTATTTGATTGAACAAACCACCGTCGAAGAAGATTATGATGCCCCGGAAATACAATCATCAGGTCTGCTTTATAAAGCTGAGCATTAGCCAACAGAGAATTTACAAAGTCCTCGCTTTCTACTATATTAATAACATGAGGATAATCTTTTAATAATTCTCTCAATTTCAAGGTTATTGTTTTTACTTCTTTTGACTCAGGATTTTGAACAACCGAAAAAACAGTAATAACAGCCTTGAATGTTTTCAGGTTATCAATCATTTTTTGCAGGGCTATGGCATCTATTTGTTTACTTAAATCAATTGCCAGATAAACATTTTCATAAGACTTAAATTGTGCTTTGGGAGGCACCAGCATCAGAGGAACCGGCGATTTTTTAATCATTTCTGTAGTTACATTCCCCAGCAATTCAGAGCTTTTTGGCAAATCTCCAACCGTGCTCATTATTAATAGATCAGGTTTTAGCTCTTTTGCTGCGGCTGTGAGTATATCAACAGCAAAACCCTCTTTGACAATAGTTCTTATTTCTACTTCTCCATTGGTAAGTTTTTCAAGACCTTTGGCAATACGATTTAATTTATTCTGCTCAAATGTTGTCATATATCCGGCATCGAAACTCATGGTTTGCATATCAGGCGAATAAGTATATGCCGGATGTGTAGCATGAAGCAAAATAAGTTTTGCTTTGGTTTGCCTGGCAAGTTGAGCGGCATATCTGCTTACTTTAGCGGCAGGTCTTGAAAAGTCGGTTGCACAAACTATTGTTTTCATAGAGAATGTTTAATTAGTAAGACAAAATT
>CALRLN020000562.1:0-3610 GCA_943368675.1 Chitinophaga pinensis | reverse complement strand
CTTAATGACTAAAGAGGGCGAGGCCACCTTACTCAATGATATGGGGGCTGTTATGGCCCTGGACGGCAATTATCTGCCAGGCCCCTGGTTAGTTAATAAAGCCATTGAAGAGGCCTGCAAAAGAGCGCAGCAATACGGAACAGCGATTGTTACGATACAGAAATCACATCATATTGCCTGCCTGGCTGCTTATCTTGAAAAAGTAAGCCGGCAGGGTTTCATGATGCTACTGGCCTGCTCAGACCCGCGAAACAAAACAGTTGCGCCGTTTGGTGGCTTAACGCCTGTTTACAGCCCCGATCCACTGGCTGTAGGCATCCCGACAGAGTCAGATCCGATCATGATTGATGTGAGTATGTCTGCCACATCGAATGGCCTCGTGGCTCGCGCTCATCGTAATCAGGAAAAACTACCACATCACTGGCTTTTAGATAATCAGGGAAATACAACTAATGACCCTGCGACTTTTTTTGATAATCCGCCCGGCTCGATACTTCCTTTAGGTGGGCTCGATAGTGGCTACAAAGGGTTTGCTTTAGGGCTAATGGTTGAAGCCCTGACAAGTGCTCTGGGTGGATATGGCAGGTCAGATTTGCCCACACTCTGGGGTGCTTCAGTATATATTCAGGTCATTAGTCCACGAGGGTTTGCCGGAGAAGAGGCGTTCAGGCGGGAAACAGAATACTTTAAAAATCAATGTCTGAGCTCAGAACCTATTGACCCAGCCAGGCCTGTCAGAATGCCCGGAGCAAGAGGTCTGGAGTTGAAACAGCAGCAATTAGCCCACGGAGTAAGTTTGCTGCCGGAAACAGAAAAGTCTTTGTTGGAAACCGGAAAAAAATATGGCGTTTATTTGTAGGTAATTATCAATGAAGTCGGGAAATTTTTCTACAAAAAAAACAGACTTTTTTTTATTCGTATATTCACTATTCAATTTGTGGAATTAACACCCCAAAATCTTTTAATCTATCAGAGGATTGATTTTTTTTAACGTTTATACATGAACTTATAAACCACAAAATTGATTGAGATATGAATAACTTATTACGAGGATTATTAGCCGGCTATGGCGCAAAGAAATTAGGAGGCGGCTGCTTCGGTACAATTATAGTTTTCATTATTATATGGGTCATTTTAGGGCAGTGTAGCTAAAATAATCCTATTATATCTGATATTAAGATATACCGGCGTTGATTCTGTAAATGGCAGAATCAACGCCCTTTTTATAGATTAGTATTGAGTTATTAGTTGGTATTTCTGACACACCGCACCGAAATGGCACGAGTTTTTTCCATGTCTGGCTGTAAAAAAAGCACCTTTTTACCATTGGCAAAATTGAGAAACCCTGCATTGTCGGCATCATAGGCAGTTGAGGTCCAATAAAACCCATGCGCTTCAATTCTGCCATAAGTACCATCTGCATTTCTATTGCCAGCAAGGGTCATCCCGAATGTTGGTTTTTGCCTGCTTAACAGTTTTTTAAAGGCCTCTTTACCTGTAAGGTTTACCGAATCTTTGAATGCACCACCATAATATTTCAATAGATTAAGCCATTCTTCTGTCGATGGCAAATGCCACTCTCTACCTAATGAAGCACAGCCTTTCTGCGCAGCATCCCAGGTATAAAGGAAACCATATTTCCGACAATTCATGGCAGAATCGTCGTAGCAATAAGCCCCGGGGATATCGAGACTCAGATTTTTTAATGTCCACCAGTTCCCATCAGGCATTTTCCCTATCGACTGTGCATTACCAGTATCAGGCATTAAAATAATGATAAAGAGAAAAATTAATCCAGAGAAATTCTTCTTAAATGGCAATAGGCTCATAAATTATAATGTTTGTAATGGTTTTGCGTCAAAGCCTGTTTAATCAGTTTTTACAATAGGTTGCCCAATCCTGTTGTATGTTTATAAAATTAAGCATAATTATTATGAATTTAAAAAACCAGAGAATGTACTTCAGGAAAGGCTATGGAACTCAGTATTAAAAATTATATATTTTGCTGAAATGAAATCAGCATTCAAACCATTTCTTCGTTAAATCCGTTATTCTATTTAAAGCAGGCTTCAGATTTTGTTCTGGCAATAACCAGTTGTGAATGCCCGGTCTCTTACCATCAACCCGAAATATTTCTAAAATACCCTTAACAAAGAAAATTAGCAGCATACGCATTATGGGATTCGACAAAAACTTATTGAAAATTAAAACCCTGGGTGAACTGAAAGCCAGTAATTACCGCCCGAAATCCATTAAACAGGAACTTCGGGATAACTTAATAGAGAAACTTAAAAATAAAGAAGTGGTTTTTCCGGGTATATGGGGCTATGAAGATACCGTTATACCTGATGTGGAAAAAGCCATTCTCTCCATGCATCATATCAACTTACTGGGTCTTCGGGGACAAGCCAAAACCCGTATTGCCCGCCTGATGGTCAATCTACTAGATGAATATGTGGCTGTGGTTGAGGGGTCAGAATTAAACGACGACCCACTGGAGCCGCTATCACGTTTTGCCAAAGACCTGATTGCCGAAAAGGGCGATAGTACACCTGTAAGCTGGCTACCCCGCTCGGAGCGCTATAATGAAAAACTGGCAACCCCTGATGTATCTATTGCCGATTTAATTGGTGATGTTGACCCCATCAAAGCTGCTACACTAAGACTACCTTATTCTGACGAGCGTGTGATTCACTTCGGCATGATTCCGCGTTCTCACCGTTGTATTTTTGTTATTAACGAGTTACCCGATTTGCAGGCCCGTATTCAGGTATCTTTATTCAATATTTTGCAGGAGGGGGATATTCAGATTCGTGGCTTTAAGCTAAGAATCCCATTAGATATTCAGTTTGTCTTTACTGCTAACCCGGAAGATTATACTAACCGTGGTAGTATTGTAACACCGCTGAAAGACCGGATTGATAGCCAGATAGTTACTCACTATCCGAAATCAATTGAGATAGGACGAAGAATTACCGAGCAGGAAGCCATCATCAAGACCGAGCAGAAGAAAATTGAAGTAAACGACATTCTAAAAGACCTGATAGAACAAATAGCTGTAGAAGCCCGCCAGAGTGAGTATGTAGATGCGAAAAGCGGGGTATCTGCCCGTATGACAATTTCCGCTTACGAAAATCTGTTGAGTTCGGCAGAAAGACGTGCTTTAATTAATGGGGAAAAGAATGTAAATGCGCGTGTATCAGATATTTATGGGGCTATTGCGGCTATCAATGGTAAAATTGAACTGGTATATGAGGGGGAAGTAGAAGGCCCTGTATATGTAGCGCAAAGCCTGATTGGTAAAGCCATGCGTACAGAGTTTTTGAAGTATTTCCCTAATCCGGAGGCTGTGAAGAAAAAGAAATCAGCTAAAAATCCTTTCCAACAGGTTTCGGGCTGGTTTGGAGAAGGCAATGTAATTGACTTTCTGAACGACCTCACTGACCGTGAATACAAAGCAAGACTGAAAACCATTGATGGATTAGATGAGCTGGTAGAAAATTTCCAACCCCGGCTTAACGAAAACGATAAGCTTTTCATGATGGAATTTGCCCTGCATGGTTTAGCCGAATACTCATTAATCAGCAAACAATCACTCGACACAGGCCTG
>CALRLN020000561.1:0-3618 GCA_943368675.1 Chitinophaga pinensis | reverse complement strand
TGATTACACCTATGAAACTCGGGGTAGCAAAAATACATGGCGACGCATGGGTAGGGAAAAACCTTGTGTGCGATGTGAACATGACCGCACGCCTGGTTAAAAAAGTAAAATAAAGCTACAAACCACCAGTTAAAACTATAGGCAGCTTGACTTATACTTTTAATTGCTATTAATATGCATTAATCAAACAATTATGAATCAACCGTTAGCATTCATACATCCGGACGCCAAAATTGCTCATAACGTAGTTGTAGAGCCCTTTGCTGTGATAAACAAAGACGTAGAAATTGGAGAGGGAACATGGATAGGCTCTCATGCTATAATTATGGAGGGCGCAAGAATCGGAAAAAACTGCCGTATTTTTCCGGGAGCAGTTATCTCTGCTGTTCCACAGGATTTAAAGTTTAAAGGAGAAGAAACCAAGACCATTATCGGCGATAACACCACCATCAGGGAGTGTGTAACCGTTAATCGTGGAACGGTTGATAAGTACCGCACCGAAATAGGTTCAAATTGTTTAATCATGGCGTATTCTCATATTGCTCATGATTGTATCATTGGTGATAATGTTATTCTGGCTAATTGTGTGCAGCTGGCAGGGCATATTTCAATAGGTGACTACGCTAATATAGGTGGTATGTCAGCCGTGCAGCAGTTTGTAAAAATAGGTAAGCATACCTATATCGGTGGCTGTTCTCAAATCAGAAAAGATGTTCCTCCCTATATTAAAGCAGCCCGTGAGCCACTCTCTTACGCAGGCATCAACTCGGTAGGATTAAGACGCAGAGGTCATTCAGATGAGAAAATCGCTGAAATTCAGGATATTTATCGTTATATCTATCTTAAGGGTTTAAATAATAGCGATGCCATTACGCAAGTAGAACTTGAATTTCCTGCTACGCCAGAGCGTGATGAAATCCTGAACTTTATCTCTAATTCTGAGAGAGGAATCATCCGCAGTCCTGCAAAAAAAGCTATTGATAGTGAAAGTTGAACTGACCAATATTGGCAAAAAATACAGAAACGAATGGATTTTTCGTAACACAAATTTGTCATTTTCGAATAATGAAAGTTACACTTTTGTAGGGCCTAATGGCAGCGGGAAATCCACTCTTTTACAAGTCATTGCAGGAATCTTACCACAAACTGAAGGTCAAATCTCTTATACTTCTGATAATAAGTCTGTAAGTATCGACGATATTTTCAGAGAAATTGTCATAGCGGCGCCTTATCTGGAACTTATAGAAGAGTTTACGTTAATAGAAATGGTAACATTTCATCAGAAGTTTAAGCCTTTCAAAAATCAAATTACCCCTGACCAACTGCTTGAACTTATTCAGCTTGCGCCGCATAAAAACAAATCAGTAAAAAACTTTTCATCAGGCATGAAACAACGCCTGAAATTAGGACTGGCTTTTTATTCTGATTGCCCGATAATTATGCTTGACGAACCTACGTCCAATCTGGATGCCCAGGCTGCAGAATGGTATCTTAATCAGGTTGAACATCACACTCAAGAGCGATTGTTACTTATCTGCTCGAATCAACCAAATGAATACGCTTTCTGCAAAAACATTATAGACGTGAGGGATTTTAAGTTGAAATAGTAGCTAAATAATAATAACTTTAGTATACTGTTATTTCTCCAAAAAGCTGATATTTCTTTTCAAACCCTCCAGTTTAGTTCTCTTCACTGCCGACCGACGAAAGATTTCCTGAAAGAGTTCTTCTGTAATTTCTTCCCAATCCTTTTTTGTAAAATCTACCAATTGAGGATGCAGGTCAAATTCAGGGGTGCTATGCGGGCGGGCGAAGGAATTCCATGGACAAACGTCCTGACAGATATCACAACCAAAAATCCAGTTTTCAAATTTGCCTTTTACTTCATCCGGAATCGCCTCTTTTAGTTCGATAGTATAATAACTGATACATTTACTGCCATCAACCACATAAGGCTCTACAATGGCATCAGTAGGGCATGCATCTATGCAACGGGTACAGGTGCCGCAATAATCTTTAATAGCGCCATCAGGTTGCAATTCCAGATCACAGATAATTTCACCGATAAAGAAAAAACTGCCTATCTCTCTGTTTATCAGGTTAGTATGTTTCCCAACCCACCCTACACCGCTCTTTTTAGCCCATGCCTTATCCATTACAGGTGCTGAATCCACAAATACACGTCCGTTTATCTCTCCTATTTCTTCAGACATCATCTCCATCAAATTCTTCAGCTTATCTTTCATTACAAAATGATAATCCTTGCCATAGGCGTATTTCGATAGCTTCAACTCTCCCTCTTCCTCTGGAAGTCTTTGTTCAGGATAATAGTTCAGAACGAGGGTTATTACCGATTTAGCTCCTTCTACCAATTGTCTGGGGTCAAGGCGTTTATCAAAATAGTTGGCCATATAAGCCATCTTTCCATGATAATTCTTATTAAGCCACGCTTCCAGCCGGGGTGCTTCCTCTTCCAGAAATTCAGCCTTTGATATACCACAAAAATCAAAGCCTAATTCTTTGGCTTTGGCTTTGATAAGATTAGCATATTTTATTGAATAAGACTGAAACATAAGGCAAATATACAGCTAATAGCCCGGATACCATGCACTGTGGGATTTAACATATATTAGTGCCGCAAAATCAAGTTTTCTTAATTTTTATTTTTTTAACAATCAATCAACCTTTATCTTTAAGCGGTTTAATTTCAACAAAACAAATCTACTCACATGAAAAAACAACTGTGCATCGTTCTGCTTACCTTTATTTCTATCACAACTTTCGGACAAGTAATACCTAAAGGGACTCGCTTTATTGGCGGTGATTTAAATTTCAATTTTGTTCAGGCAAAAAGTAATAGTACCGTTCAGAGCAATACTTTTAACCTGGGTATATCGCCTTCTATTACAAAATTTACAAAAGATAACTTTTCAGTTACTTACTCTTTAGGATACAATATAGCATCCAATGGTAGTAAAACAAGTTTTGGCAATGAGTTTTACTCAACTGCGACACATACTGTAACTGCGGGTTTATATCTTAGAAATTATAAAATGATTTCTGAAAAACTAGGCATTTCTGTACAATATGGCGGCAACGTTGGCTATCTGTTTAATACTGCTTCATCCAATATTTCAAGTGGTAATGGGGTGAAAGGCCTCAATCTGACATTGAGTGCAGGTCCAGGTATTATCTATCTACTTAATGAGAAATTTGCTATTGAAGGAACTACCTCATTGGTCAATTTTAATGTGGGTTATGCCTGGGTTGGTGATGAAAACATATTCAATATCGGTACAGGCTTAAGCGCCAGCCCTGGATTGGGCATTGGTTTCAGATACTTTTTGAAATAGAAGCGGCCACCTTTTTCAGAATAAAACTATCAAAGACCTGTTTATCTGATATAACCACCTCAATTGGCACATAGAATATCCTATCAAGCTCTTGTTGACGCAACAAGGGCTTGATTTTTACCATATCTTTTTCTGTAGTAATAATCTGTTGCGCTGGGTTTTGCTTATCTAAAAATTGCTCAATCTCCTTTCTGGAAAAAGCAAAATGATCAGGATAATCAATTGTTTTATTAATACTATATCCTTTCTCTTTTAAGTAAGTCAA
>CALRLN020000560.1:0-3619 GCA_943368675.1 Chitinophaga pinensis | reverse complement strand
ATCCCGCTCACTTACCTATCAGGCTTGGCGAAATCCCGAACTTCTTCTTGAAAGCCAGACTGAAATGTTGCGGAGAAGAGTATCCTAACTCATACGCAATTTCCGAAACAGGTTTATCTTTATTCAATAAGTCTGTTCTTGCCATTTCTAATTTTTTATCAGATAAAAATCCGAAAACAGTATTTCCAAAAACTTCTTTGAAGCCCTTTTTCAGCTTATACTCGTTTATGCCGCAAATTTTCGATAACTGGGTCAAAGACGGTGGATTTTCAATGTTCGCCAGCAGATATTCTTTCGCAAAATAAATACACTCAGTATCATAACTCTTTTTTATGACCAGATCCGGCTTACTGACCGTAACGTTATATGCCTCGGCCTGAAGCACCAGAAGCTCAATGCATTTGGATAAATAAAACATCCGCTTTAACCCTTTCTCATATTTACAATTAATAAGGCTGTTAATTGATTGGTACATATCTCCTGTCAGCGTTAAATTCTGATTGGCCAACGCTACGGGTTTTCCTTTCAGAATATTCTCCGTAAACCTGTTCAATACATCATTGGCGTTTTTTGTTAACCGTAAAAAAGCAGGCAGAGAAAATTGAATCATAAATGTCTTCAGCGTATTTTCCCGGCTTTCAAAACTCCCGTTGCTGGTGGTTGAGTAAAACAGATTATGCTGATAGTTTCCTAATTCAAATGTCTCAGTATTCCTGGCACCCTCATGAGACGTCCGCACCATTCCTTTCAGGTTAAAAAACAGCGTAATAACCTCGTTTTTAACACTTCCCTGATATTCGATGGCTTCCATTCTATGAAACTTCCATTCAGAATGAGCCACCCGGATACCATCAAAACACCATTCCTGTGTCGAAATATCAGCAAAATGCGAAGAAATAACTTCTTTTGCTTCCACCCATTCATCCGACATATCATTACTATCCAGAAATTTCTCAGATATGGTCGAATGCAGATTCAGCCCGCTTTTAGAATTCACTATCATTAAATTAGAAGTTTAAAGAGGCCCCCACCTCTGTTAATCAATTCAGAATCAGCTAATACATACCGCCCATTTCTCTTTTACCCGGCATTAGTCTTCAATGCAGTAAACCTCTGCAAGCGTATACTATCGCATAACGCTTAGATAATTAACTCCTTATTCTATAAGTCATAATACTTTTTGTATAAGTGGCCGAAACCGCTCCCCGCTACTTTTGCATAAAAATAAACACAGATATGATAAACTACAGAATCGGATTCATGGCACTATTGATAACGATGAATTCTTATTGTCAGATTAAACTTAAGGATATTAAAGTTTCAAATCAATTTATTCCGGCATCAAACTATTTAATGCCCTATCAGGATACCCTCAACCTGTCAGATGGCAAGGTATATAGTCACAAGCGTATGCCTTCACAAACACAGCAGAGCAGGCTTAACCTTGAGCTCAATTTTAGTCTCTCTGCAAGTTTCGACACTACCACCGGGTCAGTTAAATTATGGGATGCCATGATAAATTCAGACCATATGCTGCTTCATAACAGGGCTTATAATGAAAAAGTTTTTCCGGGGTGCCTATCCGCCACATCCGTTACCATTACGCACATAAGGAGCCTGAAAAACCAATGGGCGTTTATGGGTATCTTATCAGCAGGTATTAACACCGATTATATAAAAGTTGATGCCAATGATATTTTCATGATGGCTGGCAGCCTGTGGGTCAAGACATTTTCGCCCGGGTTTTCATTAGGTGTAGGGCTAATGGTGCACAATAGTTTCGGTAAGCCTTTGCCCTGGCCTTTGATAACCGCCAATTGGAACATAGGGAAAAAATATAAGCTAGATATTGATATTCCGGACAAAGGCCCCGGCCTTGCCTATAAAATTAGTTTAAGGTATCAGAAAAACGAAAAGACAGATGCATCGCTTTATTTCAAACCCTCAACAACTGCTTACGACATCAGCTATTTGCCGGCAGACAAAAGACTTTTAAACTACTGGCAGATCCCGATTGGGGCCGAGTTGCAGACTCACGCCAGACATTTTGATGTGTCGTATAATTGTGGATTAATGGCTTTGAGAAGCTTTGGCTATGCTGATAAGAAAATATCAGAAATGTTTGCCAGATACCCCTATCACCAGCTCAGTGCCAATATGTTTTTTGGTATCAATTTAAAATACAAACTCTGAATACCATAAAAACCAATCAATATGGTTGAAGTATTTAAAACCAATGTATCCGGTAAAAGAAACGCACGCAAAATCATCAGATTACTGACGGATAAATGGAGGAATCTGGCAGTTAATTTCGACCTGGAAGACTGCGACAAGGTATTAAGAATAGAAAACAAAATTAGTGCTATAGAGGTAGACGAACTCATCGTTTTCATACAATCACTGGGGGTCGAAATCCAGGCATTAGAGTAGCTTTAGGTATTCAGCTTACCTCCGGTGGTTAAATTTTAACCGCTTTCCATATCCGCTTGCGTATTTTATGTGATGAAATTTCAGAAAAAAGCTTTGATGGAATCCTGATTAAATATATCTTTGTAACTAAGATAATTATTAAATAAGATATTCATAGGCTAAGATATAAATTAAAGCGCTTAAAAAACTGCTCAGCCGCAACAATAAATCAACCTGTTTCGTATATTTTACCAAACAAAATCACTCAATAAAATATGTCAGAAAATACTAACACCCCTGTACCGACAACAGTACATACCCCATTTCAGCAAGCCTATTTTCATGGCACAAAAGCCGATTTGAAACTGGGCGATTTAATTGAGGTAGGCTTCGTTTCTAACTTTGGCGACAGAAACGCAAAATACATTTATCTGACATCTACGCTCGACCCGGCTGTGTGGGGTGCCGAACTCGCTTTAGGAGATGGCCTTGAAAGAATTTATGTGGTAGAGCCAACAGGCCAGATTGAAGACGACCCGAATTTAACCGACAAGAAATTCCCCGGCAATCCGTCAAAATCTTATCGTTCTAAACATGCGTTTAAAGTTGTTGGCGAGGTTACGGTCTGGCAAGGGCACTCCGCAGAGCAGATAAAAGCCATGAAAGAAGGAATAGCCAAACTAAAAGAGCAGGGTTTGGAAGCAATAGAAGATTAGTAAAACGAAAAGTAGCTTAGATTTTTAAATATCAGGGCAAAAGATACGTATTACCTTTCAATCACAACCTTCCGGTTAATACTCTTTTCTCCTGATTTTACTCTTAATATATAAGTACCGGCAGTATAAGCCTTTAAATCGATAAACTCCTGCATACCCTGATTTACCTTCCGGGCATTTTGCTGCAATACTTTCCCGGTCATGTCTATCAGTGAAATTACCGAAGTAGCAGGCTGAGGAGATAAAAATTCAAGTGTGAGTTGTTCACTGGCAGGGTTCGGAAATACCCTTATTCCGTCCTTCATTATTTCTTCTGTTGCCAGCGGCTCCAGAATAATAATGCGCGCACTACCAGATACCTGGCCTGAGCCACAGGTGTTTTTTACCTCAGTCAGTTGATAAATAGTAGTTTGCGGAGGTTTTACGCCTACTTTAAACGGACTTGCCTTTATATCAAAGGTCTTGCCGTCTGATAAAGTCACCAATGCAGGCAG
>CALRLN020000559.1:0-3622 GCA_943368675.1 Chitinophaga pinensis | reverse complement strand
ATCGAGATTTGGTATTAAGTCAGTTCAAACTATTTGAAATCATGAATCAGGATTTCAGCCAGTTGAGGTACACCTACTGTGGCACTTTCAGTAAGGAAAGTGATGCCTTTATATTTTGAGGAAGTCAAAGGAATACTTGGGTCAACAATGAATTTAGGCACTGACCTATTTATATAATCAATTAGCCCAGCTGCCGGGTAAACCTGCAACGAGGTACCCACCACTACAAATATTTCAGCAAGTCGGCATATTTTAATGGCAGGGTCAATCATCGGAACATCTTCCCCAAACCAAACTATATGGGGCCGTAGCTGATGCCCATCTTCACCTAAATCACCAATTTCAATCGCCTGCCCACCTATATCCTTTATTAAGTGATTATTCTTGACACTCCTGACTTTGGTTAACTCTCCATGCAAATGAAGCACATTAGATGAACCTGCCTTTTCGTGAAGATTATCAACGTTTTGGGTAATGATGCAAACATCAAAATGCTCCTCTAATGCCGCCAAAGCCAAATGCCCTGCATTAGGCAGAGCATTATAGGCTTTGGCTCTTCTGTCATTATAAAACCTTAATACAAGCGAAGGGTTTTTTCTCCAGCCTTCCGGAGTAGCAACTTCTTCAATACTATGATTCTCCCACAAGCCGCCACTGTCTCTAAAAGTTTTTAATCCACTTTCGGCGCTTATGCCAGCGCCTGTTAAAACAACCAGTTTTTTCATTCAATAAATTGGGTATGCTTAAATAAATAGCAATCCCTACCCATTTGCTAACTTCAGGCAATCTTCCAGACTCAAAGAGGCAGGGTCGGTCCCTTTAGGTATCTTTACATTTCGCTTTCCTACTTTAATATAGGGTCCGTATTGTCCATTCAAGACCTGCACAGTCTTGTTTTCAGGGAATTCTTTGATAATCTTATTGCTTTCAGCGGCTTTCTTCGCTTTGATAATCTCAATAGCCTTATCAATAGTTAGCTCAGCCGCAACAACGCCTTTATCAATATTATAATATTTATCACCATGTTTTACGTAGAAACCAAATCGGCCTTTTCCGACATTCACAGCCAGACCTTCATAAATGCCCAGGTCTTTAGGTTGGGATAAGTCGCCACTGTTACGTTTGGCTTCAATCACTTCAATGGCTCTTTCCTGTGTAACAAGATAAGGGTCATCGCTTTTTTCTAAATTGTAAAATTTGTCATCATGCTTGATATATGGCCCGAATTTACCAACGGCAACCATCAAAGGTTTATCTTCATAAAAGCCCACTTCACGGGGTAGCTTTGGCATATCAAATAAGGCCAGGGCATCTTCTAAGGTAATAGAGTCAACTAATTGGGTTTTTAATAAACTGGCAAATACAGGCTTTTCTTCATCATTGATGTCTCCGGCCTGTACATATGGACCAAATTTGCCGATTTTAACAGAGATTTTCTTGCCGGTTCTTGGATCCACACCAAGATCACGGGCACCTTTGGTTGCTTTGGCGCCATCGGCCTGCTCTACTTTCTGATGGAAATCTTTGTAGAAATCGCCGATCATTTTTTGCCATTCTACTTTACCATCGGCTACTTTATCAAAATCTTTCTCCACATTGGCCGTAAAGCCATAGTCAATTACATCATCAAAATTATCAACCAGAAAATCATTAACTACTATACCAATATTGGTAGGGAATAATTTAGCTTTTTCGGTACCATAAGTTTCCGTACCGGTTTTTTCAGTAATGGTGTTGTTTTTCAACGAAAACTCCTTGAAATTTCTTTCCTTTCCAGGTCTGTCTTCTTTTACCACATAGTTACGCTTAACAATTGTAGAAATAGTAGGAGCATAAGTTGATGGTCGGCCAATACCCATTTCCTCTAATTTTTTTACCAGGCTTGCTTCGGTGTATCTTGCCGCAGGTTTAGAAAACCTTTCAGTGGCTTTCATTTCAGAAAGATTCAGTATCTGTCCAATATTCAAAGGAGGCAGCATACCTTTATTTTCCTCATCCTCATCATCGCTGGATTCAAGATATACTTTCAGAAACCCATCAAACTTAATTACTTCTCCTGTTGCTACTAATTCTTCTGCAGTGGTTGATATGCCTATGGTTGCAATGGTTCTTTCCAATTCAGCATCTGCCATCTGCGATGCAATCGAACGCTTCCATATAAGTTCATACAGTCGTTGTTCGCTTCTGTCACCATCTACTCTGTCAACACCAAAATCGGTAGGCCTGATAGCTTCGTGGGCTTCCTGCGCCGATTCACTTTTGGTCTTGTATTGTCTTACTTTTACGTATTTCTCCCCATAAGCGTTTTCAATCTGGATTTTGGCTTTCTCTATGGCTTCACCTGAGAGATTAGTAGAGTCAGTTCTCATATATGAAATCTTACCGGATTCATAGAGTTTCTGAGCCACTGTCATGGTTTGTAAAACAGAAAAACCTAATTTTCTTGAGGCTTCCTGTTGTAAAGTTGAAGTAGTAAAAGGCGCAGCCGGTGATTTTTTAGCTGGTTTTACTTCTAAATTTTTAATGGTAAAAATAGCATTTACGCATTTTTCCAGAAAGGTTCTGGCCTGTGCTTCCGTTTCAAAATTCTTTGGTAGTTCAGCATTCAGAACTTTACCTTTATCTACCAGAAACTGGGCAATTACTTTAAAAGAAGACTTGGTATTATGATTATCAATCTCTCTTTCTCTTTCTACTATTAATCTTACAGCAACTGACTGTACTCTACCCGCTGATAAATTGGTTCTTTCTCCGGTTCTGATTTTCTGCCAGAGAACAGGGGATAACTCAAAACCTACCAACCGGTCAAGAATACGGCGCGCCTGCTGGGCATTTACCAGATCCATGTCAATCATCCGTGGATTCTGAATGGCATTGGTAATCGCCTTTTTAGTAATTTCTCTGAAAACAATACGAGGTGTCGAGTCTTTCAAACCCAGAGATTCTTTCAGGTGCCATGAAATAGCTTCTCCCTCACGGTCGTCGTCAGTCGCCAGCCAAACAGTTTCAGATTCTTTGGCCAATTTCTTTAATTCATTAATCACCTTTGTTTTATCCGGAGAAATAGCATATTTGGGAGCAAAGTTTTTGCTGACATCAATTCCGAGTTCTTTTTCAGGCAGATCTCTCACATGACCAAAACTTGACTTTACCGTAAAATCTTTTCCAAGATAACCTTCTATGGTTTTTGCTTTTGCGGGTGACTCAACTATAACTAGGTTTTTCGACATTCTTTGGCCTTTAATTTTAAATATTGTGCGATATTAAGATAATAATGCAAAACAGAACGCAAAAGTTTGGGAAAAATTATTAAAAAATTATAAAACGGAAAAGAATTGAACAAAAAAGCAGGTGTTTAGGGTTATTTCTATAGACGCTTTTTAGCTGAAATCGCTTTTATAGGTATTTAAGTATATATTTTTAGCATTATTTAAAAATTTACTATTTATAATTTGACGATGTTTCGTAATTTTGGCGCAATCCTTCATATTGTCAATCCGGATATGAGTTTTTAACATTTAAAATTTTCTTTAACAAATGGCAGTTTTTGATTTAGATATGATTAAGAGCGTTTACGCTCGAATGCCCGAAAGAGTAGAGGCCGCGCGCAATATTGTGGGAA
>CALRLN020000558.1:0-3718 GCA_943368675.1 Chitinophaga pinensis | reverse complement strand
CAAAAAGCGCAATACGCAAAGAATCATACTCAGGCGTTTGTGGTTTGCCTGCCAATTCTTTTTCTAAATGTTTACCCACCTGTTTTAAGCTATCTTCATATGGTTTTTCTCCATTCCGGCTTTGCTTAAACCTGGGGATATGGATTTTTGAGTTCTGTGCATAAGAAGACAGAACCGGTAAAAAAAACATACCTGACAAAAGATAACTCAAGAATAATTTATAGCCGTATTTCATCTGGTGATGGAATTGCATAGGTACTTAAATCTCCATAAAATTAACTGAATCTTCTAATAAACAAGCGATTTCTGCTAAAATTCACGGTTTCCCGTGAAGGATATTACGGCTTTCCGTAATTGACGGGTGTCTGTTAATCATGGAAATTGCATCATCAACTTTTGCTGTAAAGGAAGCATGTTGCTTACACTAATGTACTTCTGTTTTTTAGGCTCGCCTACAGGTTCTCCTGTAGCAATAATAAATCACGGTTTTCCGTGATTGACAGACAATGTTTAATATACGACTTTTGTCCTGTTAGTCTCGGATACCCACACAAGCATTTTTATCCGTACTAAAATTTATAAAATCATGAAACCAGTAGTCATTATCTTATTATGTTCATTTATTTCAATAAGTTTTTCATGCACCAAAGCAGAGGTAGATCCTGTTGATTTTTCATGTGATAATACCGCCAGAATAATCCGGCAGTCGTTTGGTGATATTGAAATGTTAATCAGCTACGAAAATGGCAGAATAGCAAAAGTGATGCGCGCCGATGGTAAAGGACTCGTTGAGAACTATTCTTACAAATCTGCAACAGAACTGGTCATTACCCGAAATTTTTCAGATGGAAGCACTGGCAATACTTTCAAAACAACTTTAAACGACAAGGGCTATGTACTAAAGTTAGTTCAGGAAGGGGGCGCCGGTTATACCAATACCTTTACCTATGATATAGAGGGCTTCTTAAAAACGGCAAATTATGTATATACGGCTGATGCCAAATTGAACAGCAACTCTACCTATACATACACCAATGGCAATCTGATTCAGGTAAAGAATTCTAGCGGAAATATGCTGAACTACACAATAGACTACACTTATTATGAAGATAAACAGAATAAGGCTGATTTGATAGCTAATCAGAATCAACCTGATATGTATGGTAGAATATCAAAGAATCTGGTAAAGACAATTAAATATACCTATGCCGATAAAAAGACCGAATTATCAGCTTATACCTATGAACAAAACATCAATGGTTTTGTAAAATCTCTGACAGAAAAATTTACTGCCAAAGACGGCAAAAACACAACACAGACCAATAAGTATGAATATATATGTCTTTAAATCCCTTTTAAATCATGAAAACTAAAACTGAATTAATGAAAGAGTCAAATTTTCTGTGGTTTAACCATAGAAAAAAATGCATCCGAACCGATGAGGTAGTCTATCTGAAAAGTTTTGATAACTACACTAAATTTTATCTGAGAAACGGAAAACAATTTCTGGCTTCGCATACAATGAAAATCTATGAGCAGCAATTGCTGAATAAAGGAGATTTTACACGTGTCCACAGAGGAACCTTATTGAATCTGAAGTACCTGACCAAATTTGAAAAGAATACCGAAGGAAACTGGGCTTATCTTTCAACAGGTGAAAGAATATTTGTTTCGAGAAGAAAACTAAAGAAGTTTGAGGAATCATACCCCCAAACTTCTCAACAAAGCTAGGCTAATGCCTTACGCATAAGTCTTAGCCAGTTTTTATAGAATATATTTTCTATATCAGCGTCTGTATAGCCTCTCTTGGCCAACAGATGCTGATATTTTTGTAAATCGGCAATGGTATCCAAATCGTATGGCGATTGTTCCGTACCGAATGTTCCGTCTAAATCGCTACCAATTGCAATATGCAAACTATTGCCTGCAATCTGGCAGATATGGTCGTAATGATCAATCAGCACTTCAAGATTTGCGCCTGCTTCTCGTGGGTTTATCTGGCGCTGTTTCAGATTCGGTTTTAACATCCATACATCCAGGCACCCTCCAATCACTGCATCTCTTTCCACCAGTCGTTTTATCTGCTCATCGTTCAATTGGCGCTGATGAGGAACCAGACTTCTGCAATTATGATGGCTTGCCCACACCTGCCCCTGAAATAAGTCTAATGCTTCATCAAAGCCTTCATCAGTCAGGTGGGTAGCATCCATTACCATTCCGAGTTTATCCATTTCTTTGACTAACTCCCTACCTTCTTTAGTTAGTCCGCCAGCCATACCTGTACCTGGCGCATAACGCCCTGGGCCATAATGGGCAGGGCCAATGGCTCTGAGGCCGTAACGATAGGCTTTCTCCAGATACGACAGATTTACCAGCGAGTCAGCCCCTTCAAGGCTCAGTATAAAGCCAATAGGTTTTGTAGCATCATCAATAGCCGTGTTTTCCCACATGACTATATGCTCGTCAAGCTGGGCAGTAGTTGTTATCTGTACCATTTCGCCCGCCTCTGCCATAGCCTGATACCAGGCCAATTGTGCCTGGGTCATAGCCCATGCCTGATGTGGGGAGTTCCAGCCGGAGCCGGGCATATTACCGTTGTTTTCACTGAATCTCGCCAATTGGGTAGCCACCACCACAGCTATTTTGCCTTTGCGTAGGTCCGGTAATGATACCACACCTTTGCCCCGGTCAATTTTATCGGTCATATCTCTTTCCATTTTCCGGATTTCTTCCACCGTGCGTCTGTAATCACGGTTCCATTCAATGGCGTTCATGGCCATGTCGAGGTGTGCATCTATAATAATCATAATAGGTTATTTTTATCGGGTGAATATTTTAATCGTGAATGGTGTATGTTGAATTAGCGAATATTTTTAATTTAAAATTAGTTGATTCATTCATCTTTTTGCCATTATGTACACAAAGAACACTGGGATGTCTGGTCAATGTTACACAATTATTCACTAATTCACCATTCGTTAATTCGCCATTATCCTTCACTCAATTCTTAGCTCCATCTCATCATTGGTAGCTTTAAAACCAAATTTCTCATAAACAGGTCTGCCCTCTTCAGTTGCATGTAACAGAATGCGCTTATACTCTCTCTCTCTGGCTGCTTCTAAAATATGATAAAAAACCTGCTTGCCGATTCCTTTCTTTCTCCACTCCGGCAAAGTATAAATGTTCATAATATAGGCAACCCTACCATCTAATAACGTAAAGCCCGGAATAATTTTAGAAAAACAAAGACCACTGGTTGACACAATCTGACCATCAGCAACAGCAAGCCATGCTACAAATTCTCCGCTTGTTATATGCTGTTGAAAATAATGTTGCAGTATTTCATTCAACCCTTCTTCATCAATCAGGTGCGTTTCAGGGCTTTGCACTTCTTTCAGAAAATCAATCCTTAATCTTGCCATGTCATCTACATCGGCAAGGGTAGCTTTACGATACGTAATATTCATACAACAGGTTTATCAGGCTTCAACCGGATATATCCCTTGCTCCGAAAGTTTTCTGAGAGCTTCAGTAACGGTTGGTTTATCTTCAGGATATGTTACACCAAACCACTCCGATTCATTCGAGAACACTTTGCATTTACCCAAACCATTCTGAATCAGATAGGTCATTACAGTAGGAATATAAAATTCTGCTTTAGGCGAATGAAGGTTTTTAGCTGAGTATTCCTTAAACATTTCGTTAATAACCGGAAATA
>CALRLN020000557.1:0-3723 GCA_943368675.1 Chitinophaga pinensis | reverse complement strand
GTTTTGCTATTATAACTCCTTTAGTATAAACAGGATTAGACAAAATTTCCTCTTTGTCTTTTTTGAAGTCATAATCCAAATACCACCAAATCCCTTTAAAAATAAGGAATCCAATAAAAAGGGCAAAACTTATGTCTTGAAGCTTTTGCCAAATGGATGTTTTAGGAACCAAAGATTTTTTTGATCGCATAGGTACTTAGATTAAATGTACTTTCTTTTTCCTTTTTAAAAACTCGAATCTATTTTGAAAAGAGTCGATTTATTCTGCACCTTTTGAGATAACCCGTTTAAGTTAGATGCACTCTTTATGTGTTTGCAACATGATAATAACCACAATAATAAGAAAGCCCATCCAATAAAAAATATCGGATGGGCTTTCTTATGAAAATTAGTCAACTTTTTTCAGAATGTGAGAGCTAAACATTAATCTGAAAGAGGGTTACCTTGATTATATTTTGCAACAGCTATTAAGAAGACAAAACCAATTATAAGTAAAATAATAAATAAACGTTTTGCTTTTTTTATACTTTGCTCGTTCGCTTCATCTGACGAATAGTTATCTACTTCTTTTAATTTCCAAGTGAAATAATGTACAATAAAATACATTATCAATAACACAGGAAGGTAACCTATTCTTGTCTTTGGAGTATTAAAACTAATTTCAATCCAGTGTAAATTGTTTTCTAATATACCTAAGATAGGTAAAAGCCAAATCCACACTAAAACACAAAACGCTAATTTCGCAATAAAAAGCCTTGCATGACCTTCTGAGTATTTCATACTTTTTTGTTTGCTTTGATAAATAGCTACAATCATTTTATTTATTTCATTCATTCATTTTATTCTAATTTTCGAGGTGTCAATTATTCTACTTGACCTAAAATTATCAATTTTGCTATCAATTGCACTAAAAAACGAATCTTTACCACCGGAAGCTCCCCAAATTCCGTCAGCTATTCCAATTAAAGGTTTAGCTAAAAGTGTTTGGGGTGCTAAAATTCCAACTGCAAATAACCCTACATCTAAACCTGCTTTTAGTAAATTGCCAGTAGTTGGATTATCTATTGCACTCATAGTAGAACTTAGTGCACCTGTAAAACCCGTAACGTTTCCGATTACATCCAATGCCTTTCCAACCACTTTAAAACCATCTGCTGCATCACCTGCTTTATCTAATATATTGTGCCACATCCATTACAGTAGCCTGAAAATCACCTGTTAAACCAAACGCATCATTCACTCCCAGGGCCATATCCATAGCTGACATGCCTGAATTCGCTTTTGCTGAAACATTAATCTCACTTAACATGGTCGAACTTTTAGCTGTACCATCGGCATTAAGGTTTACTTAATTCCCTTGTCCATTGATAAATACTCCGGACTTGCCTATATCAGTTGCTCCACTTCCATATTTGGCGACAGCTTGCGCTTGATTCTTTACCGTAGCATCGTACTTTACATTTCCGTCTTCTAGCTTTATCCAATCAGTTGGTCCTTGTCCATCCGGATCAATAAACCTTAAAGGATTACCGAAAGCACAATTATAAGTACTCCATCTTCTCATCCGGTCTGCCAATGCATCAACCCTATCAAACCTCCCAATACTAGCATTATAGCTCCTAGCGCCAAAGTCAATTCTTCTCAGATTAAACGTACTTTCTTTCTCTTTGTTTTTACCCTTAATAATAATAAAGCCCACCCAATAAAAATTATCGAATGAGCTTTATTATTAAAGTTAGTCAACTTATTTCAGGACGAGATATTATTGAAATAATTTATGATTTTGAGACCAGTAATTTTTTGAAAACCTCCATTTATTATTTCTTCCATTATTGTTGAACTTTTTTACTGGTAATTGGCTAATTAGCTTTCGATTATCTCCATCAACTTTATAAATAAATATACCATCTCGTTTATCATTGCAATCATAAAATTCCATTAAACCAACTTCTATTTCTGCCCAATCCTCTATTTTACTAAGATGACTTTCCCAACTCATGTCAGAACACCCAAGTGGATTGTAAGAATAGTATAAATTAGTCCCATTTATTAATTCTATATCTAGTTCACTGTCCCGAATTTCTTTATACATTTTTGTTTCTTTATCAAAGAAAAAATTGATGCATTGATTCGGTACGACACTAAAGATAAATACTCGAATATCCTTGTAACCATCTTCGTTGATGTCAGGAAATTCAATATTAGAATAAACATCATCATATTTCACAATTGTATCACCTGAACTGGTTATCAAAGTCCTAAATTGATTATTTTTTATGTATTTAATTAAAGATTGATTATTAATCAATAAGGTGTCTCTTTGTAAAATTGATATTTCTTTTGAGATGGGTAGAAGAGCACTTTTCTTAATTAAAGTGTCTTTTATTTGGCTATTTTTTTGACTCATTCCACAGCCACAAAAAAAACACAACAATCCCATTAGTAAGAAATTATTAATAAATAAGCGATTTTTAATATTCATATTATTATTATTTAAAACGGGTTGCATTTTTTGCTTTATGCTCTGTTCTATTTGTATGTATTTTTTCATAAAGGGTTTTACATATAATGGCAGTTGCTGATGCACCATAACCCGAATCGGCATATTTAAAATCTGAGACATTAATCCCACCATTACGTTCTTTTTGATATTGATTTAATAGGTTTTTTGAATCAGAACTCCATATATAATTTCTATGGTCATTCTTATGTAAAGTAGAAACTAAATCTGGTCCATCCCAGCCTGTCGCTCCATTTGTTTTATCAAAAGTACCGGGTAAGCCAATGCTATAGCCTACCGCATTTAAAGCTGCTTCCAAGGCGAATTTTGAATCTCTATCCTTATTAGATAAACCCATAAAGTAAGAGTAAGCCTCTTGGGTTGCGCCACGAGCAAATGAATTCTTATAAAGTGATATATCTTCAAGTGTTTTTAATCCCTTTATTGAACCTCCATTTGCAAGATAATTCATACTGACATTTGCGATACCATAAGATTCATCTTTGTTGCCACCTGATTCTTGATGTATTAAAGAAGCAAAAGCCAAAAAGGAAGTATGTGAAATCCCTAAATCGTGTATTTTACTATTAAAAAGCATAGTTGTTCTAATTCCATTTTCTGCTTTTGAAGATTTAACTCCATCATTTTCTACGAGATAAACTTTGTCATCATCTTTCCCATCGTTTCCTAGATAGTCACCATTTTGTTTATAATAATCACCAAACATCCCATCAGGATCTTTAAAAATCAGTGGATTATTATAGACATAGGTATAAGGGGAAAAACGTCTTGAAACATCAGCCAACGGGTCAACCCGATCAAACCTCCCAATACTAGCATTATAAGTCCTTGCCCCAAAGTCAATTCTTCTCAAATTAAACGTACTTTCTTTCTCTTTGTTTTGATACTCAAATCTATTTTGAAGAGCATTGGTTCATCCTATCTCTTCTAAAACAATTCTCCAAAGTTTCTGAGGTTTAAATAACTATGAGAATATTTGTAAGACCAAACTTTATACTCTTTTAGTGTATTTAAAAATCATAATAAAGCCCACCCAATAAAAATTATCGGATAGGCTTTATTATTAAAATTGGTCAACTTATTTCAGGACAAGACAACTTAATTAGATAGTTTTAATTTTGTAAATCGATAAAACGTCAAAAGGTTGCCAGTTGATTTATCAAGTGTGTAAATCCATTTAATCTTTTTCTTTGCTTTTTTTA
>CALRLN020000556.1:0-3734 GCA_943368675.1 Chitinophaga pinensis | reverse complement strand
CGGCTGGTTTTTGCGCCGGATGGCAGCCTGTGGGTTGGTCAGAACGACCACGGATGGGCTGGAGCAAGAGGTATCCAGAGAATATCATGGAAAGGTAAAACGCATCTGGATATAATGGCTATGAAACTGACCAGAACAGGTTTTGACCTGACTTTTACTTTGCCGCTTAATGAAGATGCAGCCAGAGACTTAGCCAATTACAAATTCAAACGCTATTATTACGAGTATCACCAGGCTTATGGTTCAAAACAATTTGATGTACAGGAAATACCCGTAAAATCTGTAACGCTATCTGCTGACCGCAAGAAAGTATCCATTGAATTGACAGACATGAAGGCAGGCTATGTTTATGAACTACGTACCGGAGATTTAAAAACCAATGACAAAAAGTATCTGTTCAACAATCTTATTTGCTATACATTAAATAAACTACGGGATTAGTTTTCTGGTTATATAGAATACGATAGAACGCAGGGCATCGGCTGATTAATATCATATTCAGCTATGCTTTTTTGTCCGAATTTTGCAATAAAATTATTCTATATTTAAAATGCCGATTGTATCAGTTGAAGAAGCCCTGAAAATAGTTAAATCAGGCGATAAAATTTATGTGCAAAGTGTTGCAGCAGCCCCACAGCATTTATTAGAAAACTTAGTAAAGCGGTCAGACGAACTAAGAGATGTTGAGTTATATCATTTACATACTGAAGGAGACGCACCCTACACCCGCCCTGAATATGAAGGTATATTTCATACAAATGCCTTCTTCATAGGTGCAAATGTCAGGAAAGCCATTGAAGAAGGCCGGGGGAGTTATATTCCGGTATTTTTATCTGAAATCCCCAATTTATTCAGAAAAAAAATTATAAAGCTAAATGTTGCATTAATTTCAGTATCTCCGCCCGATAAAAGCGGCTTCTGTTCATTAGGTACTTCAGTAGATGCCACACTGGCTGCCCTGGCTTCAGCAGATGTAGTGATTGCACAGGTTAATAAATTTGTTCCGCGTACACTTGGCGATAGCCAGATTCATATCAGCCGCATTAATTATCTGGTACCATTTGATGCCCCTTTGCATCAGGTCTCATGGGGGGATCCTACTGAAATTGAGCAAAGAATCGGCAATCATGTGGCATCGTTGGTAGAAGATAGAGCTACATTACAAATGGGTATCGGAAATATACCAAATGCCGTACTGGCCGCTTTAGGAAATCATAAAGATCTGGGTATTCATACTGAAATGTTTTCAGACGGGGTTATTCCCATAGTAGAAAAAGGGGTCATCACAGGAAAGTACAAGAAAAAACACCCCGGTAAAATTGTCTCAACATTTTTGTATGGCACCCAGCGCTTGTATGACTTCGTGGATGATAATCCGCTGATTACCATGTTGCCTGTTGATTATGTGAATGATACTTCTATTATTCGTCAGAATCCAAAAGTTACAGCTATCAATAGTGCTATTGAAATTGATATTACCGGACAGGTATGTGCTGATAGCATCGGTTATAGAATGTATTCGGGCGTTGGTGGACAAATGGACTTTATCAGGGGGGCCGCCTTGTCTGAGGGTGGTAAACCTATCATTGCACTTCCGGCAGCTACTAAAAACGGGGAGTCGAAGATTGCAACCCATCTGAAAGAGGGCGCTGGGGTTGTAACTACCAGAGCTCATGTGCACTACGTTGTAACTGAATACGGTATTGCTTATCTTTATGGCAAAAACCTGGTAGAACGAGCCAAAGAACTGATAAAAGTTGCACACCCCGACCACCAGGAACGCCTTGAAAAAGAAGCTTTTGAGCGCTTCAAACATCAATATTCACATGGTGTTTATACCTATATGTGATTCTTATTGAGATTCTGTTTAAACACTCTTTCCAGGTCAATTCTTTTTAAATATTTATTGGCGTATACCCTCTAAAACAACTCATTTGTTGTTAATTTTGGATTGATAAAATTAACAACAAATGAAGTTTACCCTACCACTTTTATTAGTATTATTCATTGCCAGTCGTACTTTCTCACAAGGCTCTTTAAAACTGGTTAATGCAAACGCTGTTGCTACACCAAAAGGATACTCTCACGCAGCCCAAATAGACTTAGGCAATGCTACAATGCTGCTCATTGCCGGGCAAGTTCCGCTGGATAAACAGGGCAATCTGGTGGGTAAAGATGATATGTCCAAACAAACCGAGCAGGTTTTTACCAACATCAAAAACATTATTGAGGAAGCAGGCGGAAATATGAATCACTTGGCAAAAATCAGTATTTTTATCAGAGATGTGAGCAAAATACAGGCGGTAAGAGATGTACGTGACAAATTTGTGAATACCAACACCCCTCCGGCAAGTACTTTAGTTGAAGTGAGTAAACTATATCGTGATGATGTGCTGATAGAAATTGAAGCAACTGCGGTAATTCCAAAAAAATAAGCTTTTAGCTCAGGTATAATTTAATTGCTGATTCTTACACCTGAGCCGGGGCTACAGTTTTGAAAGTCTGATTTTTCTAAAACCTTAAATCTATTATAAAATATGTACAAAATTCTATTATCAGTTATTTCATTAGCCATTTTATCCTCCTGTGTCGGAAAAGGTGAGAAGATTCCATTGATAAACAAAGGGAAATTAGAAGTAGGGAAGACTTACGTTTACAACTACGGTGATGCCAGATATGAGGTAAAATGTCTGACTGACAGCACTTTGCGTTGGGAATGTGTATTTGGCGAAGAAAAAGGAAGGCAGGAAACTGACAGATATTACCAAAAAGAACTGGAAGGCAATAGTGTATTTGTTACCTGGGCAGAAGCAGACGGAATTGGTGTAAGTCAGGTAATTAACTTTGATAAAAATACTGTGCAGTCTTATTTATTAATTGATAAAAAAATTGAACTGGCAGAAGCTAAAATAACCATGAAATAAGGTTAAAATAATATCCGAAATGCCAATAAAGAATAAAAGAAATAAAACACTTATTGCAACTTCAATTATACTTATCATAATAGCAGGTGGCTTGTGTTATTTTCATTTCGATTTCTACAAAATTCCCAAAAGCCGGATTGGCTTGAATGAAACCTATACAGAAATGCCGGAAGATAGCTTCCATCATTATATCAATTTACCAATCGACCATAACCAACCATCACTAGGGTTTTTCAGGGGTTTTTATCAATTTAGCCCCCATTTTTATAAGAACAATCATATAACCTTTTTACTTACTGACGGGCAGATGGAATTGGTAAGTACTAAAACGGATTTTCAATTTTTTGAAAATGTTTTGCGTAAAAATGCTTATGTGCTGATAGGTGTGAGAGGGCACTCACCTACATTATTTCCTGAAGTCTATAAAAATGGAAAAGTAGATTACGGTGTGGCTGAAAAATTGTTTAGTTCTGACCAACAAATAGAAGATATTGAGTTAATAAGATTAGACCTGATTAAAAAGGGAATTTTAAGGAAAGATGATAAAATCAATATTTTTGGTGCTTCAGGAGCAGGTATTCTGGCACAGCAATATCTTTCAAAATATGGCAAAAATTTAAACCGGGTAATTCTGGAATCAACAGGAGCACCGGATTTAGCACAACGATTTATGAATAAATATTCTCCGGATTTTGAAGATTTCAATCCGGTTGGAGCAAAAATGCTGAATGGCTTATTAAAACAAAAATCGATTGACAAACAGATACTTTGTAATATTCTCTATCAGAAAGGAAGAACAGATAAATCGCC
>CALRLN020000555.1:0-3735 GCA_943368675.1 Chitinophaga pinensis | reverse complement strand
CATAAAATATTTTACTGAAAAAATTTTTAAGCGGCATCATTCAAAGACCTAAAAATAAAATCAGGTATTTATACGTGTACTTGTTCTGAACAAACACAATACTTTTACTCACCAACCATAAGTTTCAGTTTGAAATTGAAACAAGCACACTACCTGATTTATTAATTCAATCTATGATTGAGGCGAAACCGAAAAGCCATACGAGTAGGATATTTTAAAAATGAGCTTAAGTTTACATCCGTCGGTAGGTATTGCCCGATTAGGCAATAGCACTACTGAAATTTGTCTGGCCCCGACAGAAATCGGTGGTCTGCCCTATGAGGCCGATAGTAACGGCAATGCATCAGGAACAATTTCACAATTTAAAGATGCAGCAGGGCGGGTTAAAAGACAAGGACAACCCTTTAGTATTTACGATGAAAACGGAAAGGAAGTAACACTGGATTCTCCGAACGTCGAATCGATTCAGTGGACAGTCCATCTAGCCAGTAAGAAAGCTGAATGGTACCAATATTCCGAACTTCAGGGAAACCTTTTGTATGGAAACGAAAATAGCTACCAAAACCAGAATATTCCACTGCGAAACCCTGATATTGTTGGCAATAACAGGCAGACCTTATTTATTGATCCAGGGCCCAGATCTATTTCTGGCAGGCAGCAAACCATAGGATTTGACAAAGAAAATGCACCAGCAGGCTACCCGGTTCAATACCCTGGCGAAACTGTCACCTATGGCGTACCCATAAAAACGTTAGGTGATTTATTAACTGACAACGCAGGAAGGCTCGTAGTATTGGGCGGATATGGCAATGCCGGAGGCGATGAGCCTCTTACAAGCTATGGCGGCTCTAACACCTGGCACGATGATATTTCTGACGGGCCTGTGTATTGTACCATAACGTTTACTGACGGATCATCGGTTGAATTAACCGCCTGGGTTATTGTAGGGTCTCCGGATTTCGCCCCTGAGATTGTCAATATTTCCAATTTGAGTGACACTATGTTTGATGTAGGTGTAAGAGATTTTGACCTTGTTCCAGAAATGTGCAAAGGTGGTGTATGGAATACAGCCTACTGTGCCAATTTTCAGCGGGATATTCTGCCTATCATTAATAGAATCAGCAGGTATCAGTGGGTAGCCAACGTACAGCCAATGATGGCCTTTGCCAGTAATGCCTTTGATTATTCTGATCCGTCGGAAGAAAATCTCATCAACCGCCAGACCTATTATTCTTATTTCCGGCAAGCAGATGCCCAGCCGCCAAATCCGGATTATCTTCCTCAGGAAGAGCTTTTCAAAATGGAAGGAGAGGCGCGGTTTCCGATGATGATTCTGAATTCAGGCAGCAACTCTGTCAGCAATATCAATATCATGAAGTTTATGGCTTTAAATGATACACAGTTATTTTTGCTGGGCCAATGGGCAAACGGTTATTTCACAAATGACAGAAATTATGAGCCATATCCAGTGAGTAAACTTGATACTGCCAGCGTAGGCAATTGTGTAGGCCTGCCGATGTGCCCGGGCATTGAGGTAACCTGGAGTATGCAAAACCCGGCTGTTTACGAATCACCTTATGTTATTAAAAGATACAAAGATGAAAGTTACTATTTTGCCAACGGGCTGACACCAACTCGTGATGAATGTGAAGGAGGAGGCTGTGAACCAGGTGACCTCACCAAAAGAATGGCATGCCCGTGGCAGGCGGATTTTTTCCAGTGTACTGTACAATACATTAATTTTACAGATCCTGCTGTTAACAAAATCACAGATGAAGATGGCAACACTGTTCCGATGCCTCCAACCTACTATAGCTACTGGTGGCCACCACAAAGCCCTTGGGATGTACTGGTTGGTGAGTTCACCGCAGAAGGTCAGTTAAAAACCAATGTTCCTGCCGGACAGCAGATGAATTATGCCCGGGGTATCAACAGTTTTACACAAATGGTTGAATTCTGGTATTCCCTTGGCTTCATCAGAGATGTAAACGGAGGAAACAAAACCTATCCGTACATGGTTGAAACCGAACGAAACAATGACCTTTTCACCTATAAAAATTGGCATGTTGGAAATATAAGCAATAATATGGCAGACAACGAAACCACAATTCCTGTGTTTTTTATAGAACCCAATAAAGACAAGGTTAAGAAAAGAAGCCTGAAAGCAGCTATGCTTGTTGACTATCTCGAAGACAAGGCATTCAAACCTATAGAAACAGTCGGCTTACTTAAACCTCGTGCAGGTAGCAGAAACAGAAGATAATGGCAAAAAGCATTCAGACAGATGTGCTCATTGTCGGTGCAGGACCAGCTGGAACTGCAGCGGCAATGAGCATTTTACGCTATTCAGGTTTAAAGGTGATTATTGTGGAAAACTCCTCATTCGAAAATCTGAAAGTGGGTGAGCAGGTAAGTAGTAGCATCTTTGGTATTTTATCATATATAGGAATAGAACGTAAAGATTTTGATGAAGACTGCTTCATAAACGGTTATGGTTCGCTGGCGGCCTGGGGAAGCGAAAATATGGCTTCTCGACATTCGATATTTTCTCTCAATGGCCAAAGCTATCAGCTTGACAGAGAAAAATTCGATCTGCATCTTGTAGAAAGAGCTGCACAGGCAGGAGCACAAATAATACCGAGAAGCCGGGTAAAGATGATTGAACAAGACCCTGATGGCCATTGGACCATTAAAATGCTGCATGAAGCACAAGGGGAAATCATAGTTCAAGCCAGATACCTGATAGACGCTACAGGTAGACAGTCAAGTATTTGCCGGCAATTGGATATAAAAACCATAAAAGCTGACCAACTGGTAGGAATCGGTACTTTTGCCACTTTTAAATCAGACCACCAAATGATGCAGGAAATCTATATGGAAACTGTCAGCGAAGGCTGGTGGTATTGCTCGGCCTTGCCTAATTCCCGGATAAACATTACTTTTTTTACGGATGCAGATATAGCGAAGAATATGCACTTACAAAAAAATGATCATTGGAATTATATGCTTTCTCAGACCAGACATATCAGTAAGTTTTTAAGAAACGCCACCTCGGTAGAAAATTTATGGACAAGAAATGCGTTTTCACAAATTGCAGAACGCCACGAGCGAGTGAATTTTTTGGCTGTTGGAGACGCAGCAATATCTTTTGACCCTATTTCATCAATGGGAATAGGTTTTGCACTTACCTCAGGGTGTAATGGCGCAAAAACTTTAATTGACCTCAATAATGGCCACAAATCGGCCATTGCAACATATTGGAATGATTTGAGCGTCATTTACAACCAATTTCTTGAGCGAAAATGTCAGTTTTACAGAAAGGAACAGCGCTGGAAAGATGCGCAGTTCTGGATGAGGCGGCAATGATGATAATTATAGACATTGAAGCTTTTTTTGCACGGCTAGTTTGAAAGTGTTTGAACCAAATAAGGGTGTATTCGCTGATTATAAGCAACATACACCTTTATTTGTGACCTCGCCGGATACAAAACTTTCTTTTTATAAGACAAAAGACATAATTTAACAATTTTTATGCTGCTAAATCATGTCTTTTTAGTTTACTAATAAGAAACTTTTACACTTATTTTTCTAAGTACATGACAAAAAAGGCTTTTTCGTTTCGAAGTTGTATTTTGTGGGTTCTCACATCCTTAAAATATGTCAACGAAAGCGAAAAAGCTGGCTAAATATAGCGAATTTCAAGAAATACTAGGCAAAGAACTGCCTATAAATGCA
>CALRLN020000554.1:0-3748 GCA_943368675.1 Chitinophaga pinensis | reverse complement strand
TTGCCCTGCAGGACTTAGTGGCACTGAAAGGGGAAAGAAACCGGAGAGCAGCTAATTTTACCGAGCCTTATTCAAGTACAACTACAGGAATAATTGATGATGGAACAGACGGAAATACCTATAAGATAACTGTTGTAGGCAACCCCGATTTAAGCGCAGTAATGACGGTTATGCTTGGACTTCGGAATCCTAAATCTGCTGACGAACAACCCCATACCTATACCGTGTGGATGGATGAATTGCGTGCTTATGGATTCGACCAGACATCAGGCGATGCAGCACTATTGGCAGCAAATATCAAACTCGCAGATATAGCAACAGTGGCAATTAATGCCAACCTCAAAACCTTTGGCTTTGGTGGTGTGCAGGATAAAATTTCAGAAAGGGCAAGAGAAACCGGTAAAGGTATTGGAATTGCTTCAAATATTGAGTTGGATAAGTTTTTCCCGGAGACCTGGGGACTTAAAATTCCGTTCTTTGTCAATTACGACCAGCAGACCATTACACCGCATTTCAATCCGCTAGACCCTGATATGCCGCTTGAAAACGCACTTGCAAATATCGACGACCCCGTTAAGCGTGATGCCTATAGAAGAATGGTGATTGATAATAGCACAAGAAGAGGGTTCAACTTTTCGAATGTCAGAAAAGTTAAAACAAAAGAAGGTGCCCTGCCCCATTTTTATGATATTGAAAACTTCTCTTTCACCTATGCACAAAATAATGTTGGCAGAAGCAATATATTGATTGATGAATACTCGCTAAATCAATATAAAGGAGGCTTTACCTATCAGTATCAACCAAAGCAAATCAACTGGGAGCCATTTAAGAACAGCAAAAGTCTGGATAGGCCGTTTTTGTATTGGCTGAAAGACTTTAATTTTTCTCCTCTTCCTTCTGTTATTGCTTTCAGAACAGATTTTGATAAGAGTTTTGCCAAAACATTGCTGAGAAATTTTGATATTACGTCCACTACTGATAACTCAACAAACGCTGCACCGTACTATGAGAAATATTTCCTGATGAACCGATTGTATGATTTACAATGGAATTTAACCAAGAGCATTCTGTTCAATTATACAGCCACAATGAATGCCATTATTGATGAGCCTTATGGTGAGGTAGATACAGAGGGAGAAAAACAGCAGTTATTAAAGAGTTTAAAAAGTCTGGGGCGTGCCAAGAATTTCTATCAGGAAATGCGGTTTACCTATCGCTTACCTATGGATAAGTTTTTTCTGCTTGACTGGATAACCGCCGATGCCAAATATAATAATAACTTCGGTTATCAGGCCATTGCGTTAAATATTACGGATGAGAACAATATACCATTCGGAAATACTATCAGAAATGGTAGAGAAATGGGCGTGAGAGGGAAAATCGACTTTGTTAAACTTTATAACAAAGTTAAGTATCTGAAATTTGCAAATAGCCCGAACCCCGAAAGAAAGAGATTTACTCGTAATCCGGGTGATGATGAGAATATTGATATTCCACCAAGTAATATAGCCAAGGCGTTCACGCGATTGTTAATGGCTGTAAGAGGGATTGACTACGATTATTCGATAGTAGAAAACACGATTCTACCCGGCTTTTTACCAACACCAAAGTTCTTTGGGCTGAGTCAGGAAGGCGCACCGGGTTTACCTTTTGTTTTAGGTCGACAGTATACATCAAAGAGGGATTATGAAAATGGAGATAATTACGGCGGAAACTTCCAGGAAATTGCAGCAAACCGTGGCTGGCTATCTAAAACATCAGTTCAAACGCAGCCATTCGTACAAAGCAAGCAACGGAAATTCAGTTATAGAACTACGATAGAGCCTTTTAAAGATTTTAGAATGCAGATCAGTGGTAACTTCAGCCGTGGCGATAGTTATCAGGAATACTTCATAGTTGATTCAACGGGCAGATATAATAGTCTCAGCCCAGTTAGAAATGGCAATTTTAGTACTTCTTTCTGGTCTTTCAAAACCTTCTTTGCCCGCATGAACAATGAAGACGTCAAAAACAATTATCATTATGACATCTTTGAAAAAATGCGGGAATATAGAACATTCTATAAAGATGAGCTGAATAGATTAAATACGAATGACGGTGTATATGATGAAAACTCTCAGGATGTTTTGGTTCCGGCATTCATTGCAGCATATAGCGGAAAAGGCAAAAAACTAGATTTGACTAAATTTCCATTCTCTAAAGGGTTCAGATTCCCGATGCCAAACTGGCGGATAGATTATAGTGGCCTAGCAAACCTTGAACCCTTTAAACGAATATTCAGTTCGATTTCCATAAGCCATAGCTATACTTCCACCTATAGTGTAGGTAACTTCACTTCTTCATTGGAATACGGCGAAGCCCTGGTTAATTTTATGATTATGAGTTATCCGTATACGAATGCTCAAAAGACAACTCCTGTTAAAGTACTTGCGAATGGAGACTACGTAACTCAGCAACTATTTATTCCGGTATTTGTGATGAGTACTATTTCTTTGGAAGAGAAATTCCTTCCTTTTATAGGTGTGCAGTTTACAACAAAGAGCAAAATCACCGGGCGGTTTGATTATAACAGAGAACGAAGAGCAGCATTGAATCTTTCAAATGCGCAGGTGGCCGAATTCAGCAGCGAAGATTATGTATTCAATTTCGGTTTCAAGAAGAGCGGTGTAAAATTACCATTAAGAGGTCGGGACGGAAAGGTAATTACATTAAAAAATGACTTAAACTTCCAGTTTTCATTTACAGTTCGTGATGTAAAAGCTGTTCAGAGACGTCTGGATGGTGACCCTCAGCCGGTTCCTCCGGGTGGTTATAACCTGCAATGGGGTCCAAGAATTACCTATCAGGTAAACAAACGAGTGCTACTGAATTTTTATATAGATCACTCTACTACCCGACCTTTTGTAACCAACTTCAACTATCCAAGAAAGGTTACTATGGGTGGTATCAATGTAAGATTCAGTTTGTCAGACCAATAAGATTCAAATTATTATGTATATTTCAGGGTTATTGTTTCAGCGCAATAACCCTTTATTTTTATATCACATTTATCAGATGAAAATTATTATCATAGGTGCTACTTCAGGCATTGGAAAGGCGCTGGCAGAACTATATATTGAAAGAGGTGAAGAAGTAACAATTACCGGAAGAAGGACAAATCTTCTGGAAGAAATACAGCGGGCTTACCCTGATAAGAAAGTAAGCATTTGCCCGATTGATGTTGTGGACATTGATGGTTCTCGTGACACTATTCAGAAACTGGCAGATAAAAACGGAGGATTCGACCTAGTTATAATCAATGCAGGGGTTGGCTTCGGGAAGGCAAGTTTTGAGGAAGAAATCAAGACCATTGATATTAATGTAAAAGGTTTTGTGGGGGTGGCTCACTGGGCTTACAACTATTTTAAGAAGAAAGGTAGTGGGCATATTGTAGGTGTATCTTCTTTGGCTGCCTTAAGAGGCAGTCCGTATGCACCAGAATACCATGCTTCAAAAGCTTTTATTTCGAGCTATATGGAAGGTTTACGTTTGCGCTCCGTCAAAAACCACCACAATATTACGATTACTGATATCCGCCCTGGTTTCGTTGATACGCCCATGACGAAGCAAAACAAGGGGATGTTCTGGGTAGCAACTCCTGAAAAAGCCGCAAAACAGATTGCCCAAGCTATCAAGTCGAAAAAAAATGTAGCATATATTACTAAAAGGTATTTTTTATTAGCAATTTTGATAAAATTATTCCCTGAAT
>CALRLN020000553.1:0-3761 GCA_943368675.1 Chitinophaga pinensis | reverse complement strand
CCTTCTGCGCTATCGGGTCATACTTATGGTCATGGCACTTGGCACATTCAAAGGTCAGCGCCAGAAAAGACTTCCCGAAAGTATTAGTGCGGTCAGTTACATATTCAATTCTATACTCTTCATCAATTACGCCGCCTTCCTGCGTAATTTTATGATTACGGTTAAACCCGGTCGCCAAAAGCATTTCCTTAGAAGGCTTTCCACTACCATCCGGGTTCGGCAATAAATCCCCGGCCAACTGCCAGCTTAAAAACTTGCTATAAGGGTAATTATCATTATAGGCATGAATCACCCAATCTCTCCAGGGCCACATCGTCCGTAAACCATCATCCTGATACCCATGAGAATCCGCATAACGGGCCACATCCAGCCAGTACGTAGCCATTTTTTCTCCGTAATGCTTATTTTTCAACAATTCATCTACTATCTTTTCATAGGCATTAGGAGCAGTATCCTTCATAAACCGCTCCTGCATATCAAGCGTAGGCGGCAGTCCGGTTAAATCAAGGCTCACTCTTTTTAATAATTGCTCCTTATCTGCTTCTTCATTGGGCTTTAGTCCTTTCTCCTGCATTTTGTGGTACACAAAATTATCTATCTCGTTCACTACCCAATCTTCATCAGCTTTTGGCACAACAGGCTTTTTCGGTTCAATAAACGACCAGTGAGGTTTATATTTTGCCCCTTGTTTTATCCACTTTTCAATCAGGTCTATTTCATGTTGTGATAATTTCAGGTTAGATTCCACCGGAGGCATTATCTGTGTAGAGTCTTTAGTGGTAATTCTCAGAAACACAGCCGACATATCCGGGTTTCCGGCAACAATGGCATGTGCTTTCGGATTATCCTTTAAAGCCGCATACGCACCTTCGGGAGTATCTAATCTCAGATTGGCTTCTCTCTTGTTGGCATCGGGGCCATGGCATTTAAAACAGCGGTCAGATAAAATAGGCCGGATATGAAAGTTAAAGTCAACTTCATCAGGCATAGCCGAGGTTTCGGCAGAAGCACTCGTACAGTTCCAGACAACAGAAGCGATGCCTACCGTAATAAGGCAAATGATAAAAAAGTACTTGATTTTTACGGTTAAAGTTTTCATTTAGGGTATTTGAATAGAGATTACCTACAAAGACAAAACTAGTACTTTTTTTAGAAAAAATAAAACAATTTCTTATATTATTAAAATTTTTTAAAAACTCATTTCTCAATCACTTGTATAGACGAGTTTCAGACAAATCTATGTAAAAAATTACAGATTCTATATAAACAGAATACTTTGCACTCAATTTTCATTATATAATACATCGGGTTTCTCTTAAATACGATAACCCGTTAATTGTGACTATCGAATTTTAATAATAGTTAATGATAAAAACTTCTTCCTGCTTCCAATCCTAAATATTTATCCTTAATTTTAATCGTAATCTAACAAACACTTCACAAACCCATGAACAATCTGCAACGCAGAAAATTCCTGAAGATGTCTTCCATGCTTTCGCTGGCACCTGCCCTTTCTGCTCAGGCTTTTAAATCCGGTGAAAACTCGATTGACACCCCTGCTGATACAGTCAATTTCGTATCTGATGGTCTTGTGCTTACCCCTGCGGCTTATTCGGAATTACTATGCCAAATGACCTCCAAAAAGGGTATAATACCCGATTATTACTCACAAAATGGCTGTGTAGAAGACTTAGAGAAGAAGATGGCTGAAATACTGGGTAAAGAAGCGGCCGTGTTTATGCCAACAGGTACTCTGGCCAATCATCTGGCAATCAGAACACTGGCAGGCAAAAGCAACAGGGTGATTCTGCAACATGAAAGCCACGTCTATAACGATACAGGCGATGGTGTACAAACCCTGAGCAACCTTAACCTCATTCCACTGGGGTTCGATAAAGCCACTTTCACAGTAGATGAAGTAAATGAAGTGCTGAAGCGTACCGCCGGAGGACGGGTAGCAGCTAAAGTGGGAGTTATTTCTATAGAGTCCCCCGTCCGCAGAAAAACCGGAGAAATGTTCGACTACGAACAAATGAAACAGATTTCTGCCCTGGCAAAAACCAATGATATTAAAATGCATTTAGACGGTGCCCGGCTTTTTCTGGCTTCTGCCTATACAGGCATTAGCCCTGCTACTTACGCTTCTTTATTCGATACGGTCTATATTTCGTTATACAAATACTTCAATGCAGCCTCAGGCGCTATACTGGCAGGGCCAAAAGAACTGATTGCGCCGATGTATCATGCCCGGCGGATGTTCGGTGGAGGCCTCCATCAGGTATGGCCTTATGCGGCTGTGGCCCTACACTATTTAGAAGGTTTTCAGGATAGATACAGCAAAGCCGTGAGCATGGGCGAAGAGTTAATAAAAAAACTGGATAACCACGATAGTTTTGAGATACAACGCATACAAAACGGAACAAATATCTTCAAAGTGACAGTGAAAGGTATTGCTCCAAAAGTATTTGCTGAAAACCTAAAGAAAAACGGCATTATTGCCCGCCCTAATGAAACCAATGGTTTTAATTTATTAGTCAATGAATCATTATTAAAAAGCAATGTTCCGGCATTGGTGAATGGTTTTGTTAGTAGTCTGAAATAATCGTTTTTATCGGGTGAATTGATTCGCCGGATTTTTCGGTAGTGGTTCAAAATTTTGAACCACTACGTTCATGATCAATCGGTTGAGACAACGCAATGCGTTGTCTACATTTATGCCTCTTGGTTAAAATACAATTTAAATCAATGAAAAAATTACTCTTGTTCATTCTGGCAGGTATCTCTTTTGCCAATTGCCTTGCCCAAAAAAGAAACCCCGCCAATAAGGCCATCTATTTAGAAGACATCAGCTGGACAGAAGCGCAAAAGATATTAAACAGCGAAACAGTGGTAGTAATGCCTTTAGGCGCCGCCTCCAAAGAACACGGCCCGCATCTGCCCCTTTCAACAGATTTCCTTCAGGCTGAAGGGCTAGCCAAAAGGGTAGCTTTAGAGCGAAAAGTTGTGATTACCCCTATAGTCAGCTACGGATTTTACCCTGCTTTTTTAAAATACCCCGGTTCCACCAGTACAACCTTTGCCACAGCCACCAATATGGTGGTTGAGATTGTACGCAGCCTGGCAGGCTACGGCCCCAGAAGATTCTATATCATCAATGTAGGTGTCAGTACCACTCCTACCCTTGAAACCGCAGCAAAAACACTGGCCGAAGAAGGTATTCTGTTGTATTATAGCCAATATAGCCGCCCTGCATTTGATAAAGCCGAAGCCCGTTTCAGAACCAAAGCCTACAGCGGCCATGCCGATGAATTAGAGACGTCAAACGTACTGAGCCTGCGCCCCGATTTAGTAGATATGCGCAAGGCAGTGAACGATTCAAGCATGAAAGGTAAAAGCGGCAATATGACACCCGTAATGATTGAAACCGGGAACCTTAACACAAGCGGCATTAATGGCTATGCAGCACTCGGAACAAAAGAAAAAGGTGAGAGGAACATGACCTCATTTGCCCATGAGCTGGTAAAAGAAATAGACAGTATCAGCACCTGTGCCTTACCATCAGTCAAAGACCGAAAAGCAGAATATGCAGCCTACGAAGGCACCTATGAAGATGCCACAGGCAAGAAATTAGAAATAAACCAGAAAGATAATATACTGCATTTTATCTGGAATGGCAGAGATACCCGCAATTTTTTCCATCTTTATAAGGATGCGCCGGATTATTTCTCATCCATGAATATGACAATTCTTTTTGTACGAAA
>CALRLN020000552.1:0-3772 GCA_943368675.1 Chitinophaga pinensis | reverse complement strand
AGATCTGAATGCAAGATTAGACGCATTAAATGAAAACCTGGTAAAGAAAATAACTGATAAGTAATTTAAGCACAACTGAAACCACCAATTATCATGAAAAAGCTCTTATTCATTTTTATCTGTTTCTTTTTTTCATTCGATACCTTCTCTCAGCTTATAAGCATCAGTTATCAGGATAGGGCTATTACTATTACACCAACAGGTGTAATAGGTAAAATGAACAACCAGTTTACGTCAAATACTAATACGGCTTTAGGAAACGGAAGCCTGTTGAGTGCAGGAACAGTTACGAACAACACTGCTCTGGGATTCGTCGCCTTGCAGAATATAGGCAATAACTTTCCTAATGACTATAACGGGAATAACAATACAGCTATTGGCACTATGGCTCTTACGCAACTCTATCAGGGGTATGATAATTCTGCTTTGGGATCTAATGCGCTGGGAGGCATCAGTGGCACTATAAATGGGAGTATGAATACAGCTTTCGGGCGAACGGCTCTATCTGCCATCAGCTCCGGAAATAAGAATGCTGCTTTTGGATTCGCTGCTTCACTTAATAATACCACCGGAAATGATAATTCAGCTTTTGGTACATATGCTGTGAATGCTAATACGAGTAGTAATTATCTATCAGTTTTTGGTTACAGTAGTTTGCAGATTCATAAAGTTGGCGATAATAATTCAGTTTTCGGAGCCTCTGCTATGTTTAATGACGAATCAGGAGTTGATAATACGGCATTTGGCAATGCTGCGCTTTTGACTAATAATTCAGGTACACTAAATGTAGCTTTTGGCAATACAGCTATGAACTTAAATAAGACGGGTAGCTCAAATACTGCTTTTGGTAATTTTGCTATGGTAAGCAACAATAGCCAAAGCAATGTATCAGTAGGAAATAGCTGTTTTGACCAGAATACAACAGGATCGAATACTGTCTCTATTGGAAACTTAGCTTTGCATAGTAATCTCTCAGGCATAGGGAATATTGCCATTGGGAATTATGCAGGTATTAATGAAACAGGTAGCAATAAACTTTATATTGATGCCAGTCCGGTTAATATTAAAGTTCCTGTTACATTGATAGCAGGAGATATGATCACCCGGAAAGTCTGTGTGGCTTGTAACCTCTCACTTACCGGAGCAAATGATTTTAATACCCGGACTGAAGCCTTTCAGGTAAATGGGGCAGCCTTTAAAACATCGGGCAACGGAAGTTGGCAGTTTCCTTCAGACAGGCGTTTGAAGACCAATATTGTCTCTCTGAACCCGCAAGATATGCTGGAAAAAGTAATTGCTTTACGGGGAGTAAATTATGATTTGATTGCCAATCCCGACCAGGGCAGGCAATATGGATTTATTGCTCAGGAGCTTCGCAGGGTTTTTCCTACTAAAGTCTATGAAAATAAATCAGGTTTTCTGTCTGCTTCCTATGGTGATTTTGTACCAATGTTTGTTGAAGCCATTAAAGCTTTGGATGAAAGGGTTGAAAGATTAAATAAAAACAAACCCTATATAAAAGCATTGACAGCCAGAGTAGAAAGAATGGAGGCTTTAAGTAAATAACCGACATTGCTCCTGACTGCCAAAATTTATCTTTTTGGCAGTCAGGAGAGGCTTTTTAAAAGACTAAGCAAAATTGGATTCGACATTAATGCCATCAAGTAAATTAGACCTATGTCCTACCCTCTCATCTTCGGTGGTTTTAAGTTTAATTTACAGTCTCCCACTGATTTTTATTACAGAAACATTCTTTAACAGACTTAAATTTATAATTGCATTTTTAGCTGTTTATGTTTTTCACAAGGGCTAATTGGTTTTTTTTAGCATCCAGGCATTAATAGCCTCTTATTATGGTCTTGTTTGCCCTATTTTCAAACTCTTTGCGTAAATCTATAGTTAATTCTTTGTTATCTTTTCTAACAAGAGCTTTCCCGTCCTTTTGTTTAAGCGATAAAACAGTATCGCATCTGGCGTTTAAAAATTTAATCCCATTTTTTCCAAGATATATAAAGCCGAACTTGCCATCTTTTATAACCCAATGATACTCGCCCATATTATCTCCTTTGTCACTGATTATATCAAATTCAGGCTTTAGTCTTATACTATTTGTGGCTGTGCTTCTTAGCCCATAAGCTTCTCTATTTTTTATGAGTGTAAGAAATCCATTCCACTTATGCACATCAGTATAGTCATGTAATTTTTCATTACTATCTATATTTTGGCTCGCCACCTCTTCTTTTTTATGTATTGAATCTGCTTTGGTGACTATATCGCTTTTTTTTTGTAGAACTGGCTTTGCCTTGGTTTCAGTCTTAATAAACTCCGGTTGTTGCGCTTCAGTTCTTTTAAAAAGGTCATAAGGCTTTTTATCATATATTATAAATCCTGCAAAAGAAATTACGGCAATAATCAGTACCATAAGTAACCATATTCTGTTTTTTTTGTGAGACGAACCATGCTCCTGATCTATCATTGATTCAGCTATTGCGGTTCCCTGGCTTAGATCCTTATCGTTTGAGATAGTCTCCGGATGGTCTGAACCCTCCGTATTAATACTCACTCCTCTGACTTTTATTATATAGGCCGAAAAATTATCTCTTGTTTGCCCCATAGAGATATTTATGAGTGCCTGTCCTATCATAGAAGGGTCATTGTACTCTCTTACTATATCCTCCAGCAAGTTTTCATCGACTCTTTCCAGCACCCCATCCGTGCACAATATAAAAACATCTCCCGCTTTTAAATCCTCAATCAATGTTACATCAGCTTGTGTAGAGCGCACTTTTTTGCCTTGAATTGCTCTGGTAATTTCATTTTTCCGAGGGTGTTTTCGTGCTTCTTCCAGGGTGATAAAACCGCCCTCGAAGAGTTCCATAGCAAATGAATGATCTTTTGTCTGAAAAATAATATTCCCGTCTCTTACCAGATAAACTCTACTATCTCCAATATGTGCTATTGTTGCCCCTTTTGTATGTATATACAACAAAGTAGCAGTTGTCGCCATACCTTTTGAGGCAGGATTCTCTGTAAAATAACTGTCGAAAGATTCCTCTACAAAATTCAAAGCATCAGCGATAGTATTCTCGTCTGAATTTTCAATATCATTATCCTTAAAAAACTTTGCGAAACTCCTGCAAGCCAACTCGCTTGCGATTTCTCCTTTTTCAGCCCCTCCTACACCATCACAAACAACAAAAAGTCGATTCTCTATATTTACAGATGCAGGATTAGGAAAAATAAAGTCTTCATTGTTGGTTCTTCCACCAATTTCTGAATATCCAAAAGGTTGAAATAACTGAACCTCCATAATATTTTTATTTATTCAACTTAGCATATAAAAAAAACATACCCACAATAAACATTATAATCCCTGCAACCAATATTACTATATCGACTATTGATAGAGAAAGCTTTGACTTTTTATGAGGTCCCGTTGTTTTTTCTGGCTCTTTGCCTGTATCTTCCGATTTTTTTTTATTGACAAACTGCGGGCTTGCGTCCTCATTTACATACTCTCTATCTCTGAAAATTGCTGTATTTTCGTTTTCAAAAAAAGCCGTTTTATCAGAATTTACATCAGAGTAGTTATCATTAAAACTAGTCTTGTCATTATCAAAAAATTGCGTTCTGTCATTACTGTCAAAGAACTGTGTTCTATCATTAAAAGTCTTTTCATTATCAAAAAAATCCATTCTGCCAGTAATAGTTTCATCAGGTCCTGGATTGATAACTGTCTTTTCCTCCTCTACTGGTGGTGGTGAATCCCTCT
>CALRLN020000551.1:0-3775 GCA_943368675.1 Chitinophaga pinensis | reverse complement strand
GAAGAGATCTGCGAATTTATAGGTAGCCAGAGGGCTTATGAGTCTGCTTATATGTTACCCGAATTTTATGGAGATGATGAAGGGGAGACTCTGGATTTTGACCCGTCTGAGCTCGATCAGATGTTTGAAGAAGCCGCCCGTCTATTGGTTACACATCAGCAGGGAAGTACCTCTCTTATACAAAGAAAAATGAAACTGGGCTATAACAGAGCAGGCAGAATTATTGATCAATTAGAAGGGGCAGGCATTGTCGGGCCATTCGAAGGAAGCAAGGCACGTGAGGTTTTAGTGAAAGATATTACCCATTTAGAAGAAATTTTACGAAATTTGCGGAAGAATTAATCTTTGGCCTGCTTTTTTAGTCTAAAGATTGTAGATTCATCAGTATCCCAAATTAACCATCCGTAATAATGAAAAAATTATTTTTAATAATAACTAATCTGCTATTGGTAAGCACTTTAGTATTTGCGCAGAAAGATCAGAAAGCCACAGCGATTCTGGACGAGATGAGTAAGAAATACCAGAACATGAAATCTTTCAATGCTTCATTTACTTATGGCACAGAAGGAAACAATGCAAAACTAACCGAAAGTTATAAAGGCGATGTAACAGTGAAAGGAGCTAAATTCCGATTGAAAATGGCAGGTCAGGAAGTTTTTGCCAATGGAAAAGACCTCTATACTTATGTAAAAGAAACCAACGAAGTAAATATTACAGAGTTTGACCCGGCTATGCAGGAAGAGCTTTCACCGACCAAGATTTATACCATTTATAAAAAAGGCTATAAATATGTGTTTCTGGAAGAAGTAAAGGAGGGAAGCCAGTTTTATGAAGTAGTGGAGCTTTCGCCTGAAGACAAATCAAGCAAGATTGCCAAGGTGCAAATCAAAGTGAATAAGAGCGACAAGTCGGTGAAATCCTGGAAAGTATGGGATAAAAACGGTAAACGCACGGTTTTTCGTGTAGATAAGTTTATGCCCAATGCTCCTGCCGACGACAAAATCTTCACATTCGATAAGAAACTTTATCCGGGTGTAGAGGTAGTTGATTTAAGATAATATTACGACAGAAATAGATAGAAAGTCCCCGATTTTAAACTGCCGGGGACTTTTGTTTTCTATCACCCCTCTTCATTTCTTAACTTTTGTCAATGCACAGAAATTTCGGGTAGGATACCTTTGCCTCATAAATTAATAATTAATCAATGAGAGCAAATACCATCAATACCGATATATCCATTCGTCGTGCGGCTGTTGTAGCTGGAGTTTCGTCTATAGTAATGTTTATTGCTGCCATGCTTGCAGAATTTTATGCCCGCCAAAGCCTTATTGTTACTGATAATGCCAATATTACAGCACATAATATCATTCATAACCCTCTTTCGTTTCGCATAGGTATCCTGGGATTTATAATAATACTTGTTTGTGATACATTGGTTAGTTGGGCATTATATTTTCTTCTAAGTCCTGTTAATAAAAGCTTTTCATTGCTTGCTGCTATATTCCGATTGGTCTATACTGCTATTTTTGGTGTGTCCTTATTGAATCTGGTGTCAGGATTCAGATTGCTGACAGACACAGGGTATAGCAGCGCAGTCAACAATCAGGCACTTGCTTTATTTCATGCCTTTGATGATGGTTGGGCAATTGGGCTAATCTTCTTTAGTATTCATTTATTGCTATTAGCCTATCTGATAATCAACTCAGATTTTATCCCTAAGCTTATAGGTATATTATTATTGCTGGCTTCATTAGCTTATCTGACAGATAATCTGGCAAAGTTACTTTCAGCCGATTATAAAGCCTATAAAACCTTATTGACTATGATAGTGGCAGTTCCATCAATTATCGGAGAAGTAGGTTTTGCTGTATGGCTTTTGGTAAAGGGGAGGAAATTGGATGAGCTAAAGCTTACTTCTTAAGGCTTATTCTTTTTCTGATTCGGCTTAATGACTCTGGTTTTACACCCAGATAAGAAGCAATCTGATGCTGAGGCACTCGTTGTAATAAATCCGGGCGATTTTTGAGTAAAAGATGGTATCGTTCTTCAGGAGAAGAAGCAATAAAAGTTGCAAATGCTTCCTGCGTTTTGCCAAAATCCTGCTCCATCATGGCTCTTGTAATCTCAACTAACTTTGGGAATTTCTGATACATTTCCTGCTCTTTATCCAGATACCCGACTATCGCTGTGGTATCCTCCTCACAAGACCAGTAATGTGTAGCCGGAATCTGTTGGCTATAGCTGCTGAACGATACTACTGCCTGCTCCTCAGTGAAAAAGGCAGTAGTTTTCTCTTCGCCACCAGTCAGATGGTATTGTCTCACACACCCTTGCAGAATAAAATAGCACTTAGACGCTATTTCTCCTTCATTTAGTAAAACCGTCCCCTTCTTAAAGGTTTGCACGATAATATTTTCGGCAATATCCTTCACTTCCTGCTCGCTCAGAGATTCAAGTTTTGACAGATATTTAACCAATGCTTCGTTCATAATTCTATTGTTATCTATCGACGCTCAGTTATTGTTTCTCCAGTTTAATCGTTTGCTTCCAATTATCCTTTTGCCCTACTAATAGGTAAGTCCCGGCCGGATATTCTGATAAATTAAGCTGTTCTGTATGCGTGCCAATGCCCTTGATGCGCTTCTGCCAGATTGTCTTACCTGCCATATCAAAAACACTTAGTGCTACAGGTGTAATATCTGTAAGTACTAACTCTACTATGAAATGACCTTCGCTTGGGTTCGGGAAAACTTTCAAGTTCAGAATATCGGTTTCTTTTGGTTCACTGGCAGTAATTATGCTGACTTTTACCCCGTTAGATTCGGCTGAGCAGCCTTTTTCAGAAGCTTTTACCCAATATGCACCGGCTTTTGTTGCAGTAATACTATTATTGATAGCCCCCGGAATAGCCTCATTGCTTAAATACCACTGATAGGTATATGTTGGCATTAATGGTACAGAAAGCACAACCGATGCATTATTAACTAAATCTGGTGAGCCGTTCAGACTGATTTTTAAATTATCAAAATTTGATTTTGTTATCTCATGGAAAGCTTCTTTGCTTTCACAGCCATTTTTATCAAGTGCTTTTACGTGAATGTACATGGCCTTGTCAATTTTGCTCATAATACTATCGTTTCCTGGCGAAGCAATATCGTTTGTCTTCCAGAAATAGATATATGGCGGCTTGCCGTTTTTAGCTGTAGCATAAATACTGACAACCTCACCAGGGCAAATATGACTTTTACCCGTAATATTAACTGCTGGCGTATGTAGAACCTCTATCTCAACTGAGTCTTTTGACATAATTGCCGGAAGGGTGGAAGATACTTTTAACCAATATTTACCAACCGGAATATCACCGCCTGTTCTGAATATCAGGCTGTTACTTATATTCATTAACGGGATATTGATTTGAGTTTTAGAAGACAATAAAATAGCCCGGAACTGGTTATTATCTTCAAATTTTGCATCCAGTTCAGGCAATACCTTTACAGAGTCTCCATCACAAACCCGGTTCTTAGCTACCTTGCTTACCATGATATTGGAAAAACTAATGGTATAGGAAGCCTCTTCTCCGGAACAGCCATTATCATAACACCGTGCATAATAAGTGGTGGTGCTTTTGGGAGAAACTTCAATTTTGTTTGTGCCAGATACGAGTTTTTCATATACATTTTCTTCTTTGTTCTTCCAGTTCCAGACCACACTTGTGCAGCCTTGTGCCTCCAGAAGAGTATTGCCCGTATTTGCACGTAATGTCGGCTTGACCAAT
>CALRLN020000550.1:0-3785 GCA_943368675.1 Chitinophaga pinensis | reverse complement strand
GGAAACTTAAATACTCTATCAGCAACCTTATTGGCAGGATTACTTATAATAGCAGCCGCTTTTTCAACTAATTGATCAGCATTCTTATACGATTTATCAAAAAAAGTTGATGCGAATTTCTTTTTTATCCAATTACCATTTCCATCTATTATTTCAACGACAGCCTTATACACTTCTCCATTACTATAGGTTGCTAAAACTCTAAAAATTCTTGCTCTAATATTGTCGACGGCACTAATAAGATGTAATCCTACAGCTAAATTGTTTTTATTAATTTCGCCTATTAGATGATTTGGCAGATTTGATTTTCTTGCCTTTGCTAAATTCTTTAAGAAAATTGGATCTTTTGTTAACGCTTTTTCATATTTCACGTTTTTCCACGTAGCCAGTAAACTAGCATCGGCTTCAAAGGCTTCTTTTAGCGCTAGATTATTAGCTAAATCAGCCTCTAAAGCAGGCAATAAGTCATCAGCAAAATTATCTATTTCATCTAAAACATGAGTAGCTAATGCTTTAATATTAGGATAATTGGCATAACGAGAAACCTCTGCTGAAGCAGTAATAGTTTTTGACATATCAGGGTGCTCTACTATTTCAAGCTTTCCTGTTTTTGCAACTCCCTGCTCATCAATATAATGTACATTAGTTAATTCATCAATTTTATTGGTTGTACCTGTTCCACCAGTTGGAGTCCATTGTGAAGTGCTATAGGTCCCACTTTTAGACTCTATTCTAAGGAGTGGTGAGGATGCTCCTTCTACTGTTACATCAACTACCTTTTTGGCAGCCTGTTGTCCCTCAATTGTTAACGTTTTAATTTCAATTTTCGCTAAAGCTGTATTTATAGGGATTTTAGGCACAGCCCGTGCAGCATTGAATCCTTTTGATACTATTTGTGCTTCGCCAATAGGAACAAACAAACTACCAATATCAAATATCTGCTTCCCGATTTCATAATTTTTCAAATCATTCGTTGTGCCTACATTATCCAGATTTTTAGCAAGGGTCTCTACATACTTATCTATTGTTTCAGGCAGGGCAACTAACTGTGCTGTTAATATATTATCAAAATTCAATATTATATCAGCATACTGAGGTAACGTTTCTTTAAACTTCTGATAATTTTGACAATCCCTTACTTCTATACTTAGGGTTTCTATTTGTGCATCCGTCCATTTTTCAGCAATCCAATTAGCAATTTCAGATTTATATTTTCGTTTCTTTATCTCTTCTGCTAATTCAACTATCTTGTTAATATTGCCCATCAATTCAGTTTCGCAGGTAATACCCGTCAGATATTCGGTAAGTAAAGCCTCCATGTTTGCCCCCACTGCTCCTAACTGACCAAAAGCGGTACCCGTTCTATAAGCTTGATCTATCATACCTGCAAGTTGTGCAAAATTAGGATTGCCCACTCCATTCCAAAGACATTCAGGCACTATTCCATTATCATGGGCCTGCAAATTACTACTTGTACATTTATGAAGAATTTCCCAATAACTTGCAAAACCATCCAAGAAGTTCGTTTCTAAATCATCAAGAGTATTATCAACGAAAGTTTGATAAACTTCATGTTTATAAGACGTACTTGCTAACCAACCATGTCCGGCATTTAAGTCTTTAGTTGAATATTTACCATCTACTTTTGGAATAGTTGATAAAATGCTTATATCATAAAATCCTGAAAATCCGCCGCCGTTAGAATAAGTTAATGGTCGATAGTGCACTCCATTTACTACGAATTCTCGATCAGAGACTCTTGTTACATCTATCAAGAAGGTTACTAAATAATCACCTATTTTAAAAGTCTTATGGGTGGTGTTGATATCTGGGTCAGAGAATTCAAGAACATATAAGCTTGGAAGAAGCATTCCCTCCACCACTTCTTTCAATACAGCCGAATAAGTTTGCCTTTTCTGCCCATTATATACGCTTACTACTACATCACCCGTAAAATTGTTAGCCATCAGGCTGCCTACTTCTCCGCAATTACCCGCAATCAAAGCCGTAATAATCTCATTCTTATTATTAAAGACAAGGTTCTCATTTCCCTGCTGTTTTCGAAGTGCTGCTTCTGTGAGCTCCACAAACGCTTCTGCTTTTTGCTCACTTATATTTCCTTCTGCATCTTTCAATTGAGATACACTTTCACAAAGCAATTTCAAATATCCTGTCATGGGACTTCTAAGTGCTACCGAACCACACTCTGCTTGTTGAGCATTAGTAGCAGCAACTCGCATGTTTGAGGTATTATCTGCTATAGGGAATATCGGTTCGTCGTTATAATCAATCGCAAGTGAAGATGTAGGAATAGGTAGTATAACTTTTTTTGGACATTCAGCCTTATTGTCTATTCTACATATAGCAGATACTTCGTATGAATCAACAAAAGGAATCTCAAACCCATCGTACGAAAGTATTAATTCATCATTCAAAGTATACCATTCAACTTCTCCGTCACATCCAGTAGCTGTGAGTAAAAATTTGCCTTTTGCTGTCTGGATTATATAGTCTCCAATATTAGGTCTAGGTTCAAATCCGGCATAATCAGAGTTTTTCTTTTCAGCTATAGCTATAAAATTATCACAATTAACAGGCTCAACAATATTGATAAAATTTGTTTTGAAAGCACAATAACCTACAATGGTATTTTGACCTGTATAACAATATGCATCATAGTATGTGTCCTTCATCGGTGTTTGAATAATATCTCCGGAAGTATATCCTGGAATAACTATTTCTTCAAAATTAGCTTTCCAAACGACTTTCCCAGGGCAGTTATACGCACGTAAAATTAATTGGGTTCCTGATGTAGTTGACCCATTCCAATTCGCTAAGTCTGAAGTATTTTTTGGAAACACATATGCAGTAAATTTACTACAGGCATCGTCACTATAAGTAGTTCCATCGGTGCCTTTTAAATTAACCGTAACTTCTTTTATTATCTGAGGAATATCAGTAGCCGTACAAGTAGCTGTATACTTTGTTGCCTGATTTACAGTTCTTGTAATAGAAAATGGACTTGTCCCTGATTGTTCTCCTGTATTCCAGGTTATTGTACCTCCCAGACACCCTGTTGCCGTTAATCTGGTTGTTTTCCCCTTTTCAACGACATTCGGGTTAGCACTTATATCAAATCTAAGAGTAGCATTAATCGTAACTGATACAGGCGCAATACTATTGAAACCTGGTTTTTCACAAGTAACCGTAAAGGTAGTTTTATCTCTTATATATACTTTGGCCTTATGCACTCCATTTTCATTGGTTTTTGAAACCCATGTTACATGAGATAGATTTTCAGGCTCCCAGGTTAGTATTCCATCAGAGCATCCCGATGCTGTTAAATTAACAGTGTTTTCTTCTCCTCTGTTAATTATAGTCTTATCGGCAGCTAGAATCAGAGGATCACATTTAATATCAGGAGGGAGTATAGTTTCTGTATTGATTATTATACTTTCATGACAATTATTTACACTGCAAGTAGCTTGGTAAGTGGTTGTTCCCAGAAGTACTACACTCATTTCGTTACCTGTATGACCAGTATTCCAAATAATTGTACCTGCAGCACAGCCAGAAGCTTTTAGTGTAACCTCTTCTCCTATATTAACCTTTGTTTTATTGTTAGCAGTAACAATAGTGATTTTACATGGTAAGACCGTAACAGTAATAGGAGCAATACATTGAGAATTGCTACAAGCAGCAATATAGTTTGTAGTAGTAGTAGGAATATCTCTTAAAGTAGGTCCTGTACCGATAATTGGCGAAGTCGTATTATTCTTATACCA
>CALRLN020000549.1:0-3789 GCA_943368675.1 Chitinophaga pinensis | reverse complement strand
GACTGATATAAAGAAACAATTGATAGATAATGATTGGTTATCTCTCCCTGATAACGTTTTTGAAAAAAAAATTGGTGATAGGATTTTTAGAATTTATTTTGATGAAATACGAATGGTTCTAAAAATAAATCTAATATTTTATGATATTGATGAACAATATTTCTTTATGAGTGAAGACGGGAAAAAAGAAGAGTGGGCAGATTTTAATAAAGCCTTTTATGAAATACATGATTCGTTAATAGTAAATGAAAATTACAAACTACTAGTTTTAGATTCTTGTTATTCAGATGATGAGGATTTAGGAGAATTTAAGTACGCTTATTATTTGTATAGAGAGAAATTTATTGTTGGCATTCAACAGACATATTCAAATGTACATTTTATTCCATCTATTGTTTCAATAATATTGTTGGATAAAGAACATAATGAGTTTCCTGTGGATATATTCTAAAAATAAATCTGCAACCATTATTTGGCTGTATAAAATTACCCAAATAGGGAATAGTTTTGGTTTTTCAATCCAAGTTACTCCTTATTTGGTCTTTGGATATTATTTTGAAAAGATATGAATCTCATTGTCGAACAGCTAAAAAATGAGAAGAGTTTGTACTTAAAATTGATAATGCGTTTTTACTCTTGTATTTTTTTTGTCGTACAATCTTCCTATTAAGTATATTCCTTTTCCTACTAACAGGGAAAGCGTATGCTGATAATTACTTTGGTGCACAGTTGAGCATAAAATCCATTAATCAGAATGGAAAGAATTTCCGTATTACTGCGATAACCTACATGGATAATCGTTATGCACCTATTCCTGCCCCTAACCTTCCTAATCTTGAATTGGCAGTTATATGGAGAAAGCGGGATAATCAGATGATGCTACTCTTAAATCTGAGGTCAAGGGGAGATTCATCGCACGTTATTAATTTCCCGAATGCTAAATGTGCGAAAGAAAACAATCTGGATATTTATTATACCACTGTCTTTCAGGATGTATTTCTTGACCCTGCTTTATATAATGACCCACAGGGCTATTATATCGCATTTGATCGTTGCTGTCGCGCAGTTGATCTTAACAATATTACTGATTCCAGAAATACATCTTTAACAGAAATACTCGAGTTTCCACCTATCACTACCATTAATTCGTCACCCGTTTTTACAACCAAGTCTACAGGCGAATATCTCTGTAAAGGCAAGCCTTTTAAAAGTAATTTTGGCGCAACAGATGCTGATGGCGACGAGTTGAGGTATTCTCTCGTAAACCCCTTCTCAGGTTATACCTCGCTTACATTTCTCAACGGCTCTGGTCCTTATTTTGATTTAATTCCAAGAACCAACCGCCGAACGGTCAATTGGGCCAATGGCTATAATAAAAATAATCAGATACCAGGCAATCCACCACTCACGATAAACGCAAGCACAGGCGAAATAAGTGTCATACCTACTGAAGCAGGTTTTTATGGATTTTCGATAGTTTGCGAAGAATACCGCAATGGTGTTAAAATCGGCTCAACCCAATTAGACTTTTCTATAAAAGTGCTTGATTGCTCCAATGAAGCACTTCCTAAACCCTTAGTTTCGTATAATTCAAAACCTCTCACTGCCTTAGATTTATGTGTAGGCACATCCGGTGTAATTATGACAGAACAAAATCCGGACTGGCATTACCAATGGCAAAAAAACGGGGTAAATCTACCAAACGATACTATTAATGTATTGAAGGTTACTGAAAAAGGCCTTTATAAAGTCATTACAAGTTCTAATAAAAAATGCACTTCTGAAGCAAATTCAGATTCTGTTAATGTAGCGGTTGTCCCGGCTGTTATACCACCAAAAATAAAAACCGATAAAAATGAAGCCTGTGAAGGTGAGATAATTGCACTTGGTTTACAAAACTCCGCACTGGATGTTAACTGGTATAGAGATGGGATATTCCTTACGCAGGATGAAAAGTTTGATGCCACAGTAAGCGGAGATTATCTGGCAAAACTTACAACCGAAACCACTTGTCCACAAAATCCTGAGCCGGTAAAACTTACATTTTACCCTAGCCCAACTTTATCAATACCCTCAGAAAGTGAATTTCAGATTTGTGCGGGTGATACTATTGTGCTTAAAACAGATGAGAGGCCTACTTTTAGCTATCAATGGTTTAAAGAAAATGTTGCTATCAATAATGCTATTGAGCATACACTAAAAGTCGGTGCAATAGGAAATTATACTGTGAGGGTAAAAGAAAATATTTGCGAGACTAAATCCGATATTTATTCTGTGACATTCAAAGCTATTTGTATTGGTGATGGTAGCACAAGATTATATATGTCGGATGCTTTTTCTCCTAATGGGGATAATACAAATGAAAGTTGGGAAATATTCAATATTGAGAAATTCCCGGAAGCCGAGGTTTTTATTTATACTCGTTGGGGAGAAATAGTTTTTTATTCAAAAGGCTATACAACACCCTGGGATGGTATGTCAGGAGGCAAAAAGGTTCAAGCGGGTGATTATTTTTTTGTCATCAAACCTAATGCGGCTAATCTGGAAAACATTACCGGGAGTGTTATGGTGTTTTATTGAGGTTTTTTTAAATTATAAGAGCGACGGGAAAATAAAAGCTGGTGATTTGAAAATCTTGATTGAGGAGCGATAAAGGAAGTTCGACTGACTGTATTTTTATTGATAATTCTATTCAATCAATGGAAAGTACAAACATTTTGTCTAGAATTGATTTATTATGAAGCATTGTAGTGTATCGGCAAAAGCAAATATTGCTGTCAATACATGATGAAATTTTCAAAATCTTTTAAAGAAAAAAACTCCTTCTTATTTATTTAAATCGAAATTTATTGAATTGAAGACATTTGATAATGTGAAAATGAACACTTAAGTTACCTAAATGGAAAGCTTTGACTTATACAGGGAGGCAAAAAGCCAATATGAAAAATTAATTCCAGAGAAGAATGACGGATTGATTCTCCTATCTCTTTATGCCAAATATAAGGACAAAGACTTTACTGAAGAAAACATCATTACAGTCATCAACAAGGTATTTAAAGACCAAGGAAATGAAAGTTCGAGAACTGAGTATAATAGAAATAATACAATAATTCTGAGGCTACAAGAATCATTTTTATGGCGTAATGAAATCAAAAGAAACTATCAGTTCAAAAAATATGGCTTGGAGCTTTGTCAAAATATTGAAAAGCGATTAATTGAAAAATATAATCCTGCTAAGATAAAACGGTTTTTTGATGAATTATATAAAAGTCTGGTAGAAAATATTGAAGGAGAAAAAGATTTTAATGAGTGGATTGAAGATCATTTCAATTTGAGAATGCCCGAGCTTATTTCCCAAATTGAAATACTTGATCAGCAAGTGAATGACTCGGTAAATGATTTCAAAATTAGCATTAAGTCTGAAAATCATGATATTATTAATGTTTTGAAAGAAATAGAAATCCATTTGGAAGTAATTTAGAGCATGTTTAAATTTTGAAAAAGGGTATCGGTTGCCTAAATTGTAAGCGACCAAACTATAAATTTAATGCAAACTCATTTTACTGAATTGACCGATACCCATCGGAGCGCCGAAGCGATGGCAAGTTATTGAAGAAATTTTAAATGAACATAGGAAACGTAATTTAAGAGAAATAATTAATGGGATATTAGAAATACTTAGAACAGGCACCCAATGGAGGAATCTAAATCATCCAAAGCTATCTTGGCAAATAATCTATTATTACTTTCGAAAATGGAGTATTAATGGGACATTAAGTAGAGTAAATA
>CALRLN020000548.1:0-3792 GCA_943368675.1 Chitinophaga pinensis | reverse complement strand
TGTCTATTCTCCGGAAATCGAGTGCCTCAACGCTGACTATCGTGGAGGCTTCTAAAAACATGATTCCGAAAATAAAGGAGGTAGCGCCTGAAGGACTTGAAATCGGCACCGATTTCGACCAGAGTATATTTGTTAGTTCGGCAATCGATAACGTTTTGCACGAGATGGTGCTGGCTATTTTTCTGGTAGGCCTAATGATTTTTGGTTTTCTGGGTAACTGGCGGAACGTATTTATCGTTATTACGTCTATCCCCCTAGCAATTCTGACAGCTATTATTTTCCTTGACCTGACTGGTAACTCTTTGAATATCATGACCCTGGGTGGTTTGTCTTTAGCAGTAGGTATGCTGGTTGATGATGCTACAGTGGCCATAGAAAGTATTCATCGGCACCTGAGCATGGGGAAATCGCTGGTGCGGGCAATTCTGGATGGTGCAAGTGATATTGCCACCCCTGCCCTGGTTGCTACTCTATCTATCTGTATTGTGTTTATTCCGGTGCTATTTATTACAGGGCCAGCCGGGTTTTTGTTCGTCCCAATGGCGCTGTCGGTGGTGGTTGCCATGCTTACATCTTATATATTGTCAAGAACATTGGTTCCGCTGCTTTCGCGTCTTATGCTGTCGGCAGGTTCGCATGAAGCGCATTCAACCAGATTTGACCGTTGGAGAGACCGTCAGTTCGAACGCTTGCAAAATACCTATGCCAGCCGTTTACGCAAAACTTTAAAAAACAAAGGGCTCGTTTTGATTGGTTCGTTGATTCTGTTGGTTATTACAGTAGTATTCGTTACCCCAAGAGTGGGTACTGACTTCTTCCCTACTACTGATACAGGATTTATGAAACTGCATTTCAGAGCACCTTTCGGTACACGTATTGAAGAGACTGAAAATTATGTGGAACGAATAGAAAATGCTGTTAAAAAAATAGTACCACCGGAAGAACTAGGTACCATCAGTGCCAATATTGGTGTGCCGATTTTCTTTAACCTGGCTTATGTCCAGTCTGATAATGTGAATGGCATGGATGCGGAAATTATGATTTCTTTGAAGAAAGGCCATAAACCTACTGAAATCTACAGGAATAAAATAAGAGAGGCATTAGATAATGATTTCCCCGGCACACAATCCTATTTTCAGACTGCCGACATGGTTGGGCAGGTATTGAACTTTGGTCTGAGTTCTCCTATTGATGTGCAGGTTGAGGTAACCAATTATGAAAAAGGTTATGAAATGGCCAAAGTATTAAGAGATTCTCTTAAAAAAGTAGCCGGATTGAAAGACGTTACGATCAAGCAGGTATTAGACTACCCTACACTGAAAGTAGATGTTGACCGGATAAGAGCCGCACAGGTAGGTTTGAGCCAGAGAGATGTAGCCAGTAACCTATTGGTTAATTTATCATCAAGTGGTTTATTCGCACCTTCTTACTTTCTGAATCCTGCCAATAATGTAAACTATGCAGTAGTAGTAAGAACACCGACTAGTAAGATTCAGTCTGTAAGTGATTTAATGAACCTGCCGATTACTACTAATGCAGCAGCCAATGCATTGAATACAAATTCTACATTGCAACCCACTGATGTGCCACGACAAATAGCACAGACGGTCCGGAATGTTTCGGATATTAAACCGAGTGTAATGCCAAGCCAGATTAACCATGAAAATATCCAGCGGGTACTTAATGTTTCAGCCAATGTAGAAGGCAGAGATTTAGGCTCGGTTTCGGCTGATATTGACCGTATTGTAAAAAATATGGGTACCTTACCGAAAGGATTCAGCATCAATGTCAGGGGACAGGGACAGGTAATGACTGATTCATTTACTAATATGGCACAGGGTCTTGTATTAGCAATCCTGCTCGTTTATGTTTTAATGGTGGTATTGTTCCAGTCATTAAAAGACCCACTTATTGTATTGGTATCTATTCCGGGAGCTCTTGTAGGCATTATTCTGTTTTTGTATGCTACAGGCACCACTATCAATGTAGTATCTCTGATGGGTTCAATTATGGCGGTGGGTATTGCGGCCTCTAATGCTACCTTACTGGTAAGCTATGCTAACGACCTCCGCATGGAAGGATATTCAATATTAAAAGCCGTAACCGAGGCTGGCAAAACCCGTCTTCGCCCTATCCTGATGACAGCCCTTGCCATGGTATTAGGTATGATTCCGATGGCTATTGGTTTAGGAGAGGGTTCTGAACAGAATGCTCCTTTAGCCCGTGCCGTAATTGGCGGGTTAATCATTGCCACCCTATTTACGCTTTTTGTTGTTCCGGTTGTATATGCAGGCTTGTATAGAGGAAAATCAAAAGGAAGAGTAAGTTTATTAGAAGACCAGGAAGAAACCACTCACGTGGTGGCCTGATACAACGAAATATAAAAGACATTAAAAAAACAATGAATATTATGAGAAATCAACAAAATCTTCGCCGAATCGGATTACTGGTAGTTCTTCTGGTAGTCGTAGGAGTCGGGATTTTTACGATAAGCTGTTCAGATTCTGCCAAAGCTACTACCACTGCAAAACCTGAGGGAACGACGGTGAGTACTACCACCATCAGCCAGCAGAAATCAGGTAGAACACTCATGCTTTCTGCCGAAGCCCGTCCTTATCAGTCTGTAACCCTGTATGCCAAAATAAGTGGTTACCTGCAAAAATTATATGTAGATAAAGGACAGAACGTAAAGGCAGGCCAGACAATCGCCATCATTGAATCACCTGATCTGGAACAGGAAAAACTGGCTTTAGAAGCAGACTTAAAGCAAAAGCAAAGCTATTTACAACGGGTAGAGTCTTTGCTGGCAAAAAAATATGTGACCGACCAGGAAGCCGACAAGGCACGCGCCGATGTAGAAATGGCTAAAGCAAGGCTGGATGCCCAAAAAGAGAAACTGTCATATGCAACTATCAAAGCCCCGTTTGCTGGCAATGTATCAGCTCGTTATGCTGATGTCGGGGCACTATTACAGGCAGCGACCTCCTCACAAACCAGTGCCTTGCCTGTAGTGACTATTTCGCAGGTAAATCGTTTAAGGATCACCATTTTTGTAGAACAGGCCGATGCGGGAGTTGTGCGCCCGGGTACGCCTGTTGATATGCTTATCCCGGGCTCTGCCGATACGCTACATGCCAAAATCACACGTATGACAGGTGAACTGGATAGCCGGACACGGATGATGCTGGCCGAAATAGAGTACAACAATGCCAATAATCAGATACTGGCAGGTAGCTTCCTTAAAGTGCTGATTCATTTACCTGCACAGGAATTTCTGAGCATTCCGGCACAGGCACTGGTAGTGAAGGGAGATAAATATTTTGCGCCTGTCATCAAAGACAACCGCATCTATTACCGGCCTATTAAAATCGGGGCAGGAGACGGGCTGCAATACCGTGTATACTCAGGCCTGAATGAAGGCGATGTGGTAGCACTAAATATCGGTAATTCATTAATAGATAGTTCGCTGGTAAAAGTGGCGAAAAAACCGTAAAGAAATAATGAAAAGAGTCTTATTGCTTTTAAGTACCTTGTGCTTTAGCCTTAGTCTTTCGGCGCAAACCAAAGTATTAAGTTTTCAGGAAACCCTGCAAATGGCTATTCAGCAGAATGTGGGTATTCGAAAAGCACAAAATAATATTGAATCGGCCAAGTGGGATGTATACGGTAGTAAAAACATGTTTTTGCCTAATGCCACCTTTAACGGAGGCTTTACCTTTCAGTCAGGAAGCAACCTCCTTACTGTGGCAACGCCATCTCTGGTAGCCAGTACTTTCACAGGGCTGAACTTTC
>CALRLN020000547.1:0-3796 GCA_943368675.1 Chitinophaga pinensis | reverse complement strand
AAAATAATGCATTTTGATTCTAAAAATTTAACTCAAACAGTTTCTTAATTCGTACCTTTGTTAAATATTAGGTTTTAGGTATGCCATGCTTCATAGCATGGCATATTTTTTTATTTATACAAGCAAAATGATTTTAATAGACAATACCTGTATCAGCGATGATGTGGCGGAAAAATTCTTCGTTTGCAATCTGGAAAAATGCAAAGGAGCATGTTGTGTAGAGGGCGATTTAGGCGCTCCTCTGGAGGAGTCAGAACTGCCGATACTGGAAGAAATATACGAAGAGGTAAAACCGTATCTTTCGGAAGCCGGAATCAAGGCTATTGAAGAGCAGGGTAAATATATTAAAGACTGGGAGGGCGATTTTTCTACTCCGACCATTGGTGACCGTGAATGTGCCTATGCTATTTATGATGAAAGAGGCATTCTGAAATGCGGTATCGAACAGGCTTATATTGACGGCAAAATATCGTGGAAGAAACCTATCTCCTGCCATTTATATCCTATCCGTATTACTAAATACGATAATTTCCATGCGGTTAATTATGACCGCTGGTCTATTTGCAGCGATGCCTGTGAACTGGGTGATAAATTGGGCGTACCCGTTTACCAGTTTCTGAAAGACCCTCTTACCCGTTTTTATGGAGAAGAATGGTTTAATAAACTGGATAAGGAGATAAAGGAGAAGGAAGGAAATAAATAATTGTCGAACCTGTCTGAACTGTGATTCATCTGATTTAAATGATTTTTTGAATCGAAGTTGTCTTTTAATTAACACAATTGAAAAATTGCAGAGACAGTAATCAGTTTTGAACACGTCAGCGAAATCAGAAAATCAGGTAAATCAAAGTTCAGACAAATCATTCAATGGCTTCTTCTTCAACAGACAATGCGTTTGATAGTATTTATCAGGTAGTCCGGCTGATTCCGGTTGGCCGGGTAACGAGCTATGGCGCTATTGCGGCATATATAGGCTCTAAATCAGGGGCGAGGTTAGTTGGTTGGGCAATGAATGCCTGTCATAATATGCCTGACGTACCGGCGCATAGGGTTGTGAATCGAAATGGGGTTTTAAGTGGTAAGCATCACTTTGGTGGCAACGTGATGCAGGAGCTATTAGAGGCAGAAGGAGTGAAAGTAGAAAATGACAGGATTATTGATTTCAATAAACATTTCTGGAATCCTTCACTGGAATTATTGTAGACTGTATACAAAGAAAAAACCCCCGAAACTCGGGGGTATTTCTCAACTTTATAGCCATGAAAACTAATTTCTTTTAACATAACGCAAAATCTATGCTAATGTTAGTTTTAAATCATTTAATTTCTTTCTGATAGAAGTATCTACTTGTCTGTCATCCAGTTTCAACACATAACCTCCAATCAGTTCTTCATTGATTTTCTCCTCTAAAATTACATCTTTTTTGGTAGCTTTTGCAACCAAATCTGTAAATTCTTTACGTTGGGCATCTGTCAATGGAGAAACAGTAGTAACTGTAGCTTTTTGAATACCTTTTTGCTCATTATACAGTTTTTGAAACTCGTCGGCAATCGGGTAAATCAAATTCTCTCTATGTTTCTTAGTTAAGACGTTGAATATTGAATAAGTAACATCGTGGACACGATTTTCGAAAATATTCTTCAATATTCCCAGTTTTTTGTCGTGACGAACAATAGGGTTACTCATTACAACAGCAAATTGTCTATTTTCGTCGCAAATTTGTTTAAACAACAGCATGTCGTCGTTTACTTTCTCTACAACTTTTTTTTCTGTTGCCAAATCAAATAATGACTTAGCGTATCGGTATGCAACTATTGAATCTGCCATTTTTTTTAATCTAGAACTAAATTCTCGGTTGCTACATATAATTATACAAAAGTACAACCGACTGTATCAAAAAAACAAATTTTGGGATACTTATTTTGCAAGAGCTTTACAGCAAGATAGCAAAAAAGTGGTATTTTTTATTGAACGGTAGTTATTAAACTATACCTTGTAGCGTATTAATTTAAATTCGCTTCAGAGATAAGGTTTGATACCAGAGACTCCTGCGCTTTTTTATCGCTTAGCTCTTTACGTAAAACTTTTTCTGCAATTTCTATCGAGAAAGCGGCAACGTCTTTTTTCATTTGCGCAACCATTGCTACCTTTTCCTGTTGGATCGCTTCGCGTGTATCAGCAATAATTTTGTTGCCTTCTGCTACTGCTCTTTCTTTGGCTTCAGCAAGCATATTATCAGAAGCATTCTTAGCTTCACGAATAATCTTGTCGCGTTCCAAACGTGCTTCAGCGATAATTCTATCGTTGTCTGCTTTTAATTTTGCCATTTCTGCACGTGTCTCTTCTGCCATTCTCAAAGCTGACTCAATTGAATCTTCACGCTCTTTCAATGAACTCAGGATTGGCTTCCATGCAAATTTAGCCAGGAAAAAAACTAAAATACCAAAAACCAAAAGCATCCAGACAATCAATCCGGGGCTGGGGGTTAGTAATTCCATATCAGTTAAAAGATTTTATTTTAATTATTTGATTTGTAAAGGTCTGACTTGCTTATTTATAATAACTAATTTATTATAAATCACTTTACACCAGCCGTTAATCGGGCGGCATCCGTGTGTTAGATTTAATCCTGTACTAAGGCCTAATGCCAATAGTACAGGATTATAATCAGAGTCGTACTGCTTTGATTCTTATACTAATTTGAAAGAGATCAAAAGACAAATAACGGCTGCAAAAAGTGCTACGGCTTCTACAAGGGCAGCGATGATGATCATCATAGTCTGGATTTTGTTAGCTGCTTCTGGTTGACGAGCTACACCTTCCAATGCACTACCACCGATACGGCCAAGACCTAAACCAGCGCCAATAGCTGCAAGACCAGCACCAATTGCTGCGCCCATTACTGCAAAACCGCGGGCTCCATCAGCACCTGCTTGTAAAAGAACTTGTAATAAAGACATGATAAAATAATTTATATTAGTGAAAAAATAAATACAATACTAGAAACAAATAATCAATGGCCGTGGTCTGCTTGGTGATGTTCTTCGATAGCACTGCCGATATACATTGATGATAAAAGCGTAAAGATAAAGGCTTGCAGGAATGCTACCAATAACTCAATGGCATTCATAAACAAGGTGAATACGGTGATTACACCACCTACGGCAAAACTTTTAAAGATAAAAATCAAACCTAATAAACTTAAAATGATAATGTGACCTGCTGTCATATTGGCAAAAAGCCGTATCATTAAAGACATAGGTTTCATGAATACACCGGCAATCTCTACCACCCACATTAAAGGTAGCATCAATACAGGTACACCCTCTGGTTTTACTAGGTGCAACCAATAATGTTTATTGGCATTGATATGGGTAAGAATGAAAGTAATAACTGCGAGCGTTAAAGTAATGGCAATATTACCTGTTACGTTGGCACCACCCGGCAATAAGCCCAGAAGGTTGTTGGTTAAAATAAAGAAGAATAAAGTAAGTAAGTAAGGTAAATACTTAGCGTATGCAGGCCCGATATTCGGTTTTACTACTTCATCTCTGATAAAGAATATAATCGGTTCAATAAATGACTGAATGCCTTTAGGCGCTTTGCCTCTGTTAGTCTTGAAGCTCTTGGCTACGGTTGTCATCAGGATAATCAGGATGATGGCACTTAATAGAAGCGAAGCAACATTTTTTGTAATAGAGAAATCCCATACATGGATGGCCTCGTCGATAGAGCCGTCACGGTTAAGTCTGTGAATATGCTCATGCAGGTTGATATAACCGTTATAAACACCGTT
>CALRLN020000546.1:0-3797 GCA_943368675.1 Chitinophaga pinensis | reverse complement strand
AAGCAGCACGACGAAAAAATCCTGATTTCACCGTTTCGAAAATGTTTTGGTGGTATAATATGTATTCATCTGCTAATTTTTCAGCTACACCACGACCACAATATCATTCGGACGGCGTTAAAGTTCCTGATTGTTACACATACCCAGCTGATTTAAGAGACCATTTGCAAGCAAAATTTGGCACATTTCCCCTTTTTAAATTCTGGGGGCCCAATACAAGTATTGAATGCTCCAAATGGATAGCCAATGCGGCTTTAGAAGTAGATAAAGACCACAATCCAACTTTAACATTAATATATTTACCTCATTTAGATTATTGTCTGCAAAAATTCGGAGTAGACTTCTATAAAATTTCTAAGGATTTACATGAAATTGACACATTGGTTGAGGAACTCGTAAACTATTATGAAAAACGAAATGCAAATGTGATTTTGCTTTCAGAGTATGGTATCAATAATGTAAATAATCCTATACATATCAATCGTATTCTCCGTGAAAATGGTTTGATTTCAGTTCGGATTGAAAGTGGCCTAGAATTACTTGACTGTGGCGCATCTAAAGCATTTGCTGCAGCCGACCACCAGATTGCCCATATATACATTAATGATAAGAGCCAGAAAGAACGAATCAAAGAAATTTTATCAAAAGTTGATGGTATTGAAGTGATAATGGATGAAGAAGAGAAACGTAAATACCATATTAATCACGAAAGAGCCGGTGACCTGGTTTTGATGGCTAAGGCCAACAGTTGGTTTACTTACTATTATTGGTTTGATGATAAGGTAGCGCCCGACTTCGCTCGCAGTGTAGACATTCATAATAAGCCTGGTTATGACCCTGTTGAGATGTTTATGAATCCTGACAATCCGCTTATTAAATTAAGAGCCGCTTATAAATTAGCACGCAAATTAACCGGATTCAGATATAGAATGGATGTAATTCCGCTCAAAGCTGAGCTTATAAAGGGTTCTCATGGTACTCTGGCAGTTGGTAAGGAATTTTATCCGGTATTAATAAGTAATCAGAATATAAATAAGGAGATTGCCGCGACTGAGGTATATGATGTAATTTGGAAGAGTATTTTCGGAGGTGAATCTTAAATTTTCGGTTCGATTTTAGTCTGAAAACAAAAAACAGTTACAAAATTGTAACTGTTTTTTTAGTAGCGGGGAGCAGGATCGAACTGCCGACCTTAGGGTTATGAATCCTACGCTCTAACCATCTGAGCTACCCCGCCGAAATATAAAATATTAAAAAATTTGCGCCCTTAAACCCTCGTCCTTAATATTATGTTGCGAAATTAGGGAAAGTTTTCATACATTGCAAAAAATAAAATTCATCAGAATGAATTTTAGCAAAAAATTATATAAATTCTTGAAAAAATCATTCATTCATGCTAAATAGAATCGGGTATGAATGATTATTAAAAACTTCTTGATATGGGAAAATTTAAGTTTACTCGGGAGTATGAATTTAGGGCATCACCTAAAGTCTTATATCAATACATTAGCACCCCTTCTGGTTTGCAACAGTGGTTTGCATCGAAAGTGAAATATATTAATGATGGCAACTTTGATTTTATCTGGGATAACGAAAGCCATCCGGCACGACTCACCTCTCAAAGGATGAATAAAGCTACTAAATTTGATTTTCTGAATGACGAACAAAAAGGAAATTATGTGGAATTCAAATTAGAACAAAGTGAATTAACAAATGCTACTTTCTTCAAAATAATTGATAATTCTGATAATCAGGATGAATCTGAATTAGAAGATATGTGGGATGGAATGGTAGATAAATTACGTGAGATTGTTGGAGGATAATTTGTTAAATATGCTTAACAGACTTGCACAAACAAAATTCATTTGAGAATTTTGCAAGGGCTAACATTGATGTCGTGAATGAAGAAAATTGATTTTTTAGTTATAAAGTCTTTTATCGGACCATTTATATTAACTACCTGTGTGGTAGTTTTTATTTTTTTAATGCGTTTCCTTATGCTTTACTTTAACGATTTTGTCGGTAAAGACTTAGGATACGATGTTTTTGCGAAACTTTTTGTCTATTTTTCTCTTATTACAGTACCAATATCTCTTCCCCTTGCTACCCTGCTTGCTTCATTAATGTGCTTTGGAAATTTAGGAGAGCATTCTGAGCTAACTGCCATTAAGGCTTCCGGTATTCCCATTTCGAGAGTGCTTTTACCAACCTTGATTTTCGCATTAGGCATAAGTGTTTTTTCGTTCTGGTTCAATAATAAAGTCAGTCCCTGGGCAAACCTGAAAGGTTATAGTTTATTATATGATGTAAAAACGACAAAAGTTACATTAAATATAAAGGAAGGAATTTTTTACGGAGAGTTGCCGGGGTATAAAATCAAGGTACTAAAAAAATATCCTGATGGAAAAACGCTAAAGGGGGTTACTATATATAATCATTCTACCAACGAGGGCAATATTAACGTTACACTGGCAGATTCAGGTAAAATGTATACTATGCTCGACAATAATTATCTGGTATTCGAGCTATATAATGGTGTCAATTATATGGATTACAAAAATACATCCGGAGGAAGCAGTAGTGAAACACAATTTGTAAAAAACTCCTTTAAAAAGAATCGACTGGTTTTCGCTCTGGAGTCATTTGGTATGAAAAGAACAGATGAATCTCAGTTCAAGTACCATGAATACATGAAGGATGTTTCTGCTCTTTCCCGCCAGGTAGATTCAATTCATAAAGAAATTGCACTCTCACAAAAAGTGCAGATTGCCTCAATGGATCAATTCTATAACCATCACCTGAAAAGAATCATTAAAGATACTTTAAATAAGCGCATTATATTGCCCGGCAAATGGGTGGACGAGCGGATGAAGCCATTGCATGAGGAGTCTAAAATGATGGAATCTTTCGAAACGGCATTCTCTCAGGCTAAAAGCGTACAGGATCATTATAAAACAAACCTTGAAATACTGAAAAGTAAGTTAAAAGATGCAAACAAATCTGATGTAGAACGCTGGCATAAGTTTACAATGGCATTTGCCTGCTTTGTAATGTTTCTGATTGGTTCATCCTTAGGTTCAATCATAAAAAAGGGAGGATTCGGAATGCCGGTTCTGATTTCCATTACTTTCTTTATTCTTATGTATGTTCTGATGCAATTGGGCGATAAATATGCTAAAGAAGGAATCTGGTATGTAGCAATGGGGGTATGGATGCCTGATACTATTTTGTTGGGCTTCGGATTGTACTTTTTGTATAAAGCTACTAATGACGCCCGTTTATTCGATAGTGATATCTATGACGTTTACCTGGATAAATTTAAAACTTACCTCAAAACAAAAATCGGGAAAAAGGACTCCTTACAACCAACAGGCACAAGTTAAGTTAGCCTTTGTTTTTCAAATTAAAGCAAAGGATTAATTTCGAGTTGGGTACCGACATTGATATTTTTATCAATTAATTCAATTACTTGCATAAAATCTTTCTCATTCTCTGCATAGTCTAAATTATTGACATCTATAATTAATAATTTTCCGTGAGTGTATAGATTTACAAAATCTTCATACAAAGTATTAAGCTTGATTAAATAGTCAGGATCAATATTTCTTTCAAAATCGCGGTTGCGTTTACTTATTTGTCTTTGAAGTTTGGGTAAGTCTGCCCGAAGATAAATCATGAGATCTGGGTGAGTAATCGCCTGAGTAATCGTATTGAACATACTTCTGTATGTCTGATAATCTGTTTCATTAAATTTACCGGATTCATATAAGTTTCTTGCAAAAATATACGCATCTTCA
>CALRLN020000545.1:0-3800 GCA_943368675.1 Chitinophaga pinensis | reverse complement strand
GAAATTTCAAGATTAACATCATCTCCGCTAACAATTTTTGTTGGATTATCTTTAATTTTAAGACAAGAGGTATATCCACGTGAAGGGACTATTATACTAACTTGAGTAATTGTATTATCCTCTTCCGTACAGGTGGCTGTATAAATGGTTTGCTCTTCTGGTATTTTAGCAATGTAAGTACCTACTCCAATTTTAAGTTGACCATAGAAATCTTTTTGGGACATAGGTACATCTGATTGTTTATCAGATGACCATTTTACCGTTCCAGAACATCCAAAAGCATATAGCCATATAGGATAATAAGATGGTACAATAGACAAACTACCTGTGACGGGGGTAAGAGAATTGCCACGATGCGTCCGAATATGAAAACTATTAATCTTTTCATTTGGGTACACAGTTGTGTACACATCACACTCACCACAGGTAGCTTTATAGGTTGTAGGGGTTGTTGGAATTGGAATTACTACTTCATCACCTTCTTGGCCATTCCACCAAAATACAGTTTGACAATTTCTATAATTATCACCTATTAACTTAATGGTATTATTGGTTTGTCTTTCTTGAATTATTTTGAACTGGTCGCACTTTTCTCTAGGTTTCCTTAATGAAACGGAGGTTTCACAACCACTGGCAACTCGAATTCCATTAGGATATTCCAACTTTTCACATTTCAATTTAAGGATAATATCACCATCTACTCCCTTTAGTTTTATATTTTGGCCGGTGGCCGCTCCGTTCTCTGCATAAGCATTTTCATATGGAGTCCAAGACCAAGTTATATTCGGATAATTAAAACATGATGCCTGTGCAGTTATACTTTTTTGCCCTCCGAAAATCCCGGTAACTGACATGCCGATATTTAAAATAGTCGCTTTACATTGGACAGAAATAAGCTTATCAGCCAAACATATGTCTCCATTCGCTTGCTTGCATATAGCACTGTAAACAGTGTTAGTTATTGGAGTTAACTTTATACTTAAATTAGTCCCCATATGATTATTCCATGAGAATTCACCATTACAACCACTTGCTGTCAATGTAATTAAATCGCCGGAATTAATATTTTCTGCAGAAGAAGTAATCTGGAAACTCGGACAATTGTCAGGATAAACCTCAATGGTAATAAAATCACTACATATTTCTGGACCATTTTTTTGCTTACAGAATACAGAATACATTTTTGTATTATCAAGAACCGGATGTATCATAGTACTCGTTTCTCCTGTATTCCACTGTATGCTTCCAAAACAACCCGTAACAGATAATTCTACTCTAGAGCCTTTCACTCCTTTGGTTTTTAAAGCCACAATAGACGTACTACAGTAATCATTCAGCGGTGGTAAGTTTATACCAGTGTCCGTACTGGAAGCATCATTTCGGGCATTTGCCCATTCTTTAGTCACAAGATTTTGTCCTGTATTACAATTTTGACCAAGAAAATATTCGATTTCCTGATCCGATTCATAGCTAAGAGTTTCCGTTACATTTCCGCCAACATATTTCCACCCTTTAATAAAATTCTTTTCTGAAGGATCATATAACCTGATTTCACCAGTTAAATCATAGAGGCTAATTTGAGAATGGGTTGAGTTATAATCAGGTGTTGGAATAATACGAATTATATAACTATTTTCTACGTTGTCTTCAAGAACAGATAGCAAACGGCTATCTGTTTGATTAGCTGTTTTATCTAAAGGTTCCAAAACACCATTTATCCTTTTGGCAGCTAATAAATTTTCTCCAAAATATTTAATTGGAGTTACAATAGCTGGCAAGTCTTCATTTGAAGTAGTTTGGTTCGATTGTCTAAGTTTATCAATTCTTAATAAACTTGATGCTGATATTCCACCATACAAGGATGTTTCGTAGGATAACTTACTAATTAGTGTCCGAGAGTTTCTTTGAATAATTTCGATTTCTGCTTGACAGGTAGTATTAGTACCTAAATTTATACTTACTTTATAGATACCTGGTTTATTAATATTAATTTCTGGATTTGCCAGATTGCCAGTTACTCCCTCAGGTACTGTCCAATTAAATTGTCCATTTGTAAATGCATTACGATTAATATCGATTACAGATAGTTTCAAAGTACTGGCAGAACAAATGTCCTGATCAAGCTTGTTAGTTTCAATATTTAGTCCTGTATCGAAGGATTTTATATTGAAATTGCACGGATTAAGTACTGGAGTTACTGTTGTTGTAATACTACAACCTTCTATAGTGGTAACAGTAACCGTATAAACACCTATATTTATTTCTTCTACGTCTTGAATGGCAATAACACTTTGTATACTAGTGAAATTATTAGGCCCGCTCCATTCATATTGATAAGGAGTATCAGTAGAATTATCTTGAGGAATAAATATTAAAGTGCCTCCTAGTTTTGGGCTGTTTTGAGAAATTGTTACTACAGGATCAATACCCATTTTTATCTCTGTCTCAGCACTCTCAGACTCACACCCCTCATTGGTACATTTAGCTGAATAGGTTCCACCCTGCGAAACCGAAATTGCAGAGCCAGTTTGATTAGTTGACCATTGAACAACACCATCACAACCACTTGCTGTTAATATTGTATTTCCTTCGGACCCACAAATTGTTGGATTTTCAGGCGATAGGGTTGGTGGACTTAAGGAGTTTACACTTACTGTGTATGTTCCTGCGGCACTTGTACCGCAATCGTTGGTACAAGTAACAGAATAACTTGTTGCGGTTGTTGGCGAAACAGTAATAGTACTTGAGCTTAAGCCACTGTTCCATAAAATAGTGCCGTTGCAACCTACTGCCTTAAGTATTATACCCTCTTCATCTCCACTACAATAAGCAGTCTTGTTTGCTGTAACTACCGGAGCAAGTGGTTTAGTTTTTACAGTAATTTGCAGCGGGTCAGAGTAATCTGATGAGCAATTTCCAACCTTGCATAATGCGCGGTAATAATCAGTAGCAATCACCTGAATTGTTATGCTAGAACCTGTTTCTCCATTTTCCCAGATAACTGTTCCGGTACAGCCGTTTGCATAAAGGGTAGCATATGAATTTCCTTCAGAAATACATACTTCTGCATTTGGGGTCGATAGTGTAGGTTTTTCAGGTTTTGGGTTAACCGTTACACTTGTCGTAGCAATCATAGTACAATTATTAGTACCAGTTACAGAAACGGTATATACCCCCGACATAGCTAATGTAGCATCCATAATTGTTGATGTACTACTACTTGAGCTAAAAGCGTTCGGGCCCGTCCAACTATAAGAAGCACCACCAGCGGCAGACAGATTTAAGTCTAGTCCGGCACATAAAGGAGAATTAGTGCTAATGAGTATTGATGGCAAATCATTAACCGTTACTGAAGTGGTAGCAGTAGCTGTACAACCATTAGTAGTAATAGTAACCGTATAAATACCTGTAGCGGCAGAAGTAACATTATTTATGCCTGGATTCTGCTCCGCAGAACTGAAACTATTTGGTCCACTCCAGGTATATGAACTACCATCTGAGGCACTTAAGTTAAGTATTTGACCTACACAGACAGGTGAATTCGAGTCAAATGTTACAGCAGGATTAGTATTCACTGTTACACTGGTGGTTGTCGTTACAGCAGCACAACCCCCGCTGGCTGCAATGGTGTAAGTAACCGTATAAACACCCGCTGTACTACTACCTGGCGTGATTTGCCCGCTTGTGCTATTGATGGCTAAACCTGCCGGTGAAGATGTAAAGGTACCTCCTGTGGTACCTGTTAAGCTTACATTGGAAACACCCGCCGTTTTACAATAAGGCGAACCTGTATAACTGAT